>NZ_KV831000.1:0-133236 GCF_001836945.1 Staphylococcus sp. HMSC062H10
CGCTGTCTGAATCCGAATCGCTATCTGAATCTGAATCGCTGTCGGAGTCGGAGTCACTATCGGAATCTGAGTCGCTATCTGAGTCCGAATCGCTATCTGAATCGGAGTCACTGTCTGAATCCGAATCGCTGTCTGAATCTGACTCACTATCTGAGTCTGAATCGCTACCTGAGTCTGAATCGCTGTCTGAATCTGACTCACTATCTGAGTCTGAATCGCTACCTGAGTCTGAATCGCTGTCTGAATCTGAATCCGGATCTGGGTCTGGGCTTGGTTCTGGGTCTGGACTTGGTTCTGGGTCTGGGCTTGGCTCTGGATCTGGCGTTGGTTCTGGATCTGGCGTTGGCTCCGGTTCTGGGTCTGGACTTGGTTCTGGATCTGGCGTTGGCTCCGGTTCTGGGTCTGGACTTGGTTCTGGATCCGGCTTTGGCTCCGGTTCTGGCTCTGGGTCAACTGGTGGTCCCGGTGTTGGATCAACTGGATTTACTGCTGAATCACCATCAGCACTTCCGCCTCCATAACGTACAACATTCTCATTATTCCAACCGAAAATACTGTAATCTTTACCTGTCGCTGGGTCAATATTTTCTTGAATAACCTGTGTTTTCAAGTTTTTACCAGTATTATCATAATGACCTTCGACTAAAACGACATACGTTTTATTTATATCACCAAAATTAATACTTGCTACGTTATCGTATTTGTATGAAATTTTATCTTTAAATTGATCAGTTACTTCTTTAAGGTTAGAGTCATTTGGGTCTGCATAGTAGCTATCTGATAATTTAGATGTATCATTCACTTCAAAAATTCTCAGTTTTGTATCTGTAGCACTTACTTTACCGCTACTTTCTTCGATTTTATCTTGGTAACCTTTAATATACACCCACGTATTACCTAAAACTCGTTGCTTAGGGTTAACAAATACCGTTTGCTTGTATGTGTTTTGACCTGAAGCTGTATCTACACCAATAATTTGAGAAGAAATGTTCGCGCCATTTGGCTTATCAATTCCTGCAATTGGTGAACTATAGTTATAAGTAATTTTATTATTAAACATTTCATCCGCAATATTAATATTTGCATCATATGTTCCTGATTTAGGTGCCTTTGCTCTGTCTGTAAATAATGGTAATGAAAATTGTCCGTTAATATTTTCTTTATCATTTACATAATCTGTAAAGACAAATGTATACGTCTTAGTCAAGATATCATATGTTGCTTTAGCTACAACATCGCCATTCGTACTTTTAATATCTGCAATTGGCATCGTATTATTCGAGTTAGAGTAATCCACATCTCCATTACCAGTTACACTATCTGGTAACTTCGCTGTAAAATAATCCCCTGATTTCACTTTCCCTGCCACTTTAAAATTTGCCGCCATAAATGTGTTACCACTTTGGTTAGGGTCAAATGTAGTCTTTTCTAACTTGAAATCACTTGCCGTAACTTGACCATTTACATTTGTACCTTTAGCATCAGCAGCATTTACTACAGGTTCAGTAACTGCAAGACTACGTACAGCTCTCGTTCTAACACTTGGTTTACTAGTTCCTTGCGCATTGGAAATCGTTTGTGGTGATGATTGTGGTAAATCTAATGTTTGAGGATTTTTAAGCTCACTGTTTGTTGCTATGCTATTAGCATCATTCGTTGTTTTATTATCTACTTGAGAATTTGCTTCTTGAGGAACAGTTTGATCTTGCATTTTTGCAGCAGTTGCTTGATCTTTAATTGCCGTCGGGTGAGGTGTTTCATTTGTTGAAGCTGGCTCTGTTGTAGTGGTATTGCTCGTTTGTGTAGACATTGGTTTTGCTGTGCTATCTACATTCGCACTGTTTGTGTTTGCACTAATATCAGATGTATCATTAGCCGTTGTATTTAATTGAGGTGTTTCTATCGTATTGTTTTTTTCGGAATCTGCACTTGCATTATTTTTCGAAGATTGCGTTGTATCGTTCGATTGTTCTGAAGCTTGTGCTTGATGATTGCCTATCCCAAATAGTATCGTTGCCCCTACTATTACTGATGTGGTACCTACTGTAAAACGTCTAATCGAATACTTATTCTGCTTATTCGACAAATAATCAATTCTTTTTTTCAAAAATATTACTCCATTTCAATTTCTAGATTAGTCTAAATTGTATAATGAAATAATAATTATATCAATTGCTTTCCGAAAAAAATTACGTAAAATTTGTTTTCTTCCTATTTATATAACTTAAAATTTTCTGTTAACTAACAAAAATCAATATACTATTTTTACACTATTGCAAATGTTTTACTTTTCAAAACTTAGAAGTTCTAAATTTTTCATCACCTTAAACTTTACTGTAATTTCAACAATCAAATTTAACTAACATTCTAACTTATTCATCATGCTAGCAAAAAAGGCCTAACGTATAAATGTACGTTAGACCTCGTGTTCAACTTATTCATTTTACATTGTATATTAAACACATATATCATTGAATAAATGTTTGCTTACTAACCAATTTTTATGATCTTTAACAACAAGTTTTTCATCTTTAAGTTCATGAATAATATGACCAGCTGTTTCCCGGGAAATCCCAGCCATATCACTCATGAGTTGAATAGTTAAAAACTGTTTGATTTCATAAAATTCATCTTGATCGTATCCTACTGTCTGACATAGATGGCATAACAATTTGATAATTCGATCTTTAGCAAATTTACTTGTTAATGCCATGTTATAGTTCATGTGTTGCTGCTCATTATCATTTATTAATGCAAAAAGTGTCAAAAATATATCATCATTAGCTTTGCACAAAAAGGCCATCAATTCTCTAGGCAATCCAAGAACTGTACAATCGGTTAATGCTGTACACAATTCGTTAACCTCTTTCGGATGAAACAAGTTACTGATTGGAAATAATACTTGCTCTTTATTAAAATAACGATATACATCTCCATTTTGATTGTAATGTTCTCTAATAATGTTACCTTCAATTAAAAAGTAAATATTGCTACTTTCTTGTGGCGAAAAATAAATAACTTGGCCTTTCGTATAATGTCTGACAAAACATTCACTTTGATATGGTTGTAATATACTATATGGGATATTAATGTAATCTGCTAATGCCTTTAGTTCATGTTCTAATTTATTATTTCTACCCAAAATAAAGTTTTCTGTCATAAGTTAAACTCCTTCAAACCTTGCAAAGTGTCAGCAGACAACTTTTTCATTTGAATCAACGGAGAAACATATTTAATGTTTTGTCGCGTGATAAAGTGCTACATGTGAATGTGTGTACCTTTATTACCAATCAAAGCTTCGTATGCCTGCTCTAAATTGGTAATGATAACTTTTTTGTTTTCCCCACTTTCAACAAATCGTATCGCAGCTTCTATTTTTGGCAACATCGATCCTTCCGCAAACTTAGCTTGTGCCGCGTATTTTTTCAGTGTTGCTACATCAATATCATCGATTTGTTGTTGATTAGGTTCATTAAAGTTAATAAATACATTTTCTACATTCGTAAGAATCATTAAGGTATCTGCTTCAATCAGCGTTGCTAATTTCTCACTAGCAAAATCTTTATCTATAACCGCTTCAACACCTTCATAGGTATTTTCTTTTTTTATAACTGGAATACCGCCACCACCGCATGCAATGACAATATTTTTACCGTCTGCTAAAGTTCGAATTAACTGGTGTTCTAGTATAGATTGAGGTAGTGGTGACGCAACTACTTTTCTATAACCACGTCCTGCATCTTCTTTAAAGACTGAGTCTGGCTGTTCTTTTTGTAATTCTTCAACTTCTTCTTTCGTATAAAAAGGACCAATTGGTTTGGTTGGGTTATTGAATCGTGGATCATCTTTATCTACTTCCACACGTGTTACGATTGTGCCTACAGTTCTATCACTATTCATTTCAGTTAAAATGCGATTGATTTCAGTTTCCAACCAATAGCCTATCATACCCTGTGACATTGCACCACAAGTATCCAATGGCATTGCCGGCGTTGTGTCACTGTTCGATTTAGCTTGTTGGATTAATAAACTTCCAATTTGTGGACCATTACCATGTGAAATGACAATACGCGCTGGTGAATCAAATAAAGGTTTAAGGTTTTGCATCGCACGTCTAATAGCTGTTTGTTGTGCTTCAGCTGTTGCTTCTTTTGTCTGTATCGCATTACCGCCTAATGCAATGACAATTTTCTCTTTCATATTTTTGTCGCTCCTTTTAAAAAACATTTATCGTTCCCATCAATAACTTAATTAACCCGATAACTGCAAGTACGATAATAATCATAAAAAGAATATAGTCTGATTTAATCAAACGTGTCTGATTATTCTTTTGAACGATTGAATAAACAAGAAGAGCTGGAATATAAAGTAACATCGTCAATAATAAGTAATTGATACCTGCTGCATATATAAGCCATATAGCATAAATTGAGGCTATGATACCAATCGTCCACTGTTTTGTAGTTGCTTGCTGTCGATGCTCTAAAGTGTATTTTACTTGGTAAAATGCACTGAACATGTAAGGGTATAAAATAGCACTTGATGCTAGTGAAAATGCAAATTGATACGCACTCTGTGTAAATAGCATACTTATTAAAAATAATTGTACTAATATATTGGTAATAAGCAGTGCATTTACAGGTGCGCCATTTTTATTTTCTTTAGCAAACCATTTTGGAAATAATCCATCTTTTGCAACAATGAAAGGTAATTCACCAGCAAGCAATGTCCATCCTAACCATGCACCTAGTACCGAAATAATTAAACCAATATTTACAAGTGTAGATCCCCAACCACCTACAATAGATGCAAGCACCTGTGCCATACTTGGCGAATCTAATTGAGAAATATGATTTTGCAAAATCACGCCTTGAGCTAATACAGTTAATAAGAAATAGATAATTAAAACTGATATAAGTCCTATAACCGTGGCACTACCTACATCTTTTTTATTTTTAGCTCTGCTAGAAAAAATTACTGCACCTTCGATACCGATAAACACCCAAACTGTCACTAGCATAGTACTTTTAACTTGGCTCATTGTGCTCGCCCAACTAAATGGCAATACACCCTCTGACGTCATACCGAAAAAGCCTGTTTTAAAAGTGTCAAAATTGAATGCAATTATCATGCATATGATTACAAGTAAAATCGGTATTAACTTTGCAACAGTAACAATACTATTGATAAAGGCTGCTGTTTCAACACCTTTTAAAATTAGGAAATGCACACCCCAGAGTAGTAACGAGGCGACAATAATACTTGGTAATGTGTTGCCTCCTTTAAAAATCGGGAAAAAGTTACCAACTGCTGACATCAATAGTGTTGCATAGGCAACATTGCCTAAAAATGCTGAGAACCAATATCCCCAAGCACTGATAAAGCCTACAAAATCGCCAAATCCTGCTTGAGCATAACTATAAATACCACCGTCTAGCTCCGGCCGTTCATTGGTTAAATTTTGAAATACGAACGCTAATGAAATCATTCCTATAGCTGTAATAATCCAACCAATAATAATGGCTAATCCACCGGCTTTACCGCCCATATCAGACATTATATTGAACGCACCGCCACCAATCATGGATCCTATAACTAGTCCAATTAAAGAAGATTTACTGAGTTTGTTATCTCCTGATTCGTTCATATTCATTTCTCCTTTAATACCAATATGAGGTGTCTGTACTTGATACTTATATCATCAGACACATCATATTCATATCGTTCCATTTAGTGATTAACTCCCCAATGTTGCTGCCATTACTGCCTTAATTGTATGCATTCTATTTTCAGCTTGATCAAACACTTTTGAATATTCACTTCTAAAGATTTGGTCTGTAACTTCCATTTCAGCTAATCCATATTTTTCATAAATTTCTTGTCCATAAAGTGTATTTGTATCATGGAATGCTGGTAAACAATGTAAGAATATCGTTGAATCTTTACCTGTTAAATCAAACATCTGTTGATTCACTTGATAGTCTTTTAATAAATTAATACGTTTTTCAAATTCACTTTCTTCACCCATCGATACCCAAACATCTGTATATATAGCATCTGTATTTTCAACTGCTTCTGCAATATTATCCGTAATCATGACTGAACCACCATATTGACTCGCTTTTTCTTTTGCAATATCAACATATGCCTCTTTGGGATTTAATGATTTAGGTGTACAAATTCTTACATTAACACCTAACATAGCACCTGCTACCATTAATGAATGCGCAATATTATTACGTCCATCTCCAACGTAAGTTAAGTTTATTCCTTCTAGATATCCAAAATTCTCTTTTATTGTCATAAAATCAGCTAACATTTGTGTAGGATGCCAATCGTCTGTTAATCCATTCCACACCGGTACACCAGAGAACTTCGCTAAATCTTCAACAGCTTGTTGTGAAAAACCACGGAATTCAATACCATCGAACATTCTACCTAATACTTTCGCAGTATCCTCTACAGATTCTTTTTTGCCTAATTGAATATCATTTTTCCCTAAAAATTCTGGATGCGCACCTAAATCAATAGACGCAACTGTAAACGCTGCACGCGTTCTCGTCGAATTCTTTTCGAATAGTAGTGCAATATTTTTTCCAGATAAGTAGTGATGCTTAATACCGTTTTTCTTATACTCTTTTAATGTAATTGCAAAATCAATAAGTCCTTCGAATTCTGCTTTGGTAAAATCACTTTCTTTTAATAATGATCTGCCTTTTAAATCATACGGTTTTTGAATTTCTGTCATTATTTTCACCCTCGCTTCTATAATTTATTACGTTAAATGTCTTCTCTGAATAGTGGTTGACTCATACATCTAGGACCCCCACGTCCACGCACCAACTCGCTACCAGATATTTCAATGACTTTAATACCTTTTTGTCTCAATAAATCATTCGATACATAGTTTCTATCGTAAGTCACTACAACACCTGGTCTTATACATAATGTATTTGAGCCATCATTCCATTGCTCTCTAGCACCATCAATGACATCACCATTTCCTGTTGGAATGAATTGGATATCATCTATACCTAGAACATCTTCTAAAGTATCTTTTAAATGACTAGATTGTTTGATGGCAATATCTTTATTTACATCATCATATTCAATAATAAATATATTCATATTGCCTTCTGCCTTTAAAATGGCTGAATGCATTGTAAATTTGTCATAGTCTATCATTGTAAATACTGTATCTAAGTGCATAAATGTTCGACTAGTTGGAATTTCAATTGCTACTACTTTTTTAAACGTCGCCTGCGGATTTTCAAAAATACGTCGCGCTAACTTTTCAATAGCTTGTGCAGATGTACGTTCTGAAACGCCTATAGCCAAGACATCTTTAGATAAAACAAGTTCATCGCCGCCTTCAATATTGAATGGGCAATCTCGATCTAACCAGATTGGAATATTCGCATCTTTAAATCTAGGATGATGCTTTACAATATATTGAATAAATATTGATTCTCGTCGTCGTGCTCTCCAGAACATCCGATTGATTGTTATACCGTGTCCTATTGAGGCTTGTGGATCTCTAGTAAAATAAAGGTTTGGCATTGGATCTAAATAGAATGGATACTTATCATCCATATACTCTACTAGATGTGTACATTTCGGATTAATTTCTTCCTTACGTACCCCTGACATTATTTTATCTACAAGTTCTTGATTAGAAAGTGTCGCAAATAATGCCTTAATTTCTTCTTCATGACCTAATATTGTTTTTTTAGACTCTGCTAATACATCATCAATAAATTCACTTCTTACTTGAGGATTTTCAATACTTTCAGCTGCTAACTTCTCAAGGTAAAGTACTTCAACACCCTCTTCTCTTAGCACCTGCGCAAAATGGTCATGCTCTTTTTGAGCTACTTCTAAATATGGAATATCATCAAATAGTAATCCATCTAAATAATCAGGTACTAAATTTTCTAATTCTTTTCCAGGACGCTTAAGTAACACAGTTTTTAAAGCTCCAATTTCGCTATTTACTTTAATTGGACCATCTGTCATGTCTATTTCCTCCTTTTATCTTTGAATTCATTTAGAGTATAGACAATCTTCAAACGCTTACATGTGATTATATTCACATAAAGAAAGTCGAAAATTTCATATCTTTTTGTTATACAATACATAATAATGGATTTTTATACATAAATAAAGGTGTTTTGGGTCTAAATATACATTTTTTATTCAAAAAGACCCACAAAAACATGTTGTATAAAGTTTTTTATACAGTCAAATGAATGACTATGAATTCTTTCTTTCCATAAAAAAACGCGTACACAAGTTAATATGTAGTAACTAACTTGAGTACACGTGATACGAAACAAATTTTTATTATTCATTTGATACATGTCTATTTAAATAATTTTGCATATACGTATTCTGCCATATCATTTGAGGCAGCTAAGATTAATGTAGTGTCATTTCCACTCACCGTACCTAATATCTCTTCTATATTTAATTGATCGATAAAGTAGTTAATGCCTTGAGCGAAACCTGGTGAGGTTTTGACTATAATATATGCGCCATTGATGATTGAACTTAGAACTTCATGTTCACAATAGTGCCTAAACTTTTCTCTCATCTCTTGTTCTGTTTGATTATTAATAGCTTTATAAATCCATGTCTCACAATCGATAGGGACACGATATATATTAAGTTCCTTCAAGTCTTTAGCAATTGTTGTTGCACTATATCTTACACCAAAATATTCTTCAATATATGAAATGATTTGTTCTTTTTTATAAATCTTATGCTTTTTAACTATTGTAGAAACAATTTCTAATCGTTTACTTTTCTTCATATTGTAAACTCCTTTGGTAGTTACGTTTCTTGTATTAAAAAATAAATTCATGCATGTTTCATTTATAATTTAACACTTTGTTTTGCAAAAGATAATAAAAATACATGTAAATTTTTTGTGACAACTTTTAAAATGAATTTTGTATTCTAAGTCAGCATTTAATTATCACATATTTACTACTAGTAATGATTTTAGACTGCCGAGTAGTCTTTCGGCAGACAACCCTCACACTCCTCTCATCTAATTACAAAAAGAGGGTACACCTACAAAGTCAATTATCAATGTAGGTATACCCCTTATATAAGCTGTATTTAAAATTTAATTATTTATAAGTGTTTAACATTACTTCTTCTTGTTTATATATTTTTACTCCACGCCTACTTCATTCCATGCTTCATACACCTGTTCAGCTGTTTGCTCGTCATATAAATCTTTAGCCGCTTGGTATAATGCATCTTTACAATCTTTGAAGTTTGAATTACTTGTTAAGTATTCTGTTAATGCTCGGTAGTAAATTTGTTCTGATTTAGATTTCCCTATTTCTTGAATTACGTTATAAGCTGCTTTATTTGGAATGCCAGAATTCGTATGCACGCCACCGTTATCTTTTTCAGTGTATACATAGTCTTTCATATGAGATGGTTGACCAAATTGTTCTGGGTTTGACATGCTTCGTAAAGCATCTCCCTCTTTTCCTGGTGTGTAAACATCTTCACCCATCAAGAAATCCTCATCATCTACAAAGTATCCAAAAACATCTGAAAAGCTTTCATTTAACGCACCAGATTGATCTTTATACTCTAAATTCGCCGTTTCTTGTGTCACGCCATGTGTTAACTCATGTGCTACTACGTCATTTGCACCTGATAAATTTGTAAACGTGCGGCCATCGCCATCACCATAAATCATTTTGTCTCCAATCCATGCAGCGTTATTTCTGTTATCTTGTCCACCATAATGATTTACATGTGTTAATGAGACTATTGGACTACCATGGTTATCGTAAGACTCACGACCAAATGTATTTTTGTAGTAATCATATGTTTGTTTAGCATAATAATTCGCATCTACACCAGCACGTTGATCATCTTTGACGAAGTTTTCATCTTCATTAGTAATTAATGTCGCTTGACCTGTTTGATCGTTAAAATTGTATGCTGATAATTTACCTTGATGCGTCAAATCCTCTAAACTAAATCCACCATCAATACTATTGATATTGATATCTTTTGTATCTCCAAGCACACCTTTACCTGTGCCAGTTGCTGCTGCTTCCTTAACTAAGTTCGTTTTTTCAACAACTGCTCCTGTGTCGGCATCAATTTTGACTTTCCAATGTGAAATTTCTGGTGTTACTGTAATTAATTCAATATTGTAAATGTATTTATTACTGTCACCATCGATTTCGACTTTATTTTCTTTGATAACGTCATCTTGGAGGTTTTTAGCTTTATTTTTATCAATCTTAACTGCGTTAAATGCTTTGTCAGCCGCTTCATCCTTGCTTAATGTCACTTTATTTGTCGGCTTTACTTTCTTCGCATCAGTATCACCGTTGATTAAAATGACTTTACCCGATTTGTCCGCATGCACTTTCACTTCTTTGTCAGGCGCATGCACACCATCCACACTCGGTTGTAAGGTGTAATGCGTGAATCCTTTCTTATCTGTTTTTACATCTGTAACAGAGTAATCTTGATAATGATTTTTCACATTTTCAGATTTAGGTAACTCTTTTAATGCTTTAACTGCATCACTCTTTTGTGTGATTTCAAAATTAATATCTGAAGTTGCTGGTTTGTGATTCGTATCACTCGCTAGTGCTGCAGGTGTCAAAGAGCTCAGCAACGTTACTGTTGCCATACTTGTAAATGCATATCTTGAAAATTTCCTCACATTTCATTCCTCCTGAAATTTTAAAAACAGCTTATAAATAAAATATTAATTTAATTTTTCAGAAAAGTAAACGATTATTTCTATTTATTTCTATACTTTTTGTTCGTTGATTTTATTTATTGATTCTTTTCTTTTTTAAAAATGTTATCTGTGACTAAATAAAATTTTGAAAATTGCACTTAATTATCTTTTAAAATTTATCAAGTCTTTATTTTTGTGAAATTATTAACAATCAAAAAATTAGTACAATACATACTTAATCAACATGTGAAATATATATGCTGACTACTTAACTGCGCATGATTAAATCTATATATTTCAATATCATGGAGACACGAAAACTACCATCATATAATCAAAAAAGACTAGTATGTGACATCATTCCTCACATACTAGCCCCTATATTTACTTTATTATTTACTCGTTTTGTATGGCGTATGTCCCACTGTAACTTCAACCACTCTATTATGATCAACAACAAACCAAATGCCTAATGACTTTTTAGAATGTTGATAATAAAAAATACCGCTATCAGATTCTTTCGTTTTATTATTATCTTTTTTCAAATCTTTACCATAAGCTTTTTGAATATCTTTTAGTGATATATTATTTTTAACGATAAATTGTAATTGATTCGCTTCATTTCCTTTTGCAGTTACACCTTTAAAAGTTTGATCGTATTTCTCTACTTTTTTTGTCGCATTTGTCTTCGCTAATTTAATGCCATTAAATGTCACGTTGTCATATTTAATAGCGTTAATAAAATGCTTATCCATTATAAAATTAGCGTTATGACCGATATATCCATGATAAGTATAGTAAGGTGTTGTTGCCGCCTGTGCTTCTTGATGTATTGGTGATGCAGTCCCTACAACTGTTGCGCCAATTAAAGTACCTAATGCTAATGTCGTTGCTGCACAAAGTTTAGTTGTTTGATTCATATTTATCTCTCTTTTCCATACAAATTTTTCAATCTTATTACTATTATTATAACTTGCTTGTACAATAAAATACTATTGATTATATTTATAAATATATAACAGTTTTGTTATACTTATTTGAAGTACATAAAAAACTGACACAAATATTAATATCGTCCGCATTTCAAGTTTTATAGTTAACATCATTTTATCGACATTGAAAGCATGATGCCATGCAATGTATGACTATTTTTATTATAGGAGGCGTTACATTTGAAAAAATTTCTTATTACTGTTGTTATCATCTTGTTAATTGGTGCACTTGGATTCGCCATTTATGCTGCAATAAATCATTCTACATCATCAATTCATAATAATGAGCAAGATAATAAAGCTACCCATCAAAAGAAAGATACTGAAGTAAATCATCAAAAAGACGAGAATACAAACAACACAAATGAAAATCAAAACAACAACAACGGTGTTACTAATGGCAATCAATCATCTACGCCATCAACTGTCCAAAATAACGGTTCAACAGCACCAGCGAATACACAACCATCTAATCCGAATCAATCAAATTCAAATCAATCAAATTCAAATCAATCAAGTTCAAATCACGGCGGTAGCAGTCAACCTTCAACGAATAACCAAAATCATAAACAACAGAACACACCGGCCCCAAACAAATCTAATAATGCTAATACAAACGAGTCTTCTAAGCAGGTATCACCATCACAACCGCAATCATCTAAAAATTAATCATTTACCTGATACGTCCACAAGTATCAGGTACATAAATTCAGAAAAACAGCAATGAGATATTTTTCTATTTGAAATATCTTACTGCTGTTCTTTATTTGCATAATTCTCACTCTGTTAAATTCATATAAAAGTTCGCTTTAATGTCATTGACGTATGCATAAGCTCTCATGTTTAATAATATTAATACACATTTAAAAACGCTTACACGAAAAATTTAGAAAGGAGGTACATGTTAAATGCTTGATAGACACTTAAAACTACTCCAGTTTTTTATTAAAAACCCATCAAAGCACATTAGTTCTAATGAAATTGCTGAACATGTCAATGTTTCAAACCGCACAGTTCGCAATGATATCCATGTTATCAATAGTAATTTTATGGATGATATCATCGTAAGTATTAAATCTAAAGGATATCAATTAAATACATCGCAGTATACCTTAGAAACGATAACTGAACGTTACACGCATATTCAATCATATAAAGAAAAACTATTATTATCTATGGCGTATCAACTGCTAATGCACAATAAATCACAGACATTGCAACAACTAGAGCAAGATTATCTATTATCTAAAACTGTGCTCAACGACTATTTCGTTCGAATTCAACAATGGTGTCAAAAATTTAATATCGCTTTAACAATTAAGAAAAAACAAGGTATTGTGGTCGATGGAACAGATAATGATATCACTAATGCCATCATCCATTTAAATCAATTATCATCAGGGCATGTACATGTTGAAGACCTAATTTTAAATGAATTACCTGATTCACACCAAAGGATGATGTCGCATATTATACAAGAGACACTTCAACAACATAGTATTGAAACAACTGATATTCAAATACAACAGCTTTTAATTCATCTCATTTTAATCATTAAACGTAAGCAATCTTTAAGTGAACTAGACACGTTAAACCACGATGCAAAATTGATATCTCAATCTTGCATTAAGCAAATCAACGAAAGATTAGGTTATGACTTGAACGAAAAAGTAATCAATATGTTTTCATTCTTTATTGCTTATCATTTTAATAAACTCGATATTGGCATAGAACGTATATTTATACAAAGTTATATTGATCGCTTAATCGAATTGATGCAGCAACGTATTCATGTACCTTTCAATGAAGATTCGATTTTACAACAAAATTTATATAATCATTTTAGTAAAGCATATTTACGTATCACTCAAAACATTTATTTAAACAATCCTTTAGTTATAGAGATTAAAAAACTCTATCCCTTTGTGTTTAACACACTTTTTGAAGCGATTGATAAATTAGCAATTGATACTGATATAGAGATGAGCGAAGATGAAATTGCCTTTTTAACAATTCATTTTCAAGCTGCCATCGAGCGTCGTACCAAAACACAATTAAATGTAGTCATTGCTTGTTATTATGGTCTAGGTGTGTCGAATTTTTTAGAAACTAAAATAAATAACTTGTCCGAAGAGTTGTCAGTGATAAATACGATTAAACTAGAAAATATAACACACTATCACTTTGACAATGTAGATTTATTAATAACGACCCATGATATTCCAAAACAAACGCTAAACATACTTCCTAAGCACCTAACGACTATCAAGGTTGCACCATTATTTTCTGAGGATGACCGTCACAAAATCATACACGTTGTGAAGCAAAAACAAAATCCGGTTCAAGCACATCATCATATGGACACTGTCAATTTCCTTGTCGTAAATACTGAACAAAAACCACGACATACAGTGCAAATTTTTGAAGAAGCTCAAAAAATATTACAAGCACATCATGCGATTGTAGAAGGATATATCGAATCAGCTTTAGAGCGTGAGAAATCATCTTCTACATACATAGGTAATTTTATGGCGATTCCTCATGGAGATCCTGAAAAAGTTTTACAATCACATGTGCTTATTTTTCGCACAAAAGATGTTTTTCCTTGGCGACAACACGATGTCAAACTTGTCTTTTTCTTAGCGATTTCGCATAAAGACAAAGCTTTTACAAAACAAATGATGCAATTAATTGCTAACTTGGATGATGATTCAGTGAACCATTTATGTAGTTTAGATGATCATAGTTTAAAGCAACAGTTATTTGAATACTTACAAGAATAATTGCCACTAGTAACGGTAATTATTCTTTTTTTTAGTAACGAGAATACGCTTACAATATAGAAAAGGAGATGATTTTATGAAAATTGTAGCTATTACCTCATGCCCAAATGGCATTGCACATACATATATGGCTCAAGAAAAACTTGAGCAGGTAGCAAAAGAAATGGGTGTGGATATTAAAGTAGAGACACAGGGCGGTGTTGGTGCTGAAAATGTTTTAACTACGCAAGACATCGAAGAAGCTGACGGCGTCATAATTGCAGCTGATAAACAAGTTGATCTGTCCAGATTTGTTGGTAAACGGTTGATTAATGAAAATGTTCGCGAAGGGATTCATAATCCGAGAGGTCTAATTCAACGTATCATTAATCAAGATGCGCCTATTTATCAATCTGAAACAAATTATCATTCGAAAGATCCGGGTAAGTCTAAAAGTGGTATTCAAATGGTGTATCAACATTTAATGAACGGTGTATCGTTTATGGTTCCTTTTATCGTAGTTGGTGGATTCCTTATCGCCATCGCGCTGACTCTAGGCGGTGAAACGACATCAAAAGGATTAGTCATCCCAGATGATTCATTTTGGAAATCCATTGAAAACATTGGTAGTTTGGCCTTTAAATTTATGGTCCCAATACTAGCTGGATATATCGCTGTTAGTATCGCTGACAAGCCCGGTCTTGTTCCTGGTATGATTGGCGGCGCTATCGCTGCTGACGGTAGTTTTTATGGCAGTGATGCAGGTGCAGGATTTTTAGGTGGTATTGTTGCTGGTTTCTTAGCAGGTTATATCGCAAAGTGGATTAAAGATATTAAAGTTCCAAAAGCGATGGCACCAATTATGCCTATCATTATTATTCCCATTATTTCATCGGTCGTTGTAGGATTGATATTTATATTTTTAATCGGTGCACCAATTTCTAATATTTTTGAGACATTAACAACCTGGTTAAAAAGTATGCAAGGTGCTAATATTATTATACTTGCGATGATTATAGGTGCGATGATCGCCTTCGATATGGGCGGTCCAGTAAACAAAGTAGCATTTTTATTTGGTTCAGCACTGATTGCTGAAGGAAATTATGCTGTTATGGGAATGGTAGCCGTAGCTGTATGTACACCACCCATCGGTCTTGGTTTAGCAACGTTTGTTCAAAAGTATAAATTCAATCATTCCGAAAGAGAAATGGGTAAGGCTTCCTTCACTATGGGACTATTTGGTATTACTGAAGGTGCTATTCCTTTCGCAGCGCAAGATCCATTGCGCATTATACCTGCAAACATCATTGGTGCAATGATTGCATCAGTCATTGCAGCCATTGGTGGTGTCGGCGATAGAGTCGCACATGGAGGTCCAATCGTGGCTGTATTAGGTGGTATTGATCATATATTATGGTTTATCTTAGCAGTGATTGTCGGTAGTCTTGTCACAATGATTACTGTACTAATATTAAAACGTCGCACACCAGTTATAGCAGTAGATGCACCAGCGCAACACACGCAACTTCATGCTACAGATATAACACAACATGATACAGAGGTTGACAATGTAGATAACACCGCGAAACATTCACATCTCAATAAACCTTCTCATGTGTTTGATCAACAAACTATCATTATTGCTAATCAGAACATGTCTCGAAACGAAGCAATCGATACGTTGATTCATCAACTTAAAGTGTGCCGTTATGTAGAGCACACATCGCATTTAAAAAATGCAATCCTAGAACGTGAAATGGAGTCTACGACAGCTATTGGCATGAACGTGGCCATTCCACATGCAAAGTCTGATGTTGTAAAACAACCGATTGTAGCTGTTATGAAAAATAATCATGGTGTTAAATGGGAAAGTCTAGATGGTAGTCTACCTCAATTGATTTTCTTAATTGCCGTACCAAACAACAGTCAGGATACACATTTAAAAATACTTCAGCGCTTATCTAAAGCGTTAATGAATGATGAGACGCGCCAATCACTAATTAATGCAAACAGTACTACAGAAATTTATAACTTATTAATGAAAATATAGAGGAGTTTTAACTATGGCATTATTTTTACAACCCGTTTTTAAAGACAGAATTTGGGGCGGTCATGCATTAAAAGCATTTAACTATGATATCCCTAATGAAACAACTGGTGAATGCTGGGCAATTTCTGCACATCCAAATGGCCCTAATACAATTATCAATGGTCCATACAAGGATATGACCCTAGATCAACTTTGGTCACAACATCGTGAATTATTCGATAATGATTCACGAGATAGTTTCCCTCTGCTAACTAAAGCATTAGATGCCAATGATAAATTATCTGTTCAAGTTCATCCGGATGATGATTACGCTTTAAAACACGAAGGCGAACTAGGTAAAACAGAATGTTGGTATATATTAGATGCAGCCCCAGGTGCTGAAATTATATATGGCGTACATGCACATAATAAACAAACGTTAATCGACATGATTGATAATCATGAATTTGACAGTCTTTTCAAACGTATACCTGTTAAGCCCGGTGACTTTTATTATGTTCCTGCTGGCACTGTCCATGCCATTGGTTCGGGTATTTTAATTTTAGAGACACAACAATCATCCGATACGACATACCGTATTTATGACTATGATAGACGAGATCAAAATGGTCAATTGCGTGATTTGCACTTAGAGCAAAGTAAAGATGTGATTGAATTAGGCAATCATGAACCAAATACTACTCCTATAACAACTCACATCGACACACACACTGTAACTCAATTTGTAGATAATCAATATTTTGCAGTATATAAATGGGATATTCATGGAGATTTAAAATTCAATAAACCACATGCTTATTGCTTAGTTACAATTATCGATGGTACTGGCACTTTAGCAGTATACGATAAGCACTATGACATCCAAAAAGGTTCTAGCTTTATTTTAACTACGGAAGACGAGGATATTCACCTTGTCGGTAATATTAGTGCTATAGTAAGTCATCCTGGATAATAGCAATGGTAACACCTGTCCCATAAAAGACAGAAATTACTATCTCTTCTGTCTAAAAACATAAAAATCCACACATTAAGGTGATAGAACCCTAGTGTGTGGATTTCATTTTTATTCTGTAACGTTACTTTGGTCAACTTTTTCAGATACGCGCTTCATCAATGGATCTGTTACAGGTTTTAAAATTAAACCTACAACGAAGAATCCTATGCCAAATAACGTTAATATAATTAATTTTGTAATTAAGATTTCCGGAACAATACCGCCTACTGTTTCACGTAATGAATCAATGGCATACGTAAATGGTAAGTATGGTGAAATGTTTTGGAAAAATTGTGGTGTCGTTTGAATTGGGAATGTACCCCCACCACCTGCAATTTGTAATACAAGCAATACGATTGCAATGGCTTTACCTGGGTTACCAAGTAATGATACGCACGTATATACGATTGAGTTGAAAATAATCGAACAGAAAATCGTTATAAGTACGAATAATACAGGTGACTCAACTCCTGCTTTTAGGATTAACAAATCTCCAACCGATACAATGAGTGCTTGCAACATACCAAGCATTATAAAGAATCCTGCTTTACCTAAGAATACTTGTCTTGTCGTTAACACTGGCTCTAAGCTCTTATGTTTATTATCAACCGTTAATAAACTTACCATCAAGAGTGCACCTACCCATACCGATAATGCAGTATAGAATGGTGTCATCCCTGATCCATAATCCTTAACTGGGAAAACATCAACAGTCTTCTTATTAATAGGATTTGCAATAATACCCGCTTGCTTTTTCAAATCATTCTTAAGTGTGTCGATTAATTTATCGACTGCATCGTCTTTGTCTAACTTCTTGAAAATCTTATTCGCTTTTTTCAGATCTTTTTCAACATCTGGCAATTTATTTTGTGCAAAATCAGCTAAATCTGATAAAGCCTTTTTCGCTTGTGGCTGATTTTTATTTAGTAATCCTACCGCTTGATCATAACCATTTAATAACGTTGGTAAATTTTTATTCACACTTGCAGTCGCATTGGTTAATCGCTGTTCCAACTGTGGTAAGTCATTGCGCACAAAGTTAGCAGCTTTCGCTACATCACTTTTCACTTTCGGGAAGTTTGCTTGAGCATTTTTAATAGCACTAATGTATTGTTGTTCAATACTTGGTAATACTGTTTGCAAGCGATCAATACGTGTTTTACCATTTTTTAAAATAGATTGACCACTGTTGATGACTTGATCAATTGTATTTAGCTTAGACTGAACATTAGACAATGCCGTTTGCCCTTTGTTCAATTCATCCATAATACGTTGTGATATTGATACTAAAGAGCTGTTAAGATCTTTTTTAACATAATCTCTAAATGATGATAATGATGAATCTAGTTTTGACAGTTGATCTAGTAATTTAGTGGCTTCAGCAGTTCCTGAACTACCATTCTTTAATGCATTGCTTAATTGATTAACTAACCTTAATGATTCATTAATTCGATTATTAGCTGCCTTTACCTTATCAATTTCTTTTGATAAATCAACATTTTCATTCTTCTCAATCTCTTTTAATGTATCGATAAATTGCTGATTATATTGAGTTGTGTATTCTAAACCGGACTTAACATTATCTAAAGACTCTCTAAAATCAGAAGGCTTGTCCGATGCTAAAATGCCATACGAAATATTACGTAATGCCTGACTATCTTTTTGTGCGGCTTTCGCTTGGGTATCTAAATTATTTGATAATGATAATAAAGAGCCCGTTAATGCCGCTTCCATTGATTTAACATCTTTATCTGTAATATTTTGTGTGTTCTCGTTAGCTGTGCTGACTTGTGTTGTTGTTATATCTGCAAAACTTTGACCATCTTTTTTCCCGCTTGTACTTTGTGGTGTAGTTGATACAGGCGCATTATTACTATTTGGTGCGGTATTTTGCGTAACATTATTATTTGGTGCAGTATTGCCATTTGGTGCACTTGGTGGCGTTGATGCTACACCATTACCAGCTGCAGGTGCACTATTTGATGTTTCGTTGTTCGCCGCGCTATTTTGAGGAATCTGTTGCTGGTTTCTTCGATTCAAATCTTGCGCGCGTCGAATTGCTTCTTGATAATCACCGACTCTACTTCTAATTTGTGTGACGAAGCCTTTGGCATCATTTAACTGTCCATTAGCTTGATCAATACCTTGACTCGCAATGTTAAGTCCTTGATTAATTTTAGGGAACTGCGCTGGCACGTCATCAGCTGCAAAATTTAACGCTTTTTCAATTTTCGGCATATAATTATTTAAAGCTAATATCAACTTAGCCTTTTCATTAAGTTGCGGAATAGCACCATTGACTTCGTTTAATTTTTTCTGAGCATCTAAAATATCACCTTTATAATTTCCTAGTTTTCTAAAATCATTCGCATATTTATCTAAATCCGCTTGGTGGTTATTCAAATATACAATTTTATTCGCAAAGTCATTAATCTTAGGTAAAGCTTTATCTGCTGAATATACCGCATTTTTTATCTTATTAATTGTCGGCACATTTTCTTCAATAGTTAAACCTGCTTTGTTAGCTTCTTCTAATAATGCTCGAGTTACTGTTTTATTAAATTGTTCATTCGCTTTTTCAACGACAACTGACGAACCAGTATCTGTTAGCTTAGACGCAACAGCGTTAATCTTCTGATTCACCTTAAATTCTACATCTGCTTTTTGAGGCTGCTTACGTAGTGTTCCGGTAATTTCATGTGTAAACTTAGATGGGATGTAAATACCCGCAAAATATTTACCCATTTTTATCTCATGATCAGCTTTCTCTCTACTTACAAACTGCCAATCAAAACTTTTATTTTTCTTGAGTGTATTAACCATCGTATTACCGACATTAACTTTTTTCCCTCTGATTGTGTCGCCTTTATCTTCATTAACGACTGCGACCTTGATGTGTCCCGTGTTGCCATATGGATCCCACATTGCCCATAAGTTAAACCAAGCGTAGAACGATGGCAAAATAGCTAAGCCTGCTAAGATAATCCACACAGCTGGCGTCTTAGCTACTTTCTTCAGATCCATTTTAAATAATTTAAATGCGTTCTTCATTGTCACACTCCTATGTAGGAATTATTCATATTTTTTATATATTTTTTGTAAATTAATTTATTTTTGCGTTGTAAATTAGTATAATCAATTTACTGGAAGATATTTAGTCGATTGATACCTATCAACTATTTTCAGCATACGATAAATTATAACAAATCATAGTTTATTATCACACTTAATTATTATATTTTTCAAGGGAGAATACGAAATATGCCTAAAAATAAAATTTTAATTTATTTGCTATCAACTACGCTCGTATTGCCTACTTTAGTTTCACCTACCGCTTATGCTGACACACCTCAAAAAGATACTACAGCTAAGACAACATCTCATGATTCCAAAAAATCTACTGATGATGAAACTTCTAAGGATACTACAAGTAAAGATACTGATAAAGCAGACAACAATAATACTAGTAACCAAGACAATAAAGACAAAAAAGTTAAAACTATAGACGACAGCACTTCAGACTCTAACAATATCATTGATTTTATTTATAAGAATTTACCACAAACCAATATAAACCAATTGCTAACCAAAAATAAATACGATGATAATTACTCATTAACAACTTTAATCCAAAACTTATTCAATTTAAATTCGGATATTTCTGATTACGAACAACCTCGTAATGGTGAAAAGTCAACAAATGATTCGAATAAAAACAGTGATAATAGCATCAAAAATGATACTGATACGCAATCATCTAAACAAGATAAAGCAGACAATCAAAAAGCACCTAAATCAAACAATACAAAACCAAGTACATCTAATAAGCAACCAAATTCGCCAAAGCCAACACAACCAAATCAATCAAATAGTCAACCAGCAAGTGACGATAAAGCAAATCAAAAATCTTCATCGAAAGATAATCAATCAATGTCAGATTCGGCTTTAGACTCTATTTTGGATCAATACAGTGAAGATGCAAAGAAAACACAAAAAGATTACGCATCTCAATCTAAAAAAGACAAAAATGAAAAATCTAATACAAAGAATCCACAGTTACCAACACAAGATGAATTGAAACATAAATCTAAACCTGCTCAATCATTCAATAACGATGTTAATCAAAAGGATACACGTGCAACATCATTATTCGAAACAGACCCTAGTATATCTAACAGTGATGATAGTGGACAATTTAACGTTGTTGACTCAAAAGATACACGTCAATTTGTAAAATCAATTGCTAAAGATGCACATCGCATTGGTCAAGATAGCGATATTTATGCGTCTGTCATGATTGCCCAAGCAATCTTAGAATCTGACTCAGGTCGCAGTGCTTTAGCTAAGTCACCAAACCATAATTTATTCGGTATCAAAGGTGCTTTTGAAGGGAATTCTGTTCCTTTTAACACATTAGAAGCTGATGGTAATCAATTGTATAGTATTAATGCTGGATTCCGAAAATATCCAAGCACGAAAGAATCACTAAAAGATTACTCTGACCTTATTAAAAATGGTATTGATGGCAATCGAACAATTTATAAACCAACATGGAAATCGGAAGCCGATTCTTATAAAGATGCAACATCACACTTATCTAAAACATATGCTACAGATCCAAACTATGCTAAGAAATTAAACAGTATTATTAAACACTATCAATTAACTCAGTTTGACGATGAACGCATGCCAGATTTAGATAAATATGAACGTTCTATCAAGGATTATGATGATTCATCAGATGAATTCAAACCTTTCCGTGAGGTATCTGATAGTATGCCATATCCACATGGCCAATGTACTTGGTACGTATATAACCGTATGAAACAATTTGGTACATCTATCTCAGGCGATTTAGGTGATGCACATAATTGGAATAATCGAGCTCAATACCGTGATTATCAAGTAAGTCATACACCAAAACGTCATGCTGCTGTTGTATTTGAGGCTGGACAATTTGGTGCAGATCAACATTACGGTCATGTAGCATTTGTTGAAAAAGTTAACAGTGATGGTTCTATCGTTATTTCAGAATCCAATGTTAAAGGATTAGGTATCATTTCTCATAGAACTATCAATGCAGCTGCCGCTGAAGAATTATCATATATTACAGGTAAATAAGTATTATATTAAACCAGTAAAATTTATAAGTATAAACAAGGAGTTCGGACTTAAACATATTTCTGTTCATAAGTCCGATTTCTTATTCAATTAAACCCGAGGCATTCAGTTCGAACGCCTCGGGTCATTTTATATAAGTATATTATTTTATGTTCAAATGTTCCTCATCATATCCGTTTCAATTGCCATCTCACACATTTTATAAATATGAGCAAATGTACTTATTCTCAAACATTACTGCCGAGCTTTAATTGACGTTATATTAACTATAAACTACTTTTCCATGACTCTACGGATTCAATGTCACATGAGCGTGATAAAATTTGTTCAATAATAAAGTCATGTTTATCATCTGATCTATCACCAACAGCATCTTCTAAAACAGTAATATAATAGTCTTTATCTACACTTTCTAATGCCGTGCTCAATACAGCGCCACTTGTAGAGACACCTGTTAATACTAAATGATTAATATCATTTGCACGTAAATAAACTTCCAAGTAACTACCTGTAAATGCGCTAAAGCGTCGCTTAGAAATAATCGGCTCATCTTCTAGTGGTGCTAAGTCTTCAAGTATTCGTGTAGATGCATCTGCTTCAGTAATCGCATATCCTTGAGCTTTAATTGTTGAAAACACTTTATTACTCGAGGAGACATCATTAAAATGCTTATCTAACACTAAACGTATGAAAATGACTGGTATTCGATGTTGTCTTGCTGCTTCAATTGCTCTCTGATTCGCTTTAATAATATTTTTTATTCTAGGTATACTACTCGCTATACCTTCTTGCATATCCAAAACTAATAGCGCCGTTTTTCGAGACATCTTCATTCTCCTTTACTTGTGTAGTTCTAAGTCGTTAAATTCATTATAACGTTAAAATGATGGACAATCTATTCATTGCATTTTGCATATACTTCACAATAATTTAAGGGGGAATAAGACGTCTTATATACTTTAAAAATATATAGATGCTCTCCCCCCAATATAATTATGCTTTATTTTTCAACTTATTGCGTCGTGATAACCAAACCATTAGTACACCCATTGCACCAACAATTACAGATATCGGCAACCAATGTTCTTTTATCGTTTCCCCCGCTTTAGGCAAAGATATATTACCATCAGCATTTAATAATCCACTTAATAATCCATTACCTTTACCAAGTGTTAACGTCTTTTCTGGCTTTGGTGTGGGTATATCTGGAATACTGTCTAATAAATTTGATCCTTGATTCATTAAATTTGCTAACTTATTTAAATCTGTTGTTTTCCCATTTTTATTCAATCGATCTAGTAAACTTGGACGATTTACTATTGGTGATAAAATATAGTCTATATCTTTTTTCGTTTGATTGAGTCTCTTTTGTAAATTCAATAAATCATCCGCTTTACCATTCAATGCCGATTTAACTAAATTAAAAATTTTATTTTGATCTGTTTCTATTTTAGTAATTAAATCTGCCAGTAATTTTGCCTTTTGTCTTTCTATACGTGTTGCTAAAATCGTTTCAATTGCTTGTTTTTTATCTTTGGCATTATTCAAAATTGCTTTTAATATATCATCTGAAGACGTGTCACCAGTTGATGCAAAATGTTTCTTCAATTGGTCAACGATTTGACGATTTGATAATCCTTTATTCGTCCAATCTTTAGCCAATTTATCTGCTTCAGCTTTTCCTAATTTCGTTTGTAAAATTTGAGAAATCAATAGCGACTTATCTTGTGATTGATCAATCAATGACGTTAATAAATCATCACTCGTTGTCAGAGATAGTTGATCAATATGACGAGTAATTTGATCTGCAATTTGTTGATCTGTTTTACCATCAACACGTATATCTTTTAGAATTTTATCTGCCTCGTCTTTATTAAATATACTTTCTAAAATGCGTTGTGTAGCATGCTTTTTATCATCAGTACGTGCAAGTTCTTCCAAAATAATATTTCGTTGACTTTTTATACGCTCTTTCGTCTTATTTACTTCGCTCATTAAGTCTGATTTTTGATTTTTAGGAAGTTGCGTATTTGCAATACGTTGATCTAAAGATTGTAACGTATTCAGTTTATGATATGTGTAATGTTGCGTTGAGGCATTACTTTTAGCCAATTTTTCAATCATAGCATGATTAATTTTATCGCTTCCTTGTAATTTATCAGTGAGTCGATTACTATGGCTTTGATTCTCTTCATTTGAAAGAAATTTATTTAACACACCATGTCCAGAATCATCATTATTTGGCGTTTTAGCCACTTCATGATTATTATCTGTTGTAGACACTTCTGGATCTTTCGATGTATCTTTCGATTTGCGTATTTGTTGACTCAAATGGTCTAAGTCTTCTAACGCATTATCTACCATTGCTTCATCATTTTTATTATCTTTTTCTCCATGTTTTGTTGCAGCCGTTTGTGACATATCATTTTTCATTGCATTAAGATCGTCCTCGTCACTTTGTTGACCCCTATCAACCTTTGAAGAAACCTCATTTAAATCTTTAAGCAATTGATCTAATTTACTGTCTATATCACTTTGACCGTTCATTTCAATGTGAGAACCTTTATTGTCTTTGCTATCCAACTCATTAGCTCGTTTTATGATTTCATCTATTTGCGATGCTGTTTTCGCTTCATTTAGTTGTGCTTTATAATGTGCTTTAGATGAAGCCGATAACTGTTTTAATTGCTCAATTTGACGATTTGCTTTGTCAACTTTGTCTAATAAATCTTGCTTAGATAATATCTCTTTTGAAATTTCAGTATCCTTTTCAGATACAGCTTGGGCATCGTACGGCAAGATATTCGTTAAAATGATACTAGTCGCCATCATTGTCGAACACGATAACTTTACATATAATCGAAACGGTTTCCCTCGATATTTAGCCATCAACTTACTCCTTTCTCACTTACTTCCTTCAAAGAATTACATACTATTATATACCTATTTACAAGAAATTTACACTTATCTATCTAGTTATTGTTGTTAGTAATTATCTACTTATTACTCAGCTTATATTTAAGTAAACAAAACAAGCATGACGTAATATCATATTGTCCATGTCGCTAACATCATATTACGTCAAATCTTTTATATTAAATGATGTTTTATTTTAGACTGCTTTTTCTTTTTAGCTTTCGAGCGCCTGTTTAAAAACTTGCTCAAATTGTTCACGCGAGATTTCGTGTGCATGTGCTTTTTGTGCTAATAAAGCATCTCGAAACTGTTGTTGATCTTTCAAACTTTCTAACATTTGTATTAATTGGTCTTTACTTTCCATTGTTATCTCATCATTATGCTCAAATAAGTGCTCTGATAGCGTTACTTTAGCATGGTGTGCTGTTTGACGATAACCTAAAATCAACAACTCATAGTCAAACGCTTGTTCCACCGCATTTAAAATTTCATTACCTTCATTGATATCAAGATAAATATCACATAACTGGTATAGTTCATTTACCCTGTCTATATTAATAGATGGGTATAAGTGCACATTAGCATATTGATCAAGTTGCATTAGCTTATCAGACATCTCTGTAATAGCAGCGATGTGAAACTTAAAATCTGGTAAAGTTTCAACCAATACCTTGATGTTACAAAGTTGATCCGAGTTAGTTAATATTGCAATTTCTTTTGTAAATCTATTACGACTACGATAATTATATAGATACCCACCTTGTAAAATACGAGATTGAACCTTTGCGTCTGCTATATTGAGCATCATTTCATATTCGTTTTTATCTGGAATAATAATATTACAATGTCGTTTCATATCACCTTTACACATCAATTGCATATTTCCTGGGACATTACCATCGCACTGTTCTTGCCATACCAAAACATCACTACCATTTGATGGCAAATTATATAACACTGAAAATGGTAGGGCTAGTGAGTTAATAACGAAATGATGTTCCGTAATTTCAAGTTGCTTGATAAAAAATAATACGAATGCGAGCTTTGAAGGGAAAAAGTAAGACTTCCCTTGCCAATCCAATATGACATCAGATGTTACAAAATTTTCATAAATCACTTCTTTACCTTCTGCTGTCAAATATTTCTTCAAGATCGCTTTACGATTTAAATCGTAAACAGTTTGTGCAAATTTAATACCATTCTTAGAATAATAATCGACAAATCGGACACGTTGTTGGTCATCAAACCATTCGACACGACTAACAATTCTAGGGCGCTCTCCACTTTGATAAAATATTTTGCCTCGTAGACGTCCCATATCATTAATTGTAGCCGAATTGTTGTTACCTTTAATTTCCCAAAAAGTTGGTACAGTAACCTGATTAAAGAATCGTGGTTTCATATTTTCTGAATTATGATTATCTGCAAAAAATTGATACGGTGATATAACATCGTCCGGTAAAAAGCCATTGTCATTGAGTACAATTGTTAAATCTTCCTCCAACTTACTAGCTTTAAAAGACTCATATAACTTTCGTGAATGATCGTTAAAGTAATCAAATAATTTAATCATGCAGCACCTCTTGAACTAATGTTTCCCATTTTAAAATAATATCTTGAGTCATAAATTGTTGTGCCACTTCATAAGAGATATCATGTGGTGTCTGGGGTCCATTGTTAAAATACATTACAATGGCATGAGCTAGTTTTGTGACAACATCATCCACACTATCTTCATCGGTATCAAAAGGTACCAAGTAGCCATTTTCCCCATTTCGAATAAAGGTTGGGTTACCATAATTCACATTTAATCCAATCATACCTAGTCCTGAGCCTACCGCTTCCATTAGTGTTAACCCAAAACCTTCGCTAGTTGATGCAGAAAGAAATAACTCATAATCAGTATAAATTTCATCAAGTTTAACATGCCCTAGTAAACGAATATAATCTTGCGCGCGGTGTGTATCAATAATTTTACGCAGTCGCGTCTTCTCGCTACCTTCTCCATAAATATCAAATGTTAATTCTGGCACTTGTCGTTTAGCCACGATAACTGCTTTGACAAGCCAATCAATATGTTTCTCATTTGCTAAACGAGATGCACTAATCATCGCATATGACTTTCTTGATAATGTTGGATATGATAATGCATCAATGCTTCCCACAGGAATAGTATAAACACGTGGGCGATAACCTTGATATTGCTCAAATTGTCGACAAACCATATGATTTTGAATATCTGTTGCTGTAATAAAGAAATCAATGTATTTAGCTTTTGAAAATTGATATTCATAATAATTGTTCCATAGTATATGCTGCTCGCTCATCATATTATTACTATAATGATCAGCATGAATCACAACACCAACTTTACTATCACCTTTATGCTGCAAAACAGCCTGACCAATATCAGAAGCGCGGTCTAATATGACAATATCGTCTCGGGTTAAATTCAATCGTTGTAAAAAGTATGCAATAAATTCCGTTTTGTTATACAACACCGCATCTGCAAACACATATATAGAGCTGTCTCCATCAATATATTCGTTATAAGCGATGGAACCATTTTCATTATAGAATTGTCGCATATATAATTTCGCTTTATTATCAGCTGGTGCATAATACTCAGAAAATATGCGTGTATAACTATAAAAATCTTTACGTACTAACATACTATTAATTACAAATTCTGCACGATCCACAATGTCTTTTTGTTCATTTTGCAGATAACATGTTACAAATGATGATTTCCCATTAAAATATAGGCGGACTATCTTACCATTTCTTTCTCTAAAACTAATATCATGACCAAGCTCACGTTCAATGTCATCTAACGTGTACGTTGTTGGTGCTATAGAAATATCACTAAAATACTGATACAACCAAATAACTTCTTGATCTTCAAACCCAATGTTTTGCGTTAATGTCTGTATGTTCTCTGACTGTATAAAATCTAAAAACACAAATTTAGTGTCTTGATTTGTACGTCTCAATAATTTAGCACGGTAAGCTTGTGCATATTCAACACCGCTACTCGCCCAGCCTATACCAAAGTTTATATTATATATTGTCATGCGCTACCCCTTTTCATTTATGGAAAATGTATAACTGGCATACCTTCTTTATCAAATGTAATCATGCTTTGACAAATATTTTTCACCATTCTTTTTTTGATATTTCGTGTCATAACTTCAAATGAATCTAATGCAACTCTATGGTATTCAAAAATAGCGTTACGTTGCCCATTTTGTCGTTGATTAACGCTTGCTTTTAATTGTTGTAAATAGTCGACTTGTTCTAACCAACATGAATCAATTGCTTTCAAAAAGACTTTTTGAACGAAAATATTATAATAATATGCACTTTGCATGTTTTTACGATTCAAAGCTACTTGCTTTTCAAATTGCTCTAATAAAAATGTCACTACTGCTTGCTTATCTTTAAAATTAACACAAGCCACATCTTTATTAAATTGGAAACTTAAATTTTGATAAATATACTCGACAACACGCGATTTTGTTAGCACCTTTTCCTCATTTACAAACATTTCAAACACATCTTTAGCTAACGCTTTAAAATCTCGATTCTCAGCATCATCTATTTCTAAAACTCGATTGCGTTCCTCGTATACAAGATCTCGCTGTATACTAATGCTTTTTTCAAATTCATTAGCCATTTCACGAGCTTTAACCCCTTGTTCTTCCGAGATACGTTGCGCTTTAACTACAATTTGCTTAACTTTGCGATTAAACAAACTACTTTGCGATAATAGTTGTGCATCTAATGAATATAATTGATTATTTTCCGCTAAATTACTATCGCTCCATCGCTTAACTAAATAATCATCTAGTGAAATATATATACAAGATGATCCTGGATCCCCTTGTCTACCAGAACGACCACGTAATTGCCTGTCTACACGGCTATTTTCCATATGTTCATGAATAATAACAGCTAATCCACCTAATGCTTCGACACCTTCACCAAGTTTAATATCTGTGCCTCGACCTGCCATACTAGTCGCAACAGTCATGGAACCAATTTGCCCTGCTTCAGCTATCATCTGCGCTTCTTTTGCAACATTTTGCACAATGAGTAAATTATTAGGAATATCCATTTGGAAAAATACTTTTGAAAAGTATTCAGCCGCTTCAGCAGTTCTCGTTATGAGTAAAACCGGTCGCCCCGTTTCATGAAGTTCAACTATATCATGAATCATTGCGATGTTTTTCTCATCAACTGAACGAAACACTTTATCTGGTTCATCGATACGTTGAATCGCTTTATCAGTTGGTACTTGTACGACTATTTTTGAATACAAATCAAAGAACTCTGATTCGCCTAATTTTCCTGTAGCTGTCATACCTGAAAATGATTCAAAAAGTTTAAATAAATTCTGGAAGGTGATTGTTGCCATAACACTTTTATCTGTTGAAACCTCCATACCTTCTTTCGCTTCAATAGCTTGGTGAAGTCCAGCTTGCAACTTAGTTCCAGGTAACATACGACCTGTAATACGGTCAATTAAAACAATATCACCATTATATACAAAGTAATCGACATTAGATTCAAACAAATATTGCGCGCGCAGTGCTAGATTAATATTACGCACTAGGACCATCGCTTGTTCGCTATATAAATCTTCAACATTAAAGTATGATTGTGCCGCTTCAATACCTTGATTTAACAGCCATATTTCTTTTTTGGTCTTCTTCATTTTAAAATGCACGTCTTCAATCAATGTATCTACAAACTCTTTCACAATATGAAATAGATTTGATTGTAATCTTGGTGCACCCGAAATAACTAATGGTGTTTGAGCAGCATCTAAAATGATTGAATCCACTTCATCAATAATACCGTAATTTAATTGTGGTAAAAATTTCCCTTCCGCACTATCTGCCAAATTATCAATTAAATAATCAAAACCGAGACGTCCATTAGTTGTATATATAATATCATGTTCATATATATTACGTTTTTCCCCTTTTTGATACTCATAATCCACAATATCAACAAAACCTAATGAAGCAGTTAAACCTAGCCATTCATATAATGGTTGCATCTCTTCAAAATCACGCTTCGCTAAATAATCATTCGTTGTAATTAAATATGTTCCTTTTCCCGAAAGTGCATTTAAATATAAAGGCATCGTTGCTGTTAATGTTTTACCTTCGCCTGTTTGCATCTCCGCAATATTACCTTCATGCAGTACAATCGCTCCGATTAACTGAACTTCTTTAGGATACATACCTAATACTCTCCAGCTCGCTTCACGTGCCACTGCATAAGCTTCAGGTAATAATGTATCTAGTGTATCAACTCCTGATGCTAAACGTTCTTTAAATTCTATTGTCTTTTGTTTTAACGCATCATCAGAATATGATTTAACTTCATCGCTCCATGTATTGATGCGTTTCACTATTTTTCTAATCGACTTTAGCCTTAATTCGTTTATCGTAACATCTAGTTTATGTTTCATTTACTTCCCCACCATTCAGTTTCGATACATCTAAGTAATCTAAAAATCGTACTGGATTCATTAAACGTGACATATAGTTTAGATGGTTGTCTTGCTCTTCTTTAAAATAAACCTCGACATTTGTATCTTTTAGTTCATGATTTCCTGGGACATGTTCTGTAAACCATTCTTTTAAATCATCATCTTCATGGCTTGTACGATACACTTTGCAATCCAAATGCTGAGCGACATAAGTTGCAAAAACATTTGACTTTGACCCATAACTAATCAAATTAATAGCCGTTAGGGTATCTTGACTTTGCAAATCATTCTTTAGTTGCTTAATATTTTCCTCGATATTGTCGTCCATCCAACGTTCAACGAGCCAAACATGACCAAACGATTTCAAAAAATCATTCGAAATAGTTGGATAGGTGTCAGATGGTTCTGCAATAATGACATTGACCCTATCATTTCCATATTGGTCATCGCCTATCTTCGTCACCCGCATGCTTTTATACTCTAAATCATCTTGATGCGTCATCTCTGTAATTGTTAAACATCTAAATATAAGGCTCGTCGATGCTGCATTCATCATTTTTATTTTATAAGCATAGGCTTCATCAGGATATTGAATCGTAATACTATTTGACTTTACAATCTCAGTACTTAGTTTTGTGCCATTTTTATTATAAAAAATGATGATAAAATACACTGAACCAGCAGGCGTTGCATCAAAATCAAAATGCAATTTATAATGCTGTCCTCTACGCAAAATTGGTAAACTTGGCGCACTTTTATATTTTGAAAATTGTTTTAACATCAACCACTCATGAATCGGTAATCCAGAGGGCATCAAAGGATTTATAAAAGTCACTTCACCATTTGAAAATGATACTTTTGAGCCATACATAAATGTAGTTTGTGAAATATAATTCCAAGTAACTTTAAATGTTTTGTTTTTCAGCATGTTGAACTCTCCCAAACTTGTCTTCCAAAATAATGTTGTAAAAATTAACAAACCAACTTGCAATGGTAGGTGAATCATCATTATGTCGCCCAGGAATACTGCGATTCATCACTCTTGCTTGGTGTGCTGTCAATACAGGTAGTAGCTCTTGAAATGCATGTGGATCATAATCATCATGTTGCATATATGCTATGGCAAAAACAGTTTGTGACAATGATTTCTTTTGAAATGTTTGCCAAAATTTTTGATTTAATGCCTGTATCGACGCTTGAGAAGTATCACCTTCATTAGACACCAGGACGTCTAATGCTGTACCGAACTCTTCTGGTCTAAGTAATCGCATATGTTCAGCAATCGTTCCAATATTAACAAGTGGTTTACCAACAATAATTGCCTGAGGATTTAATTGAGCACCATAATACAAGGCACCAAATGAACCCATAGATAAACCAGATAATATTAATTCATGTGATTTAAAATTCAGCTTTTCTAATGTCTCGTCAATAACATTGATAATACCTTGTTCATATTCAGATGAACCGATATAAAAGCTACCACCTTCAACACGAGGATCGCCGATTAGTAAAAACGGTGCATTCATACGTTTCATCATATAATACCCTTCGAAACCTTCCGCTGTTCGATAACCACTAAAATATACGTTTAGTGGTGGTTTCATATCACCAGGGTGGAAATAATAAATAAATTCCTGTCGTTGACTATCTACGAAACGACTACCACCGAGTAAAAATTGACCCATGTCTAATCTAGACCATCGTTTGTGTATAGGTCCTAAATGTACCGTCCCGTTCCCTCGCGCCTTAACAGTCACACTTATATAAGCATCAAATGGTTTCGTAGGTATCTCTAAAGGACTGTCTAACATATCATCAGTTAATATGATTTGCTCAATTAATGCACCATCAGCGCCAGTTTGAATCAATCTAAATGTATATTGCAACTCGACCGCACCATCAATATCAAATTCTGGCCATATTTGAATAACTTTATCTTTATCGTAAACGAGATTATTTTGCCAAGATGCGATAGGTTTAAATTCTTTTCCAAATTCTCCACTCAACGTGAGCTCTGAATTACCTTGGTAAAAGACATCTCCTTTAAAATTCGGATGAACAAGTGCTAACTTAGGAGAAACCTTATCTCCATACTGTCCTGAGAAGCTAACTGCCTCTAATTTATTATTACGTTCTTCAATGTTCCGGTAATGTAATGGTTGAACAACATATTTTTGGACATTTTCGTCTTGTTCATATTCAACAGACCAAAATGATTCATCAACATACGTATTGTAAGGTTCGCTTATCATTTGTAATAAATTCGTTAATGTCTCCGAGTATGGTGCTTGAATATAGATAAAATCAAAGTGTCCTTCTGCTTCAACAATCGCTTCAATAGCCTCTACATAACCACTATCAAATTCAAACAATCCAATATCGAAGTAATCCCAACTCACACCTTTTTTGTGTTGGAAAATAGGTTCTAAATCGTCTCCTCCAATTTGCAAAACTCTAAATTTACGTGGCATCATTTTCACCTTCTATTAACTCATCGAGCTGATTAATAATATTCTTAGAAGCATATGCATCTATTAATTTTAAGGAATAGGCGTACGCATAATTCCAATTTTTCAAATAAAATAAATAATAATTTAACGCATCATCTAATTCATCAACTGTATTTATAATACGGCCATTGTCATAATCAGAGACGTAATCTGTTTGTTGACCATTAATTTGTGGAATCCCAGCGCTAATTGCACTAATTTGTAAATACAAATCAGGTTCTTTTGACATATCTATTACAAGTCGCAACATCCGCAATACTTCTACAACATCATGTTCAGCATGTATCGTCTTAACAGCAATGATGTCATCTTGATCTTCAGGTGTCATTAATGCTGAAACATTAACATCCGCATTCTGTTTAGTCTGATATTCCTCATTTACCGACGTAATACATTCATGAAGCCACATCGGTATGTCATTTTGATGGCGCGTTAATAAAATTAAACGGTAATCATCTTCTTGTGTGATATAATCCACAAGTCGTTGCATCATTTGTTGCAAATCAGCGTCACTCATACCATCTATCCATACACCTATAAATGTTTCCATCAATTGACTACTTATATTAGGTGATTGTCTCGTTTCAAATGGCGTGATTCGAATCATTGTATTCTCTCGCTGATACTTCTCTTGATGACTAATTAAATCACGTTCTAGTTGCACACTATCAACAATTAAATGGGCATTCTTTACGATAGATTGATATTCCTCATCCGACACAGTTTCATTTCTATTTTTAAAAAATGAATAACTTAATGATTTCGCTGGAATATGATTGGCTATTTGTCGATTGTGCCTAGCATCTGAAGCCACAATCACATGATCATCTTCATGTATTTGTTGTGCAATCATTGCTTGAAATTTTTCTTCAATTAGTTGAGCCATATTGTTATATTCTATTTGTTGATAGTGATGTTGATATCTTTTTGAAACAGTGACTCTGCCATTTTTCAAATCTTCATGAAGTACACAATCTCCATTAATCGTTAAATATTCTTGGTAAGAAGCCTCTCCCTGATCATCAAAATAACGTATCGCTGATAAATAACCTCTGTCATCAAAAATATAACGCCGTTGTAACTGATCTCTTTCAAATTCTTCAAACCAAATTGAATACCCTTCTTGACTAAAATAAATATTTGTATAGGTCTGTTCACTCGTCACACATTTTAATAAATACGGCGTGTACACAAACTCAACATCATCCGGCCATTTTAAGTGATGATAATTAATCGCTTGTGGCGCATGGTGAATGAATCCTTGGATTTCATCAAACACAGACCAATACTTTGTCTCATATAAGTCATATCGATGTAAAAATGTTCTTAAATTTGGTGCATGATTGAGAACAATCAGACGATAATCTAAGTCATTTTCAAGGTGCATTCCCATTAAACTAATCATATCGTCAAATTCCGTCTTATTTTGTAGTTGATAATACGGCACAGTCGTGTCTTGCCACCATCGTTGGTCATCGTACCAAGCTGGAATAAAGTATTTCATAATTACCTCCTTACCAATACTGGTTTAAAAATGGCTTATATTTATCAAAATATAAATATGTACGAATTGTTTCTGCAATATTAATACTGATGTAAACTAATACAATCAGTTGTACTGAGAAATAAATTTCAGTAGATAAATGCGGTACAAACAATGTGAAATAAAGCGGTATACCAATAATGACTGTAACTAATGCCGATCCAAACCAACATACGCGTCGTGCTTGATAATTTAAATAACGTTCTGTACCCTTACCAGGTTTAACTCCTGAAAAATAATTGCCACTCTTTAAGAAATCTTTGGATTTTTGTTTAGTATTGATTAAAAATCTCGATAAAAAATAACCCAATAACATTTGAATCACTAAATACACCGAAATACCAATTGGACTATCAAATGTCATCATTGGCATATCATCTGAAACGTCTTTATTAAACATAGATAAAATAAAATGAATACCACTTTTCAAGAAAACAAATGCTGAAATACTCATCATTAAAGTAATACTGCCTGCAGGGTTAACTTTCCAAGATAAATAAGATCTCATATTTGTTGCGGAAACGTTCATTAAATCGATATATGGTATTCTCACTTCTACTAATTCAATGAATAATAAGATAAACAATGTGATTATCACAAGAGTGATTAACAACGCAATCACAATATGACTTGCATCTATATATTCCATTTTTTGATGCATCATTGATTTAATAATGCTAACCATTACAATCGGCATTGGTCCTGCGATGCCGTAACGACTATTTTTGTCAGCTAACCAAACTAATAACATCGTTCCAGTAACCAAAATCAAGATTGTTAAGTAAATATTGTCTTGATGAACACGTTCTTTCGAAACATATTCATGAATCACAAAATAACTTTGAATAACACTTAAAATTAATGTTAAGATGCGCTCTTTATAATGCTTCTCAAGACTTGTTTGTTTCATGTATTTATCCATATTCCGATAAGAAATCAGCATCAAGATAATCATTGATGTTAACCACGGACCTAATCCTAAAGTGAAAATGTTTAAAGTATTAACGTCTCCACCCATATTAGAAATAGCTATTTTAAAAAATGACTCATGTTTTACTTGCATATCGTTATAGGAAACGATGGAAATGTTTGTACCTAATATATAAATAAACAAGATAAAACATGTGTAAAGTATACATTTATATATAATTTTATATTCGTATTGTTGTAAAAGTTTTAACATGTTGCACCTCTTTTATATCAAAAACATTAAAAAGACTAAGGTTATTTCACTAATTATTAAAATCTGATATAGATTTTTTAGTGAACAACGCCCCAGTCTTTTTAATTTTAGCCAACTATAAATTCAATTTATGCTTGAGAATCATCTTGATCATTTTCATCTTTCTTTTTCTTTCTCTTCATTAAACCTAAACCAACTAATAATGTCATAATGCCACCTAGTAACCCATTTTGTTTTATTGATTCACCAGTATCTGGCAATCTTTCTTCACTTTGCGCTCGTGTGCCATTATGTTTAGTCGCTTCTGATGTTGCGCTTAATGTAGACTGAGACTCACTCGTGCTCGTTGTTGCTTCACTTGTTGAAATAGATGTGCTCGTGCTGTGTGTATGATGCATACTCATTGAGTCTGACGGATGCATTGAGTTAGATTCAGATGTACTTGTTGAGCCGGACATACTTGTTGATGTTGAATTGCTCATTGAAGTCGAGTTAGACATACTTGTTGATGTTGAGTCAGAAATGCTTTGTGAACCAGACATAGATGTACTCAGCGATTCGGATGTGCTTGTCGAATCGGATGTGCTCAATGACGTTGATGTGCTTGTTGACACTGATTCTGAGTTACTGATAGATGTTGAATCGGATTCACTCATTGATGTTGAGTCAGATACGCTCGTTGAACCTGAACCAGACGTACTTAATGATTCGGATACGCTTGTTGAAGTTGAACCACTTGTTGAGACAGATGTACTTGTTGATGTCGAGTCTGAATCTGATGTACTCAATGATTCTGAGTCACTGATAGAAGTTGAATCACTTGTAGATTCTGATTCTACAGCACTTTGTGAACCACTGATACTTATTGAAGTAGAATCACTGATACTGTCTGATGTTGATAATGATGTCGACACCGACGTGCTTTGTGATGTCGATGTACTTGCACTCATTGACATTGATGTTGATATCGATGTACTTAAAGAACCAGATGCACTTGTACTTGTTGACTGGCTTTGTGCCATAGAATCACTTAGCGACTCTGATGTACTCGTTGAGCTCGAGTCACTTACACTTATTGAACCTGATATTGAGTCACTTAAACTTGTCGATGTTGAAACTGATACGCTTCCGCTCATTGAGTCAGATGTTGAAAGTGAAGTACTCGTTGAATTTGATCCACTGATGCTAGACGAATCACTTGTAGACACTGAGTCACTTTCAGATGCACTGATGCTCATAGAGTCAAATTGACTATTACTTGTTGAGCTTGACTGAGAATCACTCACGCTTGTTGACGTTGATTCTGATCCACTCATACTTTGCGAGCTACTTAATGATTTTGAATCACTTAATGAATCCGAAGTGCTAAGGCTTGTGGAACCACTTAAAGATATTGATCCACTTAATGAGTCGGAGTCACTTGTACTAGTAGAATCACTCATTGATATTGAATCACTTAGCGAGGTAGACTCGCTTACGCTTTCTGAACCACTTAATGATGTTGATGTACTCAATGAACCAGATGTACTTGTTGAAGTCGAACCACTTGTCGATTTTGAATCACTTAATGAATCAGATTCACTCACGCTTTCCGAACTTCTTAGTGACATCGATACACTTAATGATGACGAATCGCTTGTGCTTACTGAATCGCTCATCGATTGTGAGCCACTCAATGAACTAGACTCGCTTACACTTTCTGATTTTCTTAATGACGTTGAGACGCTCAATGAGCCAGAATCACTTACGCTTGTTGAACCACTCATCGATTTTGAGTCACTTTCAGAATTAGATTCACTTACACTTTCTGAATCATTTACAGATTCTGACATACTTTGTGAATCAGATATGCTTGCGCTCATTACTTCACTAGCCGATGTTGATGTGCTTGTCGAATCACTTAACGATATAGACGCGCTCATCGAACCAGATGTACTCGTACTTGTTGAGTCTGATGTTGAATCACTCACACTATCAGATAATGACGTTGAATCACTCACACTTGTTGATGTACTTGTTGAAAGCGACATACTTTGTGAATCCAGCGTACTTGTACGCATCGAAGTACTAGTTGAAGCTGATGTACTACGAGAGTCACTTGTTGATGTTGATGTACTTGCCGATCCAGATGCACTTGTACTTCTTGATGTGCTTTGTGAATCGCTTAATGATGTTGATGTTGAATCGGATTCACTTGTACTTTCTGATGTTGAGCCAGATTCTGATGTACTTTCGGATACTGACTCACTTACAATAGTCGACATTCGGATTGATGTTGATGTACTTTGTGAATTACTTAATGACGTTGATGTGCTTTGTGAATCGGATTCACTGCTTTGCATTGACGCTGACGTTGAATCACTTAATGATGTTGACGACGAATCGGATTCACTTGCGCTTGCTGACGTACTAATTGCATTCGATGTACTTTCTGATGTTGAGTTGCTTGTACTTGTTGAGTCACTGAGCGATGTTGACGCACTTTCTGATGTTGATTCACTTGCACTTGTTGATACACTTTGTGAATCAGATTCACTCTCTGAACCACTTAATGATGCTGATGTGCTTGTTGAACCTGATTGGCTCGTACTTTTAGACATACTTGTTGAATCGCTTAGTGACGTTGATGTCGATGTGGATTCACTTTGGCTTGTTGACTGACTTGTATATGATGATGTGCTTTGTGAATCGGATTCGCTCGTGCTTGTACTTGTTGAGGTTGAGGCACTTTGGCTTGCTGAGTTTGAGTCTACACCGCTTTGATTCATTGAGGCACTTAGTGACAATGATGTACTCGTTGAGTCAGACAAACTTGTACTCGTTGACGTACTTGTACTTCCTGATATTGATTGGGACATGCTCAGGCTCATTGATGTTGAATCGGATTGACTTGCACTTGATGATGTTGAGCCGGATTCACTCTCACTCGTTGAACCGCTTAATGATGTCGATGCACTTAATGACTCTGATTTTCTTGTACTGATTGAATCACTTGTCGACATTGATGCACTTAGTGAATTGGACTTGCTACCACTTGTGGAATCACTTAATGATGTTGACAAACTTGTAGAGTCAGACAAACTTGTACTCGTTGATGTGCTCAATGATGTTGAGACACTCTCGCTCTTAACCGTTGATGTTGATGCGCTACCACTTGTTGACGTTGAAATGGACGTACTACCACTTGTGGAATTGCTTAATGATGTTGATGTGCTACCAGATTCAGAATTACTATCTGATAAAGACGTACTATCGCTTGTTGAACCACTTAATGACTCTGATGTTGATTCGGATGTGCTTTCACTCAATGATTCACTTAAAAAAGCAGATGCACTTTTCGACTCTGAATCACTTGTACTATTTGATTCACTTAATGATATAGACGTACTCTCTGAACCAGATATCGCTTCACTGATAGAATCGCTCGTCGACGTTGAGTCGCTCGTTGAATCAGACTCCGATGTACTTAAGCTTGTGGAATCACTCATAGATGTTGATGTACGTTCTGAATTACTTGTACTTAACGATGTCGAAGTGCTCACCGAACCAGATGTACTTGTTGAGACACTTTGTGATATTGATTCACTTGATGCAGTTGAAGCTGATTTGCTATCACTCGTTGAATCACTAAACGACGTTGATATGCTTGTTGAATCGGATTGACTTGTACTCATTGAACCAGACGTACTTTGTGATTCCGACGTACGTACTGAACTACTTGTTGATGTTGATGTGCTTGTTGAACCTGATTGACTCGTACTTAGTGATAATGACTTACTATCAGAATCTGATGTACTTTGTGAATCACTTAATGATTCTGATGTACTACCTGACTGAGACGTGCTCATTGAACTACTTACAGACATTGATTTACTGTCTGATGCAGATAATGACCCACTTGTACTGATAGAGTCACTGACTATCTCTGAAGTACTCATTGAGTCTGATGTGCTTGTTGAGACACTTTGTGACCCTGCTACACTTAATGATCCAGATACTGAATCACTTGTACTCGTTGAATCGCTTAATGATTCTGATGTACTCATCGATTTAGAATCGCTTGTACTTAATGATATTGATGTACTTTGTGAATCTGATTTGCTTGTTGACGCACTTTGAGAGTTGGCTATGCTATTTGAAATACTGATAGAGTCCGAGGTGCTAGCTGACTCGCTCAATGATTCTGATGTACTAATTGAATTTGATGTACTATCACTTACCGATTGTGATGTACTAGCCGAATCAGATGTACTTGTTGATAAGCTTTGTGACTTAGACAAGCTTCCTGATGTACTCATACTTAATGAGTCACTGAGTGATGTTGATGTACGCAATGAATCAGATGTACTTGTTGATAGACTTTCGGATTTTTCAGTACTGCTAGAGTTCGAAATCGAATCGCTTAATGATGTTGATTTACTAGCTGAATCCGACATGCTTGATGATACACTTTGTGAATTCACTAAACTTGTGCTTGTTGAGCTTGATACACTATTACTTTCAGATGTGCTTAATGACTTAGATGCACTCACTGAATCAGATAGGCTTACACTTGTCGATTTCGAGGTACTAGCTGATGTAGATACTACAATCGATCCTGATGTGCTTGTTGATGCACTTTGTGAGTCAGCTTTACTCGTTGAGACACTTTGGGATTGTTGGGTACTTCCCGATGTTGATACGGAATCACTCATGCTATTTCTTGTTACTTCATATTTAAAAGTTGTCGTCGTTTTGTTACCGCTCGCATCTGTAGAAACGATTGTTATAGTACTTGTACCAATGTTTGTTGGTGTACCACTAATAGTATTATTTGTGCTATCGAATGTTAATCCAGACGGCAATCCTGTGACTGTATTTGTTACTGCATTCCCACTATTATCTTGCGTAGCAATTTTAATCGGGGATATTGGTGAATACACTTCTGATGATTGATCTCCTATTGGTGTCACTGTTGGTGCTGTCGTATCCACAACATTTATTGTAAAAGTTGTCGTCGATTTGTTATTTGCTTGGTCAGTAGATACTACTGTCACTGTTGATTGACCAATTTTTGTTGGTGTCCCAATGATTGAATTCGTTGCACTATCATAACTTAATCCGCTTGGTAATCCTGTAACTGTATTTGTCACAGTCCCAGTACCATTATCCGTTGTAGTCAACACTATAGGATTCATTGTTTTACCCACTTCAATGGTTTGATTGCCTACAGTTACAGTTGGTGCTTTTACATCAGTAAAATAATATGTCACTGATTGTCCAGCATTCGTCATTTTTACAGTTTTATTTGTATCATTATAAGTTGACGCATATGAACTATCGACAGATGTGTAGTTATATCCTTTAGCAGTCAATGCAGATTGCTGATTATCGATTGTCACGACTTGATCAACATTTCCTGAATATGTTTTTGGGGGAATAATATCTTTACCTGTTGTTACATCAACGTATCTCACTTGTGTAACAGCAGATTCTGTATATTCGAATGTTCCAAATTGTACTTGTTGTAAATTTGTCGCGCCACCTGTTGAGGCTGTCATTGATAATGAAAAGTTGGTCGTACCACTTTTTGCAATCCAATCTGAAATATTACGTGTCCATGTTTGACCTGCATACGTGACAGTCATAACTTTTGTATCACCATTATAATTAATATCAAAATCTTGAAATGCGTTATTTGTTGGTTGAACATTTAACTTTGCAGCATTATCAGCTGCTGAACTTGATGTATATGTTGATGCAACACCATAACTATCTGTTGTTACAAAGGCACCAAACGCACCTCCACCAGCAACACTAGATGGGTCAGCTTTCGCCTTTGCTGATGCATTCGGTGTAGATGTATTGTGATACGTATCCAATTTGAAGCCAAATGCGTTACTTAAGCCACCAATACCTACTGCGGCACCGTTTAACCCTGTTTCTCCCAATACACCAGGTGAAAAGGCAAAACCGATACCATCTCCACCATTTCCATGCCCTTCATATTTGTTACCTAAATTTACTTTTCCAGAAAAATGAAAACTTTTATTAGAGTCAATACGTGTTCCTAATGTAATAGCACCTTTTTGGCTGTATGCATCCTGCGTTAACGTCACAATACCGGTACTTTGATCATAAGTAGCATTACCTGACGTTGTCATATATTGTTTGAGGTTATCTTTATTAACCGTAATCGTATTAGCGGTTACTGCACTTGTCGTCGCTGCTGACGCAAATGTTGACATAGCTAAGCGACTGAAAGTTCGAATTTTTACTGGTGCGGTGCTAGTTGACGTTGTGCTAGTTTTGTTTAAGTTGGCTGAAGATGGCGTTGTGCTTTGTGAAGTGTTATTTGATGCAGTACTTTGATTTGTTGATGTATTAATTGGTTGTTCTGTACTTGAAGTTGAAGCTACAGATTTAGTATCAGAACTTGATGTAGTATTCTTTGAGAATGTTGATTCTGATGTAGATGTCAATTTTTCTTGTTGATTGCTTGTACTATTAGTTGTCGAAGTGACATTTTCAGACTTTTCACTTGAGACTGTGTCACTATTTGATGTTTGTACCGAACTACTATTTTTCGTTACGCTTGTGGAATCGGCTGTTGATGTTGATGCTTCGATTGTCGTTGAGTTTTGATTACCTACTGTTTCACTTTGTGTATTTAATTCAGATGTTAATGGTGCATCAGAAGCCGCAAAAGCTTGCTGGTCATGCAACATGTTTACCGTGAATGCACCACCAATAACCGCCGTAGTTTTCAGTCCGTATCCCGTCATTTTTTTACTAATGCTTTGATTATCTTGACTCACTATACTATGACTAATAAATGGTAGTCCCATTATTTTGAACATTTCTATTTCTTTAATTCCGGATTTCACCCAATTTTTTCCAGATTTATAAAGCCTTACTCTTGTTTTTTCGTTTGCTAAGCTGTCATGAAATTCTTTCTGTCTTTTACTCATGTAATAACTCCTTGTATTATCTTTACATTCATTAGATTATAATATATGCCACTATTCAATTTAATACAACTCTTTTTTCAAATAAAAAATACTTCATTTGTCAAAATCCATTTTTTCTCAAAAGTATATCCTTTGATGAAATCGCTTTCTTTATTGTGTGGGATTTAGTATAATATTTTAACTATATTCTGAATAACATGCCTTATTATGTTTATATAATTTTGAAATCAATGTTTATCAATTTAGATAACTTTTACTTATTTAGTAAAATGTCTTTTTATTTAAATGTATTTATCATCCACCTTTTAGTCATTAATAGTCAATTTACAACTAAAATATAAATATTATATTTATAATACATCTTTAATATTAAAGTAATATCAATATATTTTCAATAAACCTAGTGTTATATATCTGAATTTCTAAAAAATTCTCCTTTAAAATTATAAATATAGCGACATATCGCTTCCTGGTTTTGAAATATAAAAATACATCGAAACTAATTTCAACGTGTAGTTTCGATGTATTGAAAATGATTGAATTCATTATTTCTTGTTATCTGATTAATTATCAAAATTTCTTCCTTCTAAACCTGCAAGCTCTTCTTTAGAAGCTGATGGTGCTTTCATTTCAAATATTTCATTCACAACCGTGTAATCATAATATCCTAACCTAGCAATAGGTTTAATCGACTTAATGTCTAATTTACCATTATCAAGAATGACCTTATCGTCAATATGAACCTGAGCAACTCTTCCTATAACAATATCAACTGTTGATACAGGGTCTCCTGTCGGAATACGAATTGTTTGAACGTACTCGCACTCAAAATGTACTGGCGATTCTTTGACTCGATAACCTGGTGCTTCTATACATTTTTCCTTTGTTACACCTGCAAAATTAAATTCATCCTCTTCTGGTGGTAGTGCCTTCGACGATAAATTAACAGCTTCTCTTAAATCATACGTGGCCATGTTCCATACAAACCACCCTGTCTCTTCTGCATTTTTTACTGTATCTTTACGCTCATGATCACCAAGAACAGATTGATTTGCTGCGAACATAACCATAGGCGGATCCCAAGTTAAGTTTTGATACTGACTATAAGGTGCTAAATTATCTTTCCCATCTTTCGATACAGTAGAGATCCACCCTATTGGACGTGGTACTGTACTACTTTTAAATGGATCGTGTGGTAAGCCATGACTCCTTACACCTTGCTTCGGCGAATAATTCATTCTATCCTCACCCCTTATTAGTAATTACATTTAAGGTTACGCTCTCATGACATAAGCGTCTAATATAAATAATCAATTTATTTATAAGTAGAAACTATATATGACGTGGTTGCTTATAATTTGCGTTCTTGATTCGAAAATTTCAGATAAGGATTTATGTAATTAATATTTAATGATGTTTTTTGTTAATTTAATTAATATTAGTTAATATAATCAAGATTAGCTTATAATAATATTGAATAACATTATTTTAGTTTTTGTATAATTTGCCTATCAACTGAAAAACAGCTAATACAAAGGAGCTAATGAAGATATGAGAAAAATTATGCGAACCTTATTATGCACATCAATCATAGTAAGCGGTTGCTCTTTCATACCAAAAAACCAAACAAAAGATATTCCAAAGACGGTTAGCGTCAAAGATTATGATGGTCAATATATTGGTGAACATAAAAAAAGAAACGAAGTATTTCTGAAAAAACATAAAGGTGAAGCGATAAAAAAATATAAAGACTATGTGAAAGATACATTTGGTTATGATTGTAAAATTAATTTAGTTGAGGCCTATACTAATGCTTCTGGGTTTAGTGAGAAAAGAAAAACAGATGGTTTAGTAGTCGTCGGCACTGTCAATTATGACGTTCCTTTTCAGTTTAGATTGATTTTTGTTGAATCTGACAATGGCATAACTATCACAACATTTACACCTGGCCATAAAAACGAAACGTCAGCCGCAGTTGCAGCCATGATGTATAAGCGTTATGAACACGATATAGAACAAGCTCGGTTAAAATTTAAATCAGAAGTTGAGAAAAACGGTTATTATGCCATGAATGAAAAACTTCAAAAGAAACAAGAATTCAATGGTGTTACTAAACAATTTTTGAATTTCAACACAGACAGTATCGATGATTTGGATAAGTTCAAAAAAGAATTCAAACCTGTTATGCACTTAAAAGGTGATGCATTCAATCAACAATTACAAAATTTAATTAATAAATATCCTGAAATTAAGAAAAGCATGAAATATGACTTTATTGCCTATTACGATAAAGATGAGAACAGAGAGACTGTTGCTAACTATGTTTGGAACCTACAAAAAACAACTAATGACACAATGAAACTTCATCCAGGAAATAAAAGCATCATATTTTATAAAGATAAAGTTTCTGCTTCACAATTAGATGAGCATAAACGTTTACAATCAGATTCTCAAGAAATCTCCATTTCTGGAGGGGAAAACAATTAAATATAAAATTATTAGCTATTATTAGAATAATTAAGTTATAATTATATTGGATTAAAACACTTTAACTATTATTTATATTTTTATTTTCGTTATAAAAACACTCAATATAGAGGAGATATTAAAAATGAGAAAAGTAACTGGCTTTGTATTGTGTACATCACTTATTTTAGGAGGCTGTTCTTTAATGCATAAAGATCAAACAAAAGATATTCCAAAGACGGTTAGCGTCAAAGATTATGATGGTCAATATATTGGTGAACATAAAAAAAGAAACGAAGTATTTCTGAAAAAACATAAAGGTGAAGCGATAAAAAAATATAAAGACTATGTGAAAGACACCTTTGGTTATGATTGTAAAATCAATTTAGTTGATGCCTATACTAATAAATCTGGATTTAGCGAGAAAAGTAAGGTAGATGGTATCTCAGTGGTTGGTACTGTCAATTATGACGTTCCTTTTCAACTCCAATTGCTTTTTGTTGAGTCTGGAAATGGTATAACTATTTCAACATTTACACCTGGTCATATAAATGAAACATCAGCGGCCGTTTCAGCCATGATGTACAAACGTTATGAACATGAAATTGAACAAGCTCGATTAAAATTCAAATCAGAAGTTGAGAAAAACGGTTACTTTGCCATGAATGAAAAACTTCAAAAGAAGCAAGAATTCAATGGTGTTACTAAACAATTTTTGAATTTCAACACAGACAGTATCGATGATTTGGATAAGTTCAAAAAAGAATTCAAACCTGTTATGCACTTAAAAGGTGATGCATTCAATCAACAATTACAAAATTTAATTAATAAATATCCTGAAATTAAGAAAAGCATGAAATCTGACTTTATTGCCTATTATGATAAGAAAAGCACAAAAAATGTTAATAAATATTCATGGGATTTACAAATACCAACAAATGACACAATGAGAAAAATACCAGGATCAAAAATGATGTATTTTTACAAAGACAGTGTTTCTCCATCTGAAATTGGAGAAGATGGTAGGTTAGAAAATAAAACTAATAAAATAACTATGTCTGGTGGAAATTGGGAAAAAATCAAGAAAGAAATCAAGAAATAAGAGTCATAATATATTACACAAAACAAATCAATGAGTTATCAACTTTAATTATAATTGAACTCTTATAACTGGAGATAGATGCTAATGGAAAACAATAATTATATAACTGATTTAGATGCTATTGAATTAAGTAGTGGTTGGAATTACAATGAAAAATTAAATGTTGGTAAACATATAAATGTTAATTCTCACTCTTATAAAGTAATTGATAAAGTCAATCCAACCAGTACTGGTCTTGGATATAAGATATACGAACGATATGATAATAAAAAGCCAACAGGAAGGTTAATAATATCGTTTGATGGTACTGACTTTAGTGACATTAACGATGTAAATACAGATTTAAGACTCGCTGGAGACTCCATTCCAAATCAATTATTGGAAGCAGGAAAAGTGTATTCTAACCTTAAAAATAAATATCAAGACGCAAATACAATGGATTCATTTGAATTCAAATCAAAATACAATGAAGATTCTACAAATTACGAAGGAAAATCAATCACAAATGCAGGGAGTAATTCACTCTCTGGAGCCATAGCCCAGTATTTAGGTGTATTAGATCCAGGTCTTAGCGTAACTACTACAAATTCTGCACCTATACCAAAATCTCTTACTCGTATGGCTCGTCGAGATGCAAATAATATACATAATTACCACAGTAGAAGTGATACCTTAACTAGAATTAACATAGGTGGACTTATGTATCATTCCATGGTCGGAAAGCACATTTTCCTAGAAAATGGTGTGTCTACGTTTGGAGCATTGGTACCTGCTCATACTGGATACAACTTTGAAGAAAAAGAGAAGTTAGACCATTTTGATCAAGACAATATTATTAACAAGGAAGTCTACACGAGTCGCAATGGATTGAAAATTTATGCTGACATGGATGAACACACTCCAATATTTGTATGGAGTGGTGATGCTATTGGTGCTGGTACATCAAAAATAAAATTAGACAAAGGACATCTGGCGGATCTGAATGACTATGTGCATGGTAGATTAACCGAATATGTAAATAATATTGATATTAAAATGAAAGACATTCGAACATCCGTTGAACGTGAAAATAATAATTTTAGTCAACATGTAAATGAAACGAAAGATCATTTTAAAAAAGTAATAAAACTTAACGAATTAGAAGGTTGGATTCACAACATATCCAATCTGATTAGGACTAAAATTGAAAGTAAAGCGGATGAATTAAAAGGTAACCTCAGAACACTTAGAGACCAAGATAATATTTTAGATTTAGTAGGTGCCGATCATATTATTAATTCAATTATTGATTTTATTGATAAAATTACCGATAAAATTTCAAAATTCATTAAATATGGTGATGATTTCATAGAAGCTGCTTTTGATATAATTAGCAACACTATTGTCAAAATGTTTGTCAACTTATCAGAAGGATTTGAGGATGGTGTTAGAGAAGAAGTTTTAGCCCATTTGAATGTTGTCATACCAAATATTCAAATTATCAAAAATCAAGTCACTAATTTCGGTGATGGCATTAATGATATATTGACCCAAATGACCCATTTAGATGACAATGTAATGGTTAACAACGTACCCATCAATAAAAATGCTACAAAGCAAACATCAAAACCACTTGCAGAATCTAAGAATTTATTATTAAATTTAGAAATCCGAAATAAAGTGATGGAATCTGGTTTGGCTACACTTGCGTCAAATATAAATCTTTTATTAGTACCAGAAACACTAAGAATCATTGCGCTCATTTCTATAGTTGATGCATGCACGCCAACATTATCTAATTTTGTTGGTAAGATTGAATGGATTGCCTCCAAAGTTCCATTTGCCAAGACAACAGCGGAAACACTTAAATCTTTCAAAAATCTTGTTGATAAATTACATCAACAATTAACTGATATGCGATTAATCCTTGGTGAACTTATTTTTACAGAATTAATTATTGTTGAGATGCATGACTTTTTCAAAAATGCCCTACTATCAGATAGCCTTTTAAGAGATATTAAAGTATTAAGTTCTAATGCTAAAGGTGACGCCGACATGTTAGAAACGGAACTTCATGCTGTTATAAACGCAATGTCTCAAAACGAAGGTAAATCTGTTGATGCACTTAAAAATAGTACCGCTTCTCTAAAAAACAATCTAACCAAATTAAAAGAGCAACTCGATAAAACCACACATTAAATTCATATATTTTGGGTGAATAGAATTATATTTCCATAGCAAACATTCCTGAACTACACATATTACATAAGAGATTCATTTTTGAAGAAACGGGTAAAATGATAAAACAACCGTTTTTCAAAAAATTAAATATTGGGAGGAATTAAATATGATTTTGCGTTACGCAACGAATTTAAAACTTGCGAAAGAGCTATACCAAGCCAGTAAACCTAAATTGCAAGAAGATAAGGGTATGATTGAACTGTTTGAACATACTTTTGGCTTGCAAAAAGAACTTGTAAAATACGTCGGCATTGCAGAAGCAACTACTGCTGCTTTATACTCAGCTAGCTTTATCAATAAAAACATTTCTCGCCTTGCTTCACTATCAACGATAGGCATTTTAAGTGTAGCTGTTTACAAACATTTTGAAGCTGGCCAAGGTAAAAAAGGTGCACAACATGCATTAGATTTATTAGGTCTTGCTACTTTAAGTTTACTAGATACATTTTCTTGTAATAAAAAATAGTCTTCATTTTAGAAGCACATACTTTAGCACCTGTGTACTTTGGATTTAATCCATAAACAGTACACTGCTATAGCATGTGTTTTGTTATTTTTCAGGTCTATCTATTGTAAATAATCCCCCTAATTTAGCATAATCGTTTCCAGCTAAACGTGAAACAGCTTGTAACGTATGTGGATTGATTTTAAAATCTCCTTCATAAATACTATCATCAATATGATAAGTTACAATTTCACCTATTATTAAGTCTGCCCCATCCAGCTCATCCCCCAGTAATATTATTTGTGATAATTTACATTCGAATCTTATTTTCGCTTCTTGGATTCCTGGCGTCTTAATTGCTGTAGATGTTATAAGTGATAAATCTGTACGACTCAACTCGCTGTCTCCGTACACTAAAGGCGCTGCAGTCTCATTAATATCTTGAACGTTATCTTCGTCTGTAATGTGCACAACAAAGTCTCCAACCCGTTCGATATTCAATGCAGTATCTTTTCTCTTACCTCCTGCACGTTGCACTGCAATTGCAATCATTGGCGGATGATTATTAACAATATTAAAAAAGCTAAATGGTGCTGCATTTACTGATATATCTTGATTTAATGTTGTTACAAAAGCTATAGGTCGTGGAATAATTGAACCAATTAACAATTTATAGTTTTCTTTATCGGATAATGACTGTGCATCAAACGTATGCATATGACTAACCTCTTTTCTTAGTATAAACATCTATTTCTCTGATTTTAGTTAATTTAAACATCCAGTTTCCTTCTGAAATGAAAAATTACTTATATTTGTCTAATAAGTCTTTTGAAATATGGCACATATGCATATCTTCTGGATATTTTGATAAATGTTGCTGATGTTCTTCTGCACTTTTAATATAGTTAGACAGAGGTAAGACTTCCACTGCAATTTGATTCCTGTCATTTCGTCGATCGATGAACTGTCGTGCCTCAATAAGATAATCATCTACACAACTATATAATCCCGTACGATACTTTTCACCAATATCATTTCCTTGTTGATTCACACTGTATGGATCAATGATTTCAAATAAATAATTCATGATGTCTGTAATTGATAACTTACTATCATCAAAATGAAGTTTGACACATTCAGCATAACCATCATACGGACTGTCTAATTTAGAGCTTCTTCCATTTGCTCTTCCTGCTTCTGTATGTATAATTCCAGGTATTGTTGTGAAAAATGCTTCAACACCCCATAAACACCCTCCTGCTACATAAACAACTGCCATATTTACACCTCATCATCCTTTTTTATATTTTTAACAAGGTTATACCATTTAATACCGCCATGACATGATTCTGATACACCTTCATTACGATACCCATATTTTTCATAAAATGAAATTAATGATTCTCGACATGTTAACGTTACACCATCTCGATGTTGATTCTTAGCAAGATTTTCAAAATAGTTTAGTAAGCGACCTGCAATACCCTGACCTTGATAATTTGGTGCAACAACAAGACCTAACACACTAATATAACCACCTTCACTATTATTTGTGGAGACATTTTTAAATAAATCATCGCTAATGTAACGCTCTTTTATGACAGGACCGTTGATATATCCAATCACTTCATCATTCTTTTCAGCTACAATAAAAGTTTCTTGAATTTGTTCAATTCTCAATTTCAATGCCTCTGGTGTTGCAGCTTCTTCCGGTGAAAAACCAATATTTTCAAGTGCAATAATTTGATCTAAGTCCTGCATGATTACTTTTCTTAATACCATAAAAACACTTCCTTAGCCCTATATATCAAAAGTAATACCTTCATCTTTATATTCATTATTTTCAAACTACCTTCACTATAAAAAACGAGTCTTTTTATTGAAAGCCATTCGCTTTAATCAATTAGACAAGTTGTATTATACGAATTAGTAAATAATCATGATTATAATTCATTTTAAGCATACTCAAAAAGACTGGTACATGTATACCAGTCTAATTCGAAAAAATATATTTAGTTAAAACCACTTCAAAAACGACTTCACTTTTCCTGGTTTAGTCGGTCTGTCTAAATAAACAAAATTATCATTAATTACAGAACTTGCATTTCGAAGTAATGCTTCAATGTCATTCGAATATTTCTTCAATTTATGATTGTGAAATAATTCTTGCATCAAAAATGGTCTTTGGTCACATGAATGTGCATCTGAAGCTACAAAATGAGCCAAATTACATTCTATAAATTGTAATGATAACTTTTGAATGTTTTTTCCAAATCCACCAACTAAAGAACTCGATGTTAATTGACTCAATGCCCCATTTGCAACAAGTTCATATAATATTTCTGGATTTTTGGCGATACTTCTATTTCTTTCAGGATGTGCAATGATTGGTATGTAGCCTCTCGATTGTATTTCAAAAAACAATTGTTTTGTATAATGTGGTACTTCGCCCGTTGGAAATTCAATTAGTAAATATTTCGAACGATTAATACCTTGAATACTACCATTATCTAAGCCTTGCAGAATCGAATCTGTAATTCTAATTTCTTGCCCGGGAAATAATTTAATATCCAATGCTTGAACTTCTGGATGCGTTCTTAACTCCGCCAATTTCACAAGCACTTGTTGAAATGTATTATCATATCTCGGATGCAAATGATGAGGTGTCGCTACAATACTTGTTACACCTTCATACTTAGCTTGCTTTAATAAAGCAATACTTTTTTCAATTGTTTTTGGTCCATCGTCAATATCAACTAAAATATGGTTATGAATATCAATCATGATTCATCAGTCCCATAATATGCGTAATAGCTAGCACTTTTATCTTTTGGCATTCTATTTAAAACGACACCTAATAATTTAGCACCTGTCGCTTCAATAAGTTCTTTTCCTTTTTTAACTTCATCTTTATTATTATTTTCAGAATTAATCACATAGACAACATTACCTGTAAACTTTGAAAATAATTGCGCATCTGTAACTGTATTAACAGGTGGCGTATCAATAATGACAAAGTTATAATTCATCAATAATGTGTCATATAAATTTGCGAATGCGCGAGATGTGATTAACTCTGATGGGTTTGGTGGAATAGGTCCAGACGTCAGGACGTCTAAATCTTCAATTTCAGTTGAGATAATACTGTCTTGATATGATGACCAATTCAACAACAAACTGGAAAGTCCTTCATTATTTGGTAAATTAAAAATATAATGTTGCGTCGGTTTACGCATATCTCCATCTACAATCAATGTTTTATAACCAGCTTGTGCATATGCCACTGCTAAATTTGCCGCAATAGTTGACTTCCCTGCTCCAGGTGCTTCTGAAGTGATTACAATGCTTTGAACTGCACTGTCAGGATTAGCAAACATAATATTTGATCTTATGCCTCGAAATTTCTCGCTAATAGGTGACTTTGGTTGTTCATGGACAATTAAACTTGATGTACTTCTTCGTGTATTCGTCATGGTAATTCCTCGTAAATTAAAATTTTTGTATTGAACCTAAAATAGGTAATCCTAGTTGCGATTCAACATCTTCTTCCGTCTTAATACGCTTATCTAATAGTTCTTTTAAGAAAATAATCAATATTGCTAAAACAATACCAACAATGATACTGATCACTAAGTTAACAGATACTATTGGAGATACTTTTACAGCATTATCATGTGCTGAGGAAAGTATTGTAACATTATCAACACTCATAATTTTAGGCATGTCATGTGCAAAAACTTTAGATATTCTATTAACAATTTTGTCAGATTCAGATTTATTCCCAGTTGTAACTGATACAGTAATAATTTGAGAGTTTGTTTGATTGGTTACTTTTAAAAACGAATTCAACTCAGCTGTTGAATACTGACCATCAAACTCTCTAGATACTTTATCTAGAATTCTTGGACTTTTGATAATTTCCGTATATGTATTAACAGACTGCAAACTACTTTGAACATTTTGGAAAGCTAAATCACTTGAGGACTTTTTCATGTTTACTAATATTTGAGTAGAAGCAGTATATTTGTCAGGCATAACAAAAAAGGTTAATGCCGCACTTACTACAAGACATATTGCCGGTAAAATAAGCAATAATTTAATATTCTTCTTTAGAATATTTAATAGTTTTACTAAATCAAACTTTTCTTTCATGGTTTCCTCCACATAATCAATCATTGTATTCATTATGTATGTTTTATAAATCGGACAATTATATCTAGTTTAACGACCACAAAAATACACAACTACATTTTCTCTAATTTTTTATATAAATATTTTATCGTTTAAAATTATATCATGATTCTTGAGCGTTATGTATAATTTATTTATATTTTCGTTCTAGATATAATATTGCCCAACTTCAAATATCCAAACCTATCAGTAATAAACCTAGATACCATCGTCTCTATCATGGCTTTCTTATAATCGAGTAGAAGCATCATCATTACTTGATTATTTGCTCTTTACAACACCGAGCGTGCCCGTACTCGGTAATTCAATACTTTGCGTAACCCGTCACTGTGAGTTGGGTTAATGATAATAAAGCCCACATCTTTTAAAAAGATGTGGGTAATTTATATAATTTTTATTTACATTTTAAACTTATAAAAAAAGCGCCTATGTCATGATTTACCATCACATAGGCGCTTATCAATAAATTATTAATTATTACTTTCCATTTCATCTAATTTATGCGGATTTCCTGTAATTAGATGACAACTTATTCTTTTCAGGGGAACATTACATTTTTATAATATGTTCAAAGACAAACTTAACCATTCACAAATATAAAGAATAATATTATCAAATCATTGAACAAATCGTATTTTGCAACAATTGATATTTATATTAATGCATTGTATTTAATTTATAAAATTCATATACATCTTAATATTCTCAATTTCGAGTTGTATTGTCAACTTTATATAGATTTTAAAAAATAATCTCATGTCTTTTTTTACAAAAGTAAGTTAATTATTACAAACTAGTAACAAAAATTATTTCTTCAAAAATATATTTAGTAGCGAATACACTTCATCTTTGAATTGACTTTTACTTTCTTCCACTGCTCCAAATTTTTGCGAAAAGGATGCTTTCAAATACCAACTTTCAAGAAACAGCAATATTAAATTCTGAAAGTCTTCTTTTGTCATCTTTATTTTTGATTCATCATAGAATTTTGCTATCTCTTTACTTAATGATTGATTTAAATCTTGTATTTGTCCGTAAATATTTCCAGAAAATTCCTCAGGCGTATTAGATAATTGAACGTACATTCTAATATACCTTTCTTCGATGTCGAAAATAAACTCAAATAAGAATTGATATAAAGCATCAATTGAATAGTTCGATTTATTTTGATTCATCATAATAATATTATTAAGGTAATCAAAACAACATTTAACACTTTGTTCGTAAATACTTTTTTTCGAGTCAAAATGGTAGTATAGACTCGCTTTTTTAATATTTACACTTTTTGCTATATCATCAAGTGTTGTACCGTCATACCCCTTCTCTGAAAATAAGGTTATTGCATTATCAATAATCTTATCCTTCAATTTTTAAAACCCCCTACAGAAATTTAATCACACTATGTTACAGGAAAATTAAGTTGCAATTACAAATATTTCCGTTTAATTATAACAACAATCTATTGCAAATTAAAATACTATCAATTACCATATGGCTTACAACCTAACTAACGAAAGGTAGGTAAAGGAATTGCAATTTTTTAACTTTTTGCTTTTTTATCCTGTATTTATGTCTATTTACTGGATTGTCGGTTCAATTTATTTCTATTTTACTAGAGAAATTAGATATTCATTGAACAAGAAGCCTGACATAAATGTGGATGAATTAGAAGGCATTACATTTTTACTTGCCTGTTATAACGAAAGTGAAACGATTGAAGATACGTTGTCTAATGTTCTTGCACTCAAATACGAGAAAAAAGAAATTATTATCATTAATGATGGAAGTTCAGATAATACAGCAGAACTCATCTATAAGATTAAAGAAAATAATGACTTTATTTTCGTCGATTTACAAGAAAACAGAGGTAAAGCCAACGCACTCAATCAAGGCATTAAACAGGCTTCATATGATTATGTAATGTGCTTGGATGCAGATACTATCGTTGATCAAGATGCACCATATTATATGATTGAAAATTTCAAACATGATCCAAAACTTGGTGCAGTTACAGGTAATCCTAGAATTCGAAATAAGAGTTCTATTTTAGGTAAAATTCAAACGATAGAATATGCAAGTTTAATTGGCTGTATTAAGCGAAGTCAGACACTTGCTGGCGCAGTCAATACTATTTCGGGTGTCTTCACTCTATTTAAAAAAAGTGCAGTTGTCGACGTTGGCTACTGGGATACTGATATGATTACCGAAGATATAGCAGTTTCCTGGAAATTGCATTTACGTGGATATCGTATTAAGTATGAACCGCTTGCCATGTGTTGGATGTTGGTTCCAGAAACATTGGGAGGTCTTTGGAAGCAACGCGTGAGATGGGCTCAAGGGGGACACGAAGTATTACTACGAGACTTTTTTAGCACAATGAAAACGAAAAGGTTTCCTTTATATATTTTGATGTTTGAGCAAATCATCTCAATTTTATGGGTATATATAGTGCTTCTATATTTAGGCTATTTGTTTATAACAGCAAACTTCTTAGACTATACATTTATGACATATAGTTTTTCAATATTTCTACTATCATCATTTACTATGACTTTTATAAACGTTATTCAATTTACAGTCGCACTCTTTATTGATAGTCGCTACGAGAAAAAGAATATGGCTGGACTCATATTTGTAAGTTGGTATCCGACAGTATACTGGATTATTAACGCAGCAGTAGTTCTTGTCGCATTTCCAAAAGCATTAAAACGTAAGAAAGGTGGTTACGCAACATGGTCAAGCCCAGACAGAGGGAATACCCAACGCTAAAATCATCGCTAAATATTGTAAGAGAGACAGCACTTATCGCTATATCGTGTGTCTTTTGGATATATTGTTTAGTTGTTCTACTCGTTTATATTGGTACTATATTTGAAATTCATGACGAAAGTATCAATACAATACGTGTTGCTTTAAACATTGAAAATACTGAAATTTTAGATATATTTGAAACTATGGGCATTTTCGCGATTATCATTTTTGTATTTTTTACAATTAGCATATTGATTCAAAAATGGCAGAGAGGAAGAGAATCGTGAAGTATAGAAAATTAATAATTTTAGTGTTGAGTATCTTGATCATATTGCCTGTAAGCACACTGGATGGTCATCATATTGCAAATGCAGATGACGATCCACCTAAAAAACTGAAATATAAAGAAAATAGTGCACTGGCATTAAATTATCACCGCGTAAGAAAAGCGAATTTTCTGAATAATTTCATTTACTTCTTTTCTAGTAGTAAAGAAATTAAAAATTATAGTGTTAGTCAATCACAATTTGAATCTCAAATAAAATGGCTAAAATCACATGATGCTAAATTTTTAACCTTGAAAGAATTTTTATATTACAAGAAAAAAGGTAAGTTTCCAAAACGAAGTGTATGGATTAACTTTGATGATATGGATGAAACTATTTATGAAAATGCTTATCCAATCTTAAAAAAATATAAAATACCGGCAACTGGGTTTATTATCACAGGTCATGTTGGGGAAGAAAACTTTCACAACCTCGATATGATTAGTAAAAAAGAACTAAAAGAAATGTATAAAACTGGGTTATGGGAATTTGAAACACATACCCACGATTTGCATAACTTATCGAAAAATAATAAGTCAAAATTAATGAAAGCTTCTGAAGCTACAATCATAAAAGATTTAAACAAAAGTGAAAAATATCTAACTAAAAACTTTAAAAAGTCGCAGAAAACTATAGCCTATCCTTATGGCTTGATGAATGACGATAAATTACCGGTAATCAAAAAAGCTGGGTTAAAATACGGTTTTTCATTAGAGGAAAAAGCAGTCACTCCGAACTCCAATGATTATTACATCCCTAGAATATTAATTAGTGATGATGCTTTTGAGCATTTAATTAAGAGATGGGACGGATTCCATGAAAAAGATTAGACTTGAACTCGTATATTTACGTGCTATTATATGTGCAATTATTATTATCACACATTTACTTACACAAATTACTTTAAAACATGAAAATTTGGAGGGAGGATCCTTAGTATTACAATTTTACATTCGTAATATTGTGATTTTTGGTACACCTTGCTTTATTATCTTGTCACAGTTACTGACAACCTTGAATTACCAAAAAGTCACCTATAGATATTTAACTACACGCGTAAAATATATACTTATTCCTTACATATTAATGGGGTTGTTTTACAGTTATAGTGAATCATTATTAACAGATTCAAGTTTCAATAAACAATTCATTGAAAATGTCCTATTAGGTCAATGGTATGGCTATTTTATCGTTGTTATCATGCAATTCTTTATTTTGAGTTATATCATTTTTAAAATTAACTATAACCTATTCAACAGTAAAATATTATTATTGTTATCTTTTATTTTACAGCAATCATTTTTATATTACTTTACGAACAATACAGCGTTTCACGATACCGTGCTACACTATTATCCATTAAGTGAAAACACTATAATATTCGGATGGATTTTTTATTTCTTTTTAGGTGCATATATGGGTTATAACTACGAACGTGTTTTAAATTTCTTAGAACGTTATTTAGTTATTATGATTGTATTAGCTGTAGCTACTTATTTTGTGTTTATTGCGTTAGCAAATGGAGACTATTGGAACGTTACCAGCTTTTCATATTCATTAACACCATATAATAGTATTATGTTTATTGTTATCTTGGGTATTTGCACGCATTTTAAAACAATGTTATTTAATACGATTCAAATGATTAGTGCTTTCTCATTCTTTATTTATTTATTACATCCAATCATTCTAGACTCATTGTTTGCATATACAAATATATTTGAGGATAATACAATGGTCTTTCTAGCGATATCACTACTATTCATTTTAGGATTATGTATAGGTGTCGGTATGATATTGCGTGAATTCTATATCTTTAGGTTTATTATTGGAAAACAACCATATAAATTGAACATTAATGCTTATTAATTATTAAGCTATGTTAAAAACACGCGGTGGGCGAAATCAGTTTGAATTGACTGACTTCGTTTTACCGCGTGTTTAATATTGTTATACATATATTCTAATTGCACATTTGAACTACAAAAATGCCAATGGGAGTGGAACAGAAATGATATTTTCTCAAAATTTATTTCGTTGTCCCACCCCAACATACATTGTCTGTAGAAATTGGGAATCCAATTTCTCTTTGTTGGGGCCCACACCCCAACTCGCATTGCCTGTAGAATTTCTTTTCGAATTTCTCTGTGTTGGGGCCCCGCCAAGATATTACTTGAATAACTCTTTTAGAATTCTAAATAATGATCCGATTAATTGAAAGAAGTCTGCAGTCATTGTTAATTCCTCCCTTTACTTTTTAACTTATGCTTGCATAGTATCAGTCACCTTTTCAGTTTTCACTAAATCGTCTGCTAAATGATGCCAAAAATCTTGTAATTCTTCTCTTGTGCGCACTGTATCAGAACTGTCTTGTCCTACAAAGTCAACATGATCCCAATCATGTTTTGTAGGCGTCACTTGCCAAATGCCTTTTTGAATTTTATCCGTCGCATTTGTATAAGCTTGATTAAATGGATGTTGAGAAGAAATAACGGATACTAAACCATCGTTTTCTCGCCATTCTTTTTCAGTAGCTTTACCGATTAAGTTACCAGTAATCACAAATGGGAAAAACATATTTAAGTCAGCTTTTTGTCTATCACTATTTAATGCTTTGTGCGTTGCTTCACCAGTGTATGTTTTATACACAATGTTAGGGTTCAACGACGTTTTACGATTTAAATCTGTTGCACCCTCACGCGTCAGATCGTAAAATCCATTATCTTTTGATTTCCATAAATTAGATTGTTTAACGCGTTTGACATAATCAATATATGATTCATTTGGCTTCTGTTTTAGACCCCATTGAGCCAACCCGAAGTCTACTCTTGAATTTTTATTACCAAACATTTTACCGATATCAAATACAATTTGTCTCACTAAAGCTTCATTACCAGCTAAATCTGAAGCATGAGTTCCATTATGTGGTGTTCCTAAAGTAGTAATTGATGAAATCATATTGTCATTATTACCTTTGAATAGTGGAGAAATTTCGCCACCATGTTTCTTTTGATACTCTATTTCTTCACGATTACCATTACGCAGTAATTCTTCTAGTTGACGTATCGTTTGACCACCCATACTATGTCCAACAAGGTGTATCTTCTGTCCTGGTTTCCAGTCTTTGTATATTCCTTCGTATGTTTTTCCGTAGCGTTCATGTCCATATTTTGCTGCATGTGCTGCACCATAATCTACACGGCCGCCTTTGATATAATAATAAAGTTCAACTGCACGATCATAGTTGCTTCCAAAAGCACTTATACTTGCTTCATAAGCTTTGTAACCGTTTTCTTCTAAATCTTGGCGAATGTTCATTTTATTACCGCCCCAATAATGAGCTAACACTGAAGGATTAATATCATCTGTAAACCCATTGAAACCATGAACTAAAACGATAGGGTCTTGATTTTTATACTGCCCTTGTTTGGCAACTTTATTCGTTTGATCACCTTTCGCTTTTGCAGTAAGTTCCTTTGTCCCTTTGTTTGGTAACGTTGCTACTGCACTACTTTTTAATAAATTTAATCCTTTTTTCTTGTCATTGTCCTTTGTTGGTTCAACTGGTGATTTTTGATTGTTTTTTAAATCTGAAACTGATAGTGTTTTTTCATCTTTTTGAGGATTCACTTCTTGTTCATTGTTAAAATGATGGCTTGTCATTTTATCATTCGATTGATTCTTTTGTTGCGGTTGTACTTTTTCTATTTCTGTCTCTCTAACAATTTCTGGTTGACTTTTTTGATCAGACTTATTTAATGATGTTGATTCCTTTGTTCGACTTTGTAAAGGTAGATTGTTATTAGCGTTTGAACCTTGACTATTAGCTGCCTCTTTTGCCTGTTGCTGTGACGCCGCTTTACTTTGTTTGCCATCATTAATAGCCTGTTCTAACCCTTGATTTACATCGCTAGGATTAGCATTGTTATTTTTTGTTGTATCACGTTGAATATTTTTATTATTAAGCGATGATTTTTTATCATCCTTTAGTTGATTTTTATTCAAATCATCTGTTTTACGATGATTTTCTTCTGATATTGTTTTATCATTATGCAAGTTCTTAGTTAAATTTTCAGTATGTTGCTGTTCGTCAACACCGTTTTCACGTTGATAATTAGCATTTTCCCTAGTTTGTTGATCCCCAATAGATTGTGCTGTAACTGTATCCTCCTGTGAATTTCCCATATTCACTTGCTTCTCAGCTGCTTGTGCTTGTCCACCACTTAAAAATAGTAATGTAGCTATTAAAATGGAAGATGCACCTACACTAAATTTACGAATACTATACTTATTTTGACTTTTCATCATTGTCAGCACCTCTATTTTTTTATTTTAGATAAACAAATTGATAATTATTCGAGGAATAAACTCAAATAATTTACTTAACCAAGTACTCATAATGACCATCCTTTCTATTGTTTAATTTGATGAGAAAGCGTTTACATTTGCATTTAAAAAATATATTCTCCAAAGAGAATTTAAAGTGTATACGCTAATCGTTTCAAATTATTAATTAATATTATATTTGACAAAATTTAATTAGTCAATAATTAGACACAATTTAATTATGCAAATTGTAACTTTTTTACATACATCTTTTGTGTTTTTTTATATTTACATGTTTGGGTCTTGATTCCAATGATGTATCATTTTTTTAGATTAGCTGTATGAAGGTAATTTATGAGCTATTACAGTTTTAATTATTGCTGGTGTCGTATTTTAAACCTAAAAATATCATTTCTTCTACAATGATTGTATTAGGATAAGCCATTACGCTTGTTCCTACATTAAATATATACAGTTAATTTTCTTCCCTCAAAATAAGTATCCTACTATTTTTAATTTATTGTTTAATTACTCTTGAACTACCTTTAACTTAATCTCGAATTTATGATGATTAGCATAAAAATACACCCCATAAAGTTAGTTTTTTAGTCCAACTTTCGGGATGCACATCTTAGTTCTAATGGAGATTGTCTTTTAAATAGGCTATGACATTTCTATTTCAGGCTAGATATATTTTTATTCACAGTATAAATACAAAGAATATAAATACAACTATGATATTAATAGGTAGTAACGACAAACATAACTCTTTAGCTTTTTCGCCATTTTTTTCCCTTCATAACTTCATTATATCGATTCATATACTTTTCAACATCTTTAACAGTGACATCTATTCCTGAGTTGCTCAATTTACTTTTCATAATTATTTTTGATTTCGTATTGTGATTATCCACTACTTATCTATAACGAGTTCGCAACTTTAGTACCATCACAGCATTCATAGTTAAAATATGTTGGTTCGTATTTTAAACTTGAAAATGTCACGTTTTCCACAATATTTGTAAGTGTATAAGCCATGATCCTTTTCTCTATATCTCAGTCCATACTTGCTTTACCACTGTTCGATATTTTGTCGTTCGCCTTTAAAGTTATTGCGCTTATGATGTCTACGTGCTAATTCTGCCTCAATTTCTGAAAAATCAACGCCTAGCGCATGCATCAAGACAAATAAATGATAAAGTTCATCTGCTACTTCACTTACAAATGCTTTTTTGTCACCTTTAATTGCTTCGATTACGACTTCAAAAGCTTCTTCACCGTATTTTTTTGTAATCTTTTCTATACCTTCTGTTAATAAATATTTCGTATATGACTTTTCATTATTGGATTGGGCACTATCTTGAACTGTCTGCGCTAATGTTTGCACTGAAAATGGAACTTCTGTGTTGAAACAACTTTGACTGCCTGTATGACATGTTGGTCCATTTGGTATGACATCAATTAAAATAGTGTCATTGTCGCAATCTACATGAATATCTTTAACACGTTGCGTATGACCAGATGTTTCACCTTTTGTCCATAGCCGTTGTTTCGACCGCGAATAGAAACATACCACACCATCTTCTATCGTTTTATCAAAAGCTTCTTGATTCATATAACCCAACATCAATACTTGTTTTGTTTGATTATCTTGTAAAATTGCTGGCACTAAACCTTTGCTAAAATCAATTTTGTAATTGGTCATCTTACTGCTATACCCCCTTGCCGTATCACTTCTTTAATAGATTGAACCGTCGTTTCTCGATCATGTAATATACTTGCAGCTAAACCTGCAGAAACATCCGTCTGATCAAATAATTCTACAAAGTGTTGTGCATTGCCACCACCACCAGAAGCAATGATTGGAATATTTACAAGGGATTTTATTTTTGCAAGATGCTCAATATCAAATCCTTGTTTCATACCATCATGCCCCATACTTGTAACAAGGAGCTCACCTGCACCTAACTGTTCTACTTGCTGTACCCAGTCATATACTTTAATATTTGTCATTTTTTTACCACCATGCGTACAACAATAATGTGCTTTTCTTTCAGGATCATAATAGCTATCAATTGCTATGCAGATGCATTGTCTACCGAATTTATCACTCGCTTGTTTAATGAGCTGTGGATTTTTTAAAGCACTTGAATTTAATGATACTTTATCTGCACCATGATTTAACAATTGGGTAATATCATCAAGGCTTTGAATCCCACCCCCTACAGTAAGAGGGATAAACAAGCGTGACGCTGTCTGTTCAATCACTTCTAGCATTAAGCTATGACCCTCTTCCGTCTTAGAGATGTCTAAAAATACTAACTCATCAGCACCCGCTTCATTGTAATACATTGCTAAATCAACAGGATTCCCAATATCCCTTAATCCTTTAAATTGAATCCCTTTAACGACACGACCATCTTTGACATCTAAACATGGAATGATACGTTTTTTAATCATTTTAGCCCCTCCCAAAATGATGCTTGATGTGCAGCCTTTCCTATAATAGCAGCGTGAACATTTAGCGACGCTAATCGTTGAATATCTTGCTGATGTCTAATACCACCAGACGCGATGACAGGAATCGTCGTTGCCTTTACTAATTGACCAGTTAATTCAAAGTTAGGTCCGGACATTTTGCCATCTTTAGCAATATCAGTATATATAATGCCTCCAAGAGGTATATCCGATAACTGTCTCACAAAACTAAATAAATTTAACTCTGTGTCCTCTTCCCATCCGTTCACTTTAATATCTTCTCCATAAGCATCAACTGACAGATAAATACGACCTGGAAATGTATGTGCCATCTCTTTAAGCCATTCTGTATCTTGAATACCTTTCGTTCCAACTATGCAATAATTAATCCCTGCGGCAAAGTAGTCCATGATTTGTGACTTCGTGCGAATGCCACCACCTACTTCAATATCTTTGGTTGTTAATCTCCTCAATGACTTAATATAATCAAACTCTCGGGCATGCTGTGCCTTAGCACCTATCAAGTCGACGATATGAATACGATTCACACATTCAAATTGACTATAGTAAGCAATACTTTCTTCAGCCGAACGCGACATTTTTTCTTCACTATCATATTTACCCTCTGTTAACCTCACACTTGTTGACCCAATCAAATCAATCGCTGGCCATAATTCAATCATTTATAAATCCCCCTTGTATTGCCTGACGCAAAATTTGTAACCCATATGTACCGCTTTTTTCAGGATGGAATTGAATACCAATATAATTGTTAAATTGAACAATTGCTGGAATATCAGTCCCATACTGCGCATATGCAATGACATTTTCTGACATCGGCGCTTGATAAGAATGTACGAAGTAAACATCTTGATTTAACATAGGATGCTTACTCACTAAATTATTCCAACCTAAGTGCGGCACTGGGTATTCTGTTTGGATACGCGAAATATTTCCTTGGATAAACCCTAATCCAGATGCATCGCCTTCATCACTATGCTCATACATTAACTGCATGCCTAAACAAATACCGATCATTTTCTTATCAGTATTCTTAGCCAATATTGCATCGAGATTTAATCGCTTTATCTCTGACATCGCATCTTTAAAATGACCAACACCCGGTAATATGATTGTTTCTGCTTGATCGATTATATTTTGCTTATTTGAGACAACCACCTCATACCCCAAATATTCAATAGCGCGTTTTACATTACTAATATTCCCTAATCCATAATCAACGATGACAATCATTCAATCACACCTTTCGATGACGGCACACGCTGATCATTAGTAGAAGTTAGCGCTATGCCTAATGCACGAGAAAATGCTTTGAATATAGCTTCAATTTCATGGTGTGTATTACCACCACGAATCAAATCAATATGCGTTGTTAATCTTGCATTGATTACGACTGCTCTAAAAAATTCTTCTACTAACTCCGTATCAAACGTGCCTACTTTTTCTTTACTTAATGATGCATTGAATGATAAGTATGGACGCCCACTTATATCCACAACAACACGTGCTAATGTTTCATCCATTGGAATATACATTGTTCCATAACGAACGAAATGCTTTTTATCTTTAATCATTTCAAGTAACAATTGGCCAATAACAATGCCAATATCTTCAGTTACATGGTGATCATCTACGTCGATATCACCTTGTGCCTCAATGTTTAATGACAGACCGCTATGAAATGTAAACAAGGTTAACATATGATTTAAAAAGCCCACACCTGTATTAATATGCGATGGTGACTGGTCATCTGATATTGAAATATTTAGTTGTGTTTCAGCTGTGTTTCGTTGTTTTTGATAAATCATATTTTGCGCTCCATTCTTTAACAATTTCTTCTAATTGGTTTAACTGTGATGCTGTTGCAATTGAATATCTTACATAGCCCTTCATCACCGGCTCATCATAAAAACGAGGTTTAAATCCTTGTTCATATACGTATTGTCCTAATTGTTGCGCCGCTGAACCTTTAGTAAGTACAAAATTGGCATGTGATGGGAATACTGACATTTTATCTGCAACATGTGTATCAAATATTTGTTTTAACTGCTCAGCTAACTGTCGTTGCATCGTTAAAAATTGTCTTGTCTCTTCTCTATGTCTAAAAATATAAGTCGCAATATTTAGCGTAAATACATTTAATGGATATGGATGTTCTATTGTTTGAATACGCTGTATCGTTTCAGCAGTACTCATTAATACACCCAACCTTAAGCCGGCAATTCCAAACGCCTTTGATAATGTGCGCATTCTTAAAATGTGTGGTGCCATTTCAACATCATATGCCATGCCATAATCTAAATATGCTTCATCAATGACAAAGTATCCGTTTATTGCTTTCATCTTATCTGCAATAGCTGTTAAAAATGCCGTATCAAATTGCTTGCCTGAAGGGTTATGTGGATTACTCATAATAAAAAATGATGGTTGTACTTCATCAATTTTCGTTAAAATGGTTTCCAAATCAAACGTTAAATCTGATCCTGCATCTACAAATGCAATTTCACGATTTACTTGTGCCGCATATGCTTGATACATAAAAAAATCTGGATTTAGCGTTAATGCCGGACCTTCTGGCATGATCAGCATTAACTTTTGAATCAATTCATCAGAGCCATTTCCTGCAATAATTTGTTCAGGCGATAATCCGTAAAACTTAGCATAAGCTTCCTTAAATTGTTCATATGCTGCATCAGGATATAAATTATATGGCGTTGCACTAATAATAGACGTCATTGTTTTTTGATCCAACGGCGTAACTGGACTTTCATTTTTATCAATATAAATCATTTCAATTACACTCCCCTAAGACTGACGTATTAAAATAGACTGTTGGTGATTGTATAATGCTTCAACATGAGCAATATGTTGTGCTGAATCAGCAATTTGTTCAAACGTATCTTTTGATAAATGGATGACCGTGTTCCGTGTTAAGAAATCATTGACCGATAACCCATTAGTAAATCTAGCTGTTCTATTTGTAGGTAATACATGACTTGGACCTGCAACGTAATCTCCTATGACCTCTGGCGAATAATGTCCAATAAACAATGCGCCCACATATTTCACTTTTTCAATATATGGTTGAGGATTTACTGTTTGAATCGACGCATGTTCAGGCGCGATTGTATTCATGACATGGCATGCTTCATCAAAATTACTAGCATGGATAAGGTAGTGTTGATTAGCGATACTTTTAGAAACAATGTCGTATCTGTCCACATTAGGCAATGCTTTAGCAATACGTGATTCTAAGTCTTTAAGAACTTTCGCATCTTCACTAATGACATATGTACGCGCCAATTCATCATGTTCAGCTTGTGCGAAAACATCATATACGATGGCATCTAAATCTGCGGTGTCATCAATAATCAGTGCTATTTCTGTTGGTCCTGCAATTTGATCAATACCTACCTGTCCAAATAAATATTTTTTGGCATATGCAACAAATTGGTTACCTGGACCTACAATCTTATCAACTTTAGGTATCGTTTCTGTTCCATAAGTTAATGCAGCAATACTTTGAGCACCACCAACTTGAAACACTTGATCAACTTGCGTAATATAACATGCTGCTAATACCTCTTGAGATATACCGTTAGGTTGAGGTGGTGTCACAGCAACAATATTTTCTACACCGGCTACTTGCGCTAAAGTCGCTGTCATTAGAACCGTTGATGGATAACTTGCTTTGCCACCTGGCACATAAATACCCACACTTTCTAGTGGATGGTATATTTCATAACACTCCTTCGATTCTTCTATCTGTTGATTCGTCTGCTTAATACTTTCTTGATATGCTTTAATTCTTTCATAACTTTGTTGTAATGCTTGTTTAGTTTTCTCATCTAACGTGTCAAATGCTGCTTTAATTTGTTCATGGCTTACTTCTAAATGATCCGTTTTCGCATGATCAAATGTTAGATTATACATTTTCAAAGCTTTATCTCCATGAACCTTAACTTCCTGACAAATATCGCGAATAATTGGATACAAAGACTCATCTAATGGTGCTTCTAATGAAAATTGATTTAAAAATTGTTGTGCATTAAGCATTGGCAATAGACACCTCCAAAGAGCGAATAAATTGCTCTATTAATTGTGATTTTTTAAAATAAGCTGCTTTATTAGTTATTAACCTTGCATTGATATCACTAATATGTTGCTTTTCAACCAGTCCGTTCGCTTTTAGCGTAGTACCTGTTTGAACGATGTCGACAATACCGTCTACCATATCTACAACACAGGCCAATTCAACAGAGCCATTCAATTTAATCAATTCGACATCAATACCTTTTGATTTAAAATATGTTTCAGCAGTATGAACATAACTCGTTGCGATTTTACGATAATTGGTCGTTTCAGGTTTCGCTGCAACCGCAAAATGACATGCTCCAAAAGGCATATTCAACAAATTATTAACATTGTAATGACGCTCATCTAAAATGTCGCTACCAACGATACCAATATCTGCAATTCCTTGTTCCACATAGATTGGCACGTCACTTCCTTTTACTAAAATGCATTCTATATTATCTACACTTAATAATAATTGGCGTTCTCTATTTTTTAATGTTTCTGATAATGTCGTATATTCAATTACATCTAAATAGTTAATTAAACTATCCATTAGACGTCCTTTGGCTATGGCAATTCTTAACATTGTGCATACTCCCTTACTTAAAGTGTTAAACCTAACCCAAACCCTTCGATGCTTCCTTTGTAATAACCACCTGTTAAAACTCGAGATTCATTTTCAGCAAAATGACATTGAATAAATAAACCTGTGTAATAGGATCTAGGTGGCTGCGCAGTAATATCTAAATGGATGTCTTTGTAACCTTGTGTATGTAACCAACGTTCCCATATTTTTAATTCAACGAGTGCTGGATGGTCATTTGGAATATAGTGCTCCAATACATTTAATTGTTGTTGCGTATTCTCTTTCAAGATTTGCACGATTGGATGTTCAGTCGACAAATATGTAACCAATCCCGATAAATTACGTTCCTCAATCATTGATAGTATGTCTGGTGTTTGTAACGATTTATCGAGTAAGGCATCAAGCAATTGATAATGTCCCAATACAACAAAATGCACGTTGTCTCTTAACTGCTGTTGAATAAACTGAATAAATAGCTTTAAGCTCTGTTGTACATTCGCTAATGATGGTGCATAGTTTTCCAAACCAACTTGTACAGCCGCTTCATTATTCCGAATGATTAAACCTGTGTATGCCACTTTTGTTGCTGCAGTTGGATACATTGAGTAATAACGCAATAATTGATCTGTAAAATCATTTCGAAGTGCATAAATTTGATGCTCATGTTGCCAAAAATTTCGCTCACCCATCTGCTGCAAATCCTCATGGTTCAATTGTTTCCAGTCCAACTTTTCAACCACACTAAAATCAACTAACTCATAATCCGCTTTATTAAAATATTTTAAAAATGCTGTTTCCGCTTCTTTTAACGCAATTAATTGTTTTGAATTATTCACTCGACCACCCTTTACTTTCAATACTGTATTTAAAATCATTTGCTGTTTTCGTTATTTGCTTTACTTCTCTACCACACTAAAGTGTAATATGATTAATAACTTATCATTTTTAGCAATACATTACAACCTTTTTCAGAAAATTCGGTGTATTGGTTTTAAATTTTTTCAAAAGAAAAAGGCAAGACATTTGTGCCTATAAAAATGCTTAACCAAGATTTTTATATTGAAGTTGTACTTCTTGCACATATTGTCCTTGCCTTATTATGTAAAGTTATTTTCTTTCTATCTTTTTATTAAATTTAACTATTCTTCATAATCCCGATTACCTTTAAAGAATTGTCTATCTTGTTTACTATATACATTTTCAGGATTAAAAAACGGTTTGAGTTTATATTTAAATTCAAATAAGTTTAGACCATCAATCGCAACCCTATCTTGGTAAACGTTCGTTGCTGATATGTCTGTAAAATTATTTGGACCAACACCTGCAATAAATTTAAAGCCTGCTTTATCGACCAAATAATCATACGCTGATGTATGCCTATCTTGTGCACCGTGTGGAAATACAAACATATCTGTTTTACCTACAATTGGTTCAACTTCATCTTTCCATCTTTTAGTATCACGTTGAATACCTTCTAAAGATGTTTTTTCAAAATTAATGTGACCATATGAATGACTCGCAAATGACCATCCATCTCGTTTCATTGCACGAACAACTTCTTCAGCTGCTTTTTTATTCTTTGTATAATCTTTACTCGTTAATTCATTCGTCCGATAACCTAATACGCCCTCATAACCGGTTAAAGCAACAACACCTTTTTCACCATTTAAAGAAAAATCTGGATGCTCTTTTACAAATTTATTTAAAATTGGCACGATATCATTGTCATCAGAATAAGTAGTATGACCTTTGGAATCTGTCGTTTCAGATACAACATGCTTATTTTTATCAAGAACTAAGCGGTCAGCATAACCATGGTGTCTCATATAACTATAGTAATTCATATCATCAATCGAGATGATTAAAGGCTTTTTACCTTTCGGCAATTTTATTTTTTTGGCTTTTACATGATGAGATGATAAGTCGTATACATCATGCGGATTAACGATGATGTAATTATTTTTATATAATGCGTTCAATGATTTTTTAAATTCACTTACAGTAATCATCCAATCATTGTTGCCCTTAGCTTGGTGTGTATCTCCTGTAAACGCAACTTTTGGGTCTGTAATTAAAGGATGATAAAACACATGATAAACTTCGCCATGATAAGTCTCCCAATGTTCATCTACTTTCGACTTATGCTTTGCATACTCATTTGGATTAACAGATTTATTTTGAGCTTTCTCATTATGTTTAGAACAGCTATATAACAATGCAACTGATAATAACAGAAAAAATAGCAATAAATATTTTTTATGCATTAAACATTCTCCCTATGTTTTATTATGCACAATTATAACATTTTTATTATGTGGCTCATAACTTTTTAAGAAACTGTTGGGATTTTAATTTTATTTTTTAGATAATGTCATAGTATTCTATTTATAAAACACAATATCTCCTTGATTGATAATGTCGTCCATAGCTTCGTCTCGCTTGAAATTAAGCCTTTCTGCTAAATTTATTGAACGTTGGTTACACTTATTTATGTTTGAATTAATTGACTAGGGTATAACAATAGTGTGGTGTTTTATAGATATGTCTTTTATATGCATCATAAAAAACATTCGAATTCGAAATAAAATGCTTGCATCTTTGTTTTATAGGTGGTATTGTATGTATATCAAGTATAAAAAATATATCTAAGAGATAAAAATATGGAGGTTTTATATTATGACAAACTTTACTTTTGATGGTGCACACAGTAGTTTAGAGTTCCAAATTAAACATTTAATGGTTTCTAAAGTGAAAGGTTCATTCGATCAATTTGATGTCGCTGTTGAAGGAGATATTAATGACTTCAGCACTTTAAAAGCTACTGCAACAATTATTCCAAGCTCAATTAACACTAAAAACGAAGCACGTGATAACCACTTAAAATCTGGTGATTTCTTTGGTACTGACGAATTTGATAAAATTACATTTGAAACAAAATCAATTACAGAAAGCAAAGTTGTTGGTGATTTAACAATTAAAGGTATCACTAACGAAGAAACATTCGACGTTGAGTTTAACGGCGTAAGTAAAAATCCTATGGATGGTTCTCAAGTAACAGGTATTATTGTTACTGGTATAATCAACAGAGAAAAATATGGCATTAACTTTAACCAAACACTTGAAACTGGTGGAGTAATGCTAGGTAAAGATGTTAAATTCGAAGCATCAGCTGAATTCTCAATCTCAGAATAACCTCATCTCATAATCCTCATTGATTTTAATATATACGAAATGCCAACTATATCATCCCTAGATATAGTTGGCATTTTTTTACTTCTAATTAAAAATCGCTAAGATTTAAACTTAAATTTAGACGCCTTTCATTCAGGTAGGTCTTATTGAAACTGAAAACTTTGATGACCTTTTGCAAAGCCATTAACTGTATAAAGCACAGATCCTCCGCCCATTTCAATATCATTGGAACAAATAATGAGTTGATTTGTACCAGGTATAAATTGTGGATGTGTAGAACGTAACATATGACCTTCTTCACGACCTGGTATCAATATTTGTCCTATTGGATAACCTCTTTTATTAAATACTAATACTCGACCTTGACCATACATAGCCACATATAAATTATCATCACTATCAATACAACAAGAGTCTGGACCTTCATGCCCCGTAAAATAGTACGGAATTGTTGCCCCAAATGGTTGTATCGTCACACCATCATCTTCAAGCGCAATACGATGTAATCTATTTGCGGTCGTTTCAGTTACCCATAGTACTTTTTCATCAGTACTTAAAGCAATACCATTAGCTACACTGATATTTTGAATAATAGGTGTTACTGTTTTAAAGTCTGGCGTAACATAATAAACGCCTCCTAGCGGGTTGGTAGAGTATCCTCTAAAATCTGTAAAATAAAACCCACCTTTAGAATCAAATACCATGTCATCAATACAATATTCTGTTGATAGATCTTCAATGATATCTTGTATGTTGTCACCATTTTCTGTCGCTGCAAAAATACCACCTGTAGATTTAAAATCTCCTAAATAACAAATAAATAATCGACCGTCTTTATGTATTTTAATTGCTGCCGGATTTGCTTTATGGCTTACAAAAGGTCGCTTAATTTCTTTAGTTTCTGGATTTACTTTAAAAATATTCCCTTCAAACACATCTAATAAGTATAGTTGGCCATGTCGATCAAAGTTCAATCCTTCTAATTGCAATCCTTTTTTGGAAATTTCAAGCCATGGTTCAGCTGTAATTGTTTGTAATTCACTTTCAGATATAATTGGAACAGCACTATTAGACTTCCCGCTATAAAATAATGTAGGTAAATCTTGTTGTGACATCATGATCATTCCTTTCATTTCATTCGTTTTAACTATCATTTTTATTTTAAACAAGGGAACTATCAAATCAAATGATAACGTTTTCATTTATCTATTTTATCGGTCTAGTGGCTGATTTCAAGCTAGAAATATTGAATGACAATACAACTCTGTTAAAATGATGGACGTAGACAAATATGCGTATTGACGCTTTATTTTAAAAATTAACATGCTTATAACATGTTTTTAGAAGGAGATTAACCTATGAACTATCAAGTTCTTTTATATTATAAATATACGACAATTGATAACCCTGAACAGTTTGCTCAGGATCACTTAGCGTTTTGTAAAGCACACAATTTAAAAGGTAGAATTCTTGTTTCTACAGAAGGTATTAACGGCACATTATCTGGTACAAAAGAAGAAACCGAACAATATATGGCACATATGCATGCCGATGAACGATTCAAAGATATGGTGTTTAAAATTGATGAAGCTGAAGGACATGCTTTTAAGAAAATGCATGTACGTCCTCGAAAAGAGATTGTTGCTTTAGATTTAGAAGAAGACATCGATCCAAGACATACAACTGGTCAATATTTATCACCTGTAGAATTTAGAAAAGCTCTTGAAGATGATGACACAGTCATTATTGATGCACGTAATGATTATGAATTTGATTTAGGTCATTTCCGAGGTGCAATTCGTCCAAATATCACGCGCTTTAGAGATTTGCCTGACTGGATTAAAGAGAATAAAGCGTTATTTGCAGATAAAAAAGTGGTTACGTACTGTACTGGTGGTATTCGATGTGAAAAATTTTCTGGCTGGCTATTAAAAGAAGGTTTCGAAGATGTAGCGCAGCTTCATGGCGGTATAGCTACATATGGTAAAGACCCTGAAACAAAAGGTCAATATTGGGACGGTAAAATGTATGTATTTGATGATCGTATCAGTGTTGATATCAACCAAGTTGAAAAAACGATTATTGGTAAGGATTGGTTTGATGGCAAACCATGTGAACGTTATATTAATTGCGCTAACCCAGAATGTAATAAACAAATATTAGTTTCTGAAGAAAACGAAGCTAAATATTTAGGTGCATGCTCTTATGATTGTGCTAAACATGAGCGTAATCGTTATGTTCAAGCAAATAATATTAGTGATAATGAGTGGCAACAACGTTTAACAAACTTTGATGATTTACATCAACATGCTTAGTATTAATTAAATACCTTTCAAAACACGCTTTGAAAATCCGATTTATAAAGGTTTTTCAAGGCTGTTTTTTTATGCGCATGCATAACCTGATATGTTTTTAATTATGCGCATGTTATACTAAATTAAATTTTAATACTGCGGGGTGTCTTAAAATGCACATTTTAGTAACAGGGTTCGCGCCTTTTGACAATCAAGATATTAATCCTTCTTGGGAAGCTGTGACTCAACTAGAAAATATTATTGGCACACATACAATCGATAAATTAAAACTACCAACCTCTTTTAAGAAAGTAGATACTATTATAAATAAAACGTTGGCATCTAATCATTATGATGTTGTACTAGCTATAGGACAAGCTGGTGGTAGAAATGCCATTACCCCAGAACGTGTCGCCATTAATATTGATGATGCACGTATTCCAGATAATGATGATTTTCAACCTATTGATCAAGCCATTCATTTAGACGGTGCGCCAGCTTATTTTTCAAATTTACCAGTTAAAGCAATGACTCAAAGTGTTATTAACCAAGGACTTCCTGGAGCACTTTCAAATAGTGCAGGTACGTTCGTATGTAATCACGTACTTTATCACTTAGGTTATTTACAAGATAAGCATTACCCTCACCTTCGATTCGGATTTATTCATGTGCCATATATACCAGAGCAAGTCGTTGGTAAATCCGATACACCATCTATGCCATTAGAACAGATAGTTGCAGGTTTGACTGCAGCCATTGAAGCTATTTCTGATCACGATGATTTACGTATAGCTCTAGGCACAACGGAATAGTTATAAATGCACTAACAAAATACATTCCTTAAATGACTAACAACTTTGTTAATAGGGTAATACTTACGGAAGTATGTTTTATTTATGGGGGAGGAATTAATAATGACTACAAAAACGGTATTTGATGTCATTGATATGGGTTTAGGATATTTAGTAAATGTGTATGATACTTGGAAAGTTGAAAAGGTACTTGATGATTATCATAAGCCTTTTTCTAATACCATTCATTGGCAATTTGGGCATGTATTAACAATTTTTGAATCGGCCTTAGCTGTTGCTGGTAAAGAGAATATTGATTTAAATATATATAGACCTTTATTCGGAAATGGTTCGTCTCCAGATGAATGGAAGGATGAAGTACCGAGTATTGAAAGGATTTTAGAAGGTCTCCAAACATTACCTGAACGTGCCCGAAAACTAACTGAAGATGATTTAGCAATTGAATTGAAACAACCAATTGTCGGTTGTAATAACTTAGAAGAGTTATTAATATTAAATGCCATTCACATCCCACTTCATGCTGGTAAAATTGAAGAAATGTCTCGTATATTAAAAAATTAAAAATAAATATGTGCTTATTAACCGTTAACAACACGTTAACGGTTTTTTTTATTTGTTTAAAAGGCCACTCTTAGTCTGCTTACATACAGATTAAAAGTGACCTATTAATATCATGTATTATACATAGAACTAAGAATAGCCTTATCTATAAAAATAATTATAATGGTTTATGAGTTAAATCTTTTTCTTAAAATTAAATACAGTCCCAATATACCTATAAATACCCATGTAATCCATGAAGTTATAATCTTCATACCAGTTTTTGGTAATTCTTTTAGAGGATTTTCAGGTTTGGTTTTATTATCTTTAGGTTGATCATCCTTATCCACTTTTGATGGCTTATCTGGGGGAGTTGGTTTAACTTTATTAGAATGATCAGGTTTAGTTGGTGGTGTTTTGTCTTTTGGTTTTTCAGGATAGATTGGTTTATTCGGTTTTTCTGGCGTATATTTATTTGTCACAATCAAGTTACCCATATCATTGTTATCCACATGCGTTGTATAGCCATTAACTTTTGTTAATTCATCGACTGTGTATTTTACTTGTTGTCCTTTTGCTTTTTCATCTAATCCTGTCCACGTATGTGTCCAGTTATTAGATTCATTTAATATTGCCGTTTTTCCTGTTGCTTTTCCATCTTGATATAGCTCAACTTTGATTTCAGTTGGTCGTTTTCCGTCTTGGTTATTATTGTCATCCCAATTTTTTGTTACTGTTGCCGATGTCTCTCCTGGTGTATACTTGTTCGTTATTGTCGTACCGTTGATGTCTGTTGTGTAGTCTTTTACGTGATCTTCGGTCACTGTATATTCTATTTTCTTTCCTTCATCATACTTCGGTAAGTCTTTAAATTCGTACTTCCAGTTTGTTTCAGATGTCACGTCTAACGTTTTTACTTTCTCTCCGTTAGCCAATAAATTTACACTGACTTTTTCTGGTCTCTTACCATCTTGATTGTCTTTGTCGTCCCATACTTTTTCACCGCTAATTGATGTTGTTTCGATTGGTTTTTCAGTATTAGTAACCACTAAACCATTTTCTTTTTTAGTATATCCTTCTGGTGTTGTATCTTCACCTTGAGCATTTACTTCTTTAACTAAATATTTAATAGCCTTGCCATTTTTGTCATTTTCCGGAAGATTAGACCATGTCACTTTTGTCGTTCCATCTTCTAATTTTTTAATCTCTGCTTTGTCTACTGGTGTTGTATTTTGATTGTCATCTTGTTTGTACAACTTGAAATAAATCGTTGGTTTCACTTTTTGAGTGCCTTCCCAAACCTTTTGAGCAGAAACATCTTTTGTTTTTTCTATCGCTTTTGCATTTTCAATAGTCGTAAAATATCCCTGATTATCTGTATCTTTCATAGTAAACGGATATTCTTTATCCTTATCAAATGTATACGGTGCTGGCGCCTCTATTTCTTTTAAAATATAGTCTCCACTAGGCAACGCTTTAATATTAGCAATACCGTTTGCATCTGTTATAATCTCAATTTCTTTTTGATTGTCCTTTACAACTGATCCATCTTTTTTAGAAAGTTTAAATTTTACATTAGCTATAGGAGCCTTGGTATCTTTATCCTGTTTTAAAACTTTTAATTCACTTTTTACAGTACCTTCAATACCGGCATTAGCATTAATATTGTGCACAGTATGATTAAATGATTTCCCGTTCACTTCTTCCTTACCATGCTCTTGATACCAAGCTTGTGAATTATTAACAAACTCTTTTTGCTGTTCATTCGTAATTTTGGTTTTGTAGTTAATTGAAAAACTATTATATGACCCATAGCCTTGTGGAATTGTTACATCAATTGTGTTCTTCGTATTATCAACAGTTATCTTAGAACCTGGAAAGGCTTTTTCAAAATCAGTAATTGCACTTTGTCCACTATAATAATTGCTATGTGTACCTGTCACATTAATGTTTAATGTGCTTAAATCTAACTGCTGTCCACCTTGAATCTGATCCTTTATAGTAATATCTTTCGATACATATCTTTTTTCATTATTAATATTTAAAAACCATCGTACATGTGTCGTATCTTCTGGCAGCATATCTCCCGTTTTATAATAGAAAACACTACTTGTTCCCGCTTCACTTTTATGAACCGTAACATTCGTTGATTTATTCCCAGATGTTATCGTAGCTACTTTGTCATCTGAAGTATTTGTTTGCGTTAAATTTCTTCCTTGTACTTCAAATTCTGCAAATCCCGAAACATCACTTAATTTTTCTACTTTATCATTGAATGTAATTGTTGCACCGTCTGGTGTAATAACTGCTTGACCCACCTGTTCACCTTTAACAGTTAATGGTACTGTTTTACTATAACCCTCTATCTTTACTGTACCGCTTGTCGGCCATGCCACTTTAATCGTGTCACCATTTTGTATTTTTCCATTTTTATCGTCGAACGTCATTTTTACTGTCGTTTTACCACCATCTTCTATCTTAGACGTTGATACAGTTAAATCTGTAACATTCGTTGATGAAATATCTCGTGCTGCAAATGCTTCATTTTTATTAAATAAAGGTGTGATGATATTTAATAACATTATAAAGACCATAAACTTCAACACATTTTTGTTCATAAAAACCCCTCCTTATACTCTATGTCATATCCACAGGATACTAATAATAAATTATAAACTAATTTAGTTCTTATTCAATGAAATTTATCAAAAATTCATATTATTATTTTATTATGCAAAATATATACAGTATAACGAATACAAGTGCATGAAGTTAACTTGTATCAATTAATTTCTTAGTATATTAGTTCATTTTCAAAATCTATTAAATTTAATAAACACCATCTATACCAGTTCTTCACCGCTTCTCGAAAAATAATTATATTAATGATTTCGTTAATTGAATCTTATATTTAATTATTACTGTACATCTTTTGAAGTTAGCTTTATTCTTAAATTGAAATATGTATAAAACATAGAAAGAAGGACGTTTTAACATGGAAAACACGGTTAAATATCGTAAGTTTATACTCCCTATCGTTGTAGGTCTCCTTATTTGGGCACTTACACCTTTTAAACCGGATGCTGTGGATCCAACAGCATGGTATATGTTCGCAATATTCGTCGCGACAATCATTGCTTGTATTACACAACCGATGCCAATTGGGGCTGTCTCTATAATTGGATTTACAATCATGGTACTCGTTGGCATTGTTGACATGAAAACGGCTGTCGCTGGTTTTGGTAATAATAGCATTTGGTTAATTGCTATGGCATTTTTCATTTCGAGAGGATTTGTGAAAACAGGGCTTGGTAGACGTATCGCACTTCATTTCGTCAAATTATTTGGTAAAAAAACATTAGGCTTAGCATATTCTATCGTCGGTGTAGATTTAATTCTAGCGCCTGCTACACCAAGTAATACTGCGCGTGCTGGTGGAATCATGTTCCCAATTATCAAATCACTTTCTGAATCATTTGGTTCGAAACCGAAAGACGGATCAGCACGCAAAATGGGTGCATTTCTTGTTTTCACAGAATTCCAAGGTAATTTAATTACTGCGGCTATGTTTTTAACTGCAATGGCCGGTAACCCCCTTGCACAAAATTTAGCATCTAGCACATCTAATGTTCACATTACATGGATGAATTGGTTCCTAGCTGCTTTAGTTCCTGGACTTGTTTCCTTAATTGTTGTACCTTTTATCATTTATAAAATTTATCCACCAACTGTTAAAGAAACACCTAATGCTAAAAGTTGGGCTGAAAATGAATTAGCGACTATGGGTAAAATCGCTTTAGCTGAAAAATTTATGATTGGTATTTTTGTCGTTGCATTAACACTATGGATTGTTGGTAGTTTTATTCATATTGATGCTACTTTAACGGCCTTTATCGCGCTAGCATTGTTATTATTAACAGGCGTCTTAACATGGCAAGACATTTTAAACGAAACAGGTGCTTGGAACACATTAGTATGGTTCTCAGTGTTAGTGTTAATGGCCGACCAATTGAACAAGCTTGGATTTATTCCTTGGTTAAGTAAATCTATTGCTACAAGTCTTGGTGGATTAAGCTGGCCTATAGTACTGGTCATTTTAATATTGTTCTACTTCTATTCACATTACTTATTTGCAAGTTCTACAGCACATATCAGTGCGATGTATGCAGCATTACTAGGCGTTGCCATCGCATCCGGTGCACCACCATTATTCAGTGCATTAATGTTAGGTTTCTTTGGTAACCTATTAGCTTCAACAACACACTATAGTAGTGGCCCAGCGCCGATTCTATTCTCTTCAGGTTACGTGACTCAAAAACGTTGGTGGACAATGAACTTAATATTAGGTTTCGTCTACTTTATTATCTGGATTGGTTTAGGATCACTTTGGATGAAAGTAATTGGTATATTTTAAAATATTTAAATTAGCGCTCGAATCTCATTGATTTGGGCGCTTTTTAATTTGTATTTAAAATCAATCTTTGCTAAATCAAGACTCCCTTTTTAAAATACATTCATACTTCAAATCATTGCGTGCTTCACTGAAAATTTGTATAAAGATTTAAGTCATTACGTAACATCACATAAAATACATTTTTATATAAACGCACTTCATTGATTAACATTACTTATGTATCATAAATCATCAAACAAAAAACACTTTCGCTTAAATTCATTTAATTATGAATTCAAAGAAAGTGCTTTATTTCATATTTAATGTTTCAAATTTATACGGCTGTCACTGTTACTGCACACACACCTCAGTCTCACCTTATCATGACACAAAGGAAATTGAAAATACATATAATTATCTTTCCTCGTATTTTATAGGGTTTTTGCGACCGGATGTTTCTTCAATTTAATGTATTGAGAAAGACTATATAACACAATACCTGTCCAAATAAATATAAACGTAATTAATTGATCTATACTAAAAGGCTCTTTGAAAACAAATATGCCGAGTACAAACATTATTGTTGGTCCAACGTATTGAATAAATCCTATTAGCGAAAGTGGAATACGTTTTGCCCCGGCTGAGAATAGGATTAGTGGTATTGCCGTAATAGCACCAGAAAATAACAACCAAAATGATGACATGTTCAATCCAAATGACATCTGATGTTGCTGCCATAAATAAATAACGTATATTAGTCCAGCAGGTGCGGTAACAATACATTCAATCGTAATACTGCTGATGGCATCAATATGTACTACTTTTTTCAATAATCCGTATGTACCAAAGGATAACGCTAATATAATAGAGACGATTGGGAATTCTCCAATCTTGAGCGTCATATATAATACACCGATGAATGCGAATAAAATGGCTAGCCATTCAAATTTATTGAATCTTTCTTTTAAAAAGATAAGTGCGAGCAAAATGCTAACAAGTGGATTTATATAATAACCTAAACTTGTTTGTAGTACGTGACCGTTCGTTACAGCCCAAATAAATGTACCCCAATTTAATGTGATAACATAACCCGCTACGACAATTGCTAGTAATTGAATGGGCTTGGCTAACAATTGATTCATATCTCGTTGAAATGCATTGCGTTGTTTTTGTCCAACCGCGAGTATGAAAATCATGAATATTACTGAAAATATAATACGAAAGGCTAAAATTTCAAATGCACCTATTGCATCAACGAACTGCCAATATATAGGTAGTATTCCCCACAGAATGTATGCACTGAGTGCTAAAAATATACCTTTTTTATATTCTGAATTCACTTACATACCTCCTTACTCTCCCAATTTTTATTTTACTGCATACGCTCACTTAGTTAAGCTAATATAACGATTTTACTAATAATATTTCGATAAAGATATCATTTTGTTTATATTTCCCACATTTATTCACCAATCACTAAACAATATTAATTTTATAAATAATTCTGTACAAATCAGGGTATATTGCCAGAAAGACTACCATACAACATAAAGGATGGATACAAATGACTTTACCTAAAATTGGAAAGCCTGCAACACGTGCATTAAATTCACAAGGTATATACACATTAGAAGATGTATCACAATATACAAAGTCATCTCTAATGGAGATGCATGGCGTTGGTCCTAAAGCTATATCAATATTGGAACAAGCTTTATTTCAGCACCAACTACATTTTAAAACGGAAGTTCATTCATCATTACCTTTTTTATTAACAGGAGATGTGTCATGCAATCATGCGCCTAAACGTCAACAAATGATAGATTTTATAGTTGCTACAGCAGCATTAGATATTGAATTATTACGTTCACTGGTTACAACAGAATTTATTTGGTCTGTCCCTGACCGCTTTGACATATACGGACCTCAAATGTTAATTCAAGAACTATCTAATCATTACAATCAGGTTGCTAGTCTCAATATCCACTCCAGCATCACACATGGGTGCTTAGGTTCCATGCATGGTATTGAAATATTAAAAACTGGTAAAGAGATTCATTTTGCTCATTTTTTTGAATTTGAAAATCATAAAAAGGATGCCAAGTTAAGCAAAGTGACATCTTACATTGTTGTTGGTTAATGTATCAAATTATATATATCGCAAAAAATTCTTTTTCGGTTACATGTATATTTTTATATAACAAATAATTTTGCATAACATTTTTGTTATATGAATACTTTTTACTAGAGTGCACATTGAACATACAGTATGATTAAATATCATGTTATGAAAGAAGGATATATTTTGACTGTTTTTAAAAATGAGCGCTTAAGCTGGTTACCATACATAGCTATTGTCATTTTGTTACACGTTATTGGGTTTAGTTTTTTATGGATTGCTGGAAAAGACTATCATATCTTATTTGGTATGGGGATTCTTGCATATACATTAGGTTTACGTCATGCATTTGATGCTGATCATATCGCCGCGATAGATAATACGGTTCGCAAATTATTACAGCAACGCAAAGATCCATCTGGTGTTGGTTTCTACTTTTCAATTGGACATTCATCTGTTGTATTTTTAATGGCTGTTTTTTTAGGAGTATCTGTAAAATGGGCTAAAGATGAATTACCACATTTCCAAGATATTGGTGGAACGATTGGTACACTAGTATCAGGTTTCTTTTTAGTGCTTATCGGTGTGTTGAATCTAATTATTTTAATCTCTTTAATTAACTTGTTCGCTAAATTACGTCGTGAACACATTGAAGAAGCTGAAGTCGATGCATTACTTGAATCTAGAGGATTTGTTTCTCGATTTGTAGGACCTTATTTCAAATTAATCACGCGTAGTTGGCACGTATTGCCACTTGGCTTTTTATTTGGACTTGGTTTTGATACAGCTAGTGAAATTGCGTTACTCGCTCTTTCTTCAGGCGCGTCACAACAGGCCATTTCATTTATCGGAATCTTATCTTTACCAATTTTATTCGCATCAGGTATGAGTTTGTTGGATACTTTAGATGGTGTTGTAATGAAATATGCCTATAATTGGGCATTCTTCAATCCTATTCGCAAAATCTATTACAATATAACGATTACTGCGATATCTGTTATAGCTGCATTAGTGATTGGGATGATTGAATTGCTGCAAATTCTTGCTGATAAACTAGAATTACATGGTACATTTTGGTCATTCATTGCTTCCATTGAATTTGACTACTTAGGTTATATTCTAGTCGCTTTATTTTTAATTACTTGGCTTATTTCAAGTTTAATTTGGAAGTTTGGTCGCATAGAACACAAATGGTCTAAATAAAGTAACTTGTCTTGCAATCATCTTTTTATTATTGCGTTTTTAGACACCCTGCATACTGACTCCTTTAGGGTACGCTCTCTGTTGTCATATTTTGAATCTTACTTTTAAAGATGACAGTATTGAGAGCGTATTTTTCTATCTAAAATAGATCTTGTAAAATCCAGTGCTTTCTTATTTAAAATTTTAGCATTTCTGTTTACAATTCTCTTATAGTCTTTAATACAGGAGGCGGTATACTAATGAATATTGCAAAGTTAGAAGATTATCTACAAATTGAACCAACTCGTTATGATCAACCGAGTATTGAAGCATTAAATTATTATGCGACTCGCTTTATGTTAACGGTGCCTTTCGAAAATATTGAGGTTCAAAATGGTAAACCAATATCTGTAGATATCGATGCACTTTTCAATAAAATTGTTCATGATAAACGCGGTGGTTTTTGTTATGAGTTAAACACATTTTTCAAAGCATATTTACAACAAAAAGGATTTAACCCAGAATTAATGTCGGCTACCATTCATACACCCGGTGGCGGTCGTAGTCAAAACGGTTCACATGCATCACTTGTTGTTTCTATTAATAATGTCTTTTATGTAACCGATGTCGGCTTTGGAGACTTACCTCTAAATGCCATACCGATTACTTTACCAGATGATACACAGCAGATCACTGATATCAGTGGTACATTCCGCGCTATTTTCAACAGTGAGGATAAGGACATTTTCTATGTTCAAAAATATGAAAATAATCATTGGCATACAAAATACGAAGCTGAATTCAAGGCTAGAGAAATAGAAGAATTCGATCAAAACATTGAATATAATCAAACACATCCTGATTCAGTATTTGTAAAACATTTATTAATTACAATGCCACAATCATTTGGACGTGCTACAATGTCTGAAAACCATTTAACTTTAACAAAAGATGGAACGCCAGAAAAGTTAGCTATCACAAAAGATAACTATAAACAATTTTTAACAAAATATTTTGGATTAAATGTAACAATTAGTCGACTTGAAAATAGCGACAATTAATCATAAAAATACGGACGTAACTTACTTTAATGTAGGTAACGTCCTTTTTTAATACACATGTTCGTTAGGATGTGGGACAAAAATGATACAGCGCCACTAACAATTAATGATTTAGTGGTTTTCACACGTTAGCCACAGCTCGTGTGCACTTATAAATAGGCATGCATGCATAAAAAATACTAATTTCTAAAGAAAAAGTATTTCTTTATTGACACTCTGTGCAAACACAACAAAAAGGATATGGCACAAACTTCATGCCACACCCTTCTTTTGAACCGCTTCATTTTACTTAAGCAAGTGCATCTACAACATAAATGACACCTACGAATACAAATGCAATAGCAATCATCGTCGAAATAAAGACGATACCCATTAATGGATTAAATAATAAAATGACACCGAAAACAATACCTAATAAATTAAAAATCACTGAAATTAGTTTTAAGCTACCACTACCCGAAAATGTAAATAATCCAGCGATAGAGCTAAAAATAAACCAAAAAGCAAACATGTAGATAAAAAATGCCGAGCTAGCACCAACATTAAAAATGACAATAAGACCAAAGAGAATATCTACAATCCCCATAAACAGAATCCAATTTTGGTTACCACCAACTAAAGTTTTGGCTTTTCTACGATAAACAATTTGAATCACACCATTAATCAATACAAATAATCCAATTAACCATGTGATTGCATAAAAGTTTTCAATGGGGAATGTAAAAATAACAACTGCTAACATTAATAACAACACACCCATAATCAAACTAGACCATTTAATGCCTTGATTTCCTTTTTCCATAACAATCATTTCCTTTCAAAAAACGCCTTCTTTATATTTTCATTAGTGGCACTATTATTCATTGTTTAAATTCCCTCATCTTAACTTATAGAAACATTTCCTCAGTGCTAATACTGTGATGCTCAAATTAGTTGAACTGCTTTCCAATAATCCAAATTCACCCGAGAAAATCACAATATATTAATATCTTTCAACTATGTAAGATTCAAACATTGAATTGTAAGTTTAGATAAAGGCTGCTGTCCTAATTATTATTTAAAATGAAATTAAATACAAAAGGAGTGATACTATGACGATATTATCAGTGCAACATGTTTCAAAAACATACGGTAAAAAGCACACATTTCAAGCACTTAAAGATATTAACTTTGACATACAAAAAGGCGAATTCGTTGCGATTATGGGGCCTTCTGGATCAGGTAAGACAACCTTATTAAATGTACTAAGTTCAATTGACCAAATTTCTAGCGGTAGCGTGATTGCTAACGGACAAGAGCTTAATAAACTTAATCAAAAAGCACTTGCCAAATTCCGTAAAGAATCATTAGGTTTCATCTTCCAAGATTACAGTATTCTGCCGACATTAACTGTTAAAGAAAACATTATGTTACCTTTATCTGTTCAAAAAATGTCGAAGGCAACAATGGAAGAAAATTATAAAGCGATTACGACAGCATTAGGTATTTATGACCTAGGAAATAAATACCCTAGCGAATTATCTGGTGGTCAACAACAAAGAACTGCAGCAGCGAGAGCATTTGTTCACAAACCACAAATCATATTTGCAGATGAGCCAACAGGCGCACTCGACTCGAAAAGTGCAAATGACTTATTACAACGTTTGGAAGAAATGAATAAATCGTTTGATACCACTATTGTCATGGTTACACATGATCCGGTTGCAGCAAGTTTTGCAGAACGTGTCATCATGCTAAAAGATGGCCAAATTCATACACAACTTTATCAGGAAGGACGTTCTAAACAGGCCTTTTATGAAGACATTGTACATCTTCAATCAGTATTAGGTGGTGTCTCAAATGACATTTAACCATATCGTCTTCAAAAACTTACGCCAAAACTTAAAACATTATGCAATGTATTTATTTTCATTATTTTTTAGCATCGTCTTATATTTCAGTTTTACAACCTTACAGTTTACTAAAGGTGTAAATAATGACGACTCGATGGCCATCATTAAGAAAGGCGCTTTAGTCGGATCAATATTTTTATTTATCATTATTGTCATCTTTTTAATGTATGCCAATCATTTATTCGTGAAACGCCGTACACGTGAATTTGCGCTATTTCAGTTGATTGGTTTAACACGACAAAACATTTTGAAAATGTTAGCACTTGAACAAATGATTGTATTTTTAATCACAGGTGTTGTCGGTGTATTATGTGGCATTGCAGGTGCACAATTATTGCTTTCCATTGTATCTAAATTGATGTCGTTATCGATTAACTTATCGATACATTTCGAACCTATGGCCCTTGTTTTAACTATTTTAATGCTAATTATTGCGTATATACTGATTTTATTTCAAAGCAGTTTATTTTTAAAAAGACGCAGTATCTTATCAATGATGAAAGACTCAGTTAAGACTGATGTTACAACTGCGAAAGTTACAGTTATAGAAGTCATTTCAGGCGTATTAGGTATTGCTATGATTGCACTAGGATATTATATGGCGACAGAAATGTTTGGTACGTTCAAAGCACTAACTATGGCTATGACATCACCGTTTATCATTTTATTTTTAACGGTTGTAGGTGCCTATTTATTCTTCAGAAGTTCCGTGTCACTAATTTTTAAAACTTTGAAAAAATCTAAAAATGGACGCGTATCTATTACAGATGTTGTATTTACATCGTCTATTATGTACCGAATGAAGAAAAATGCCATGTCTTTAACTATCATTGCAATTATTTCTGCAGTTACAGTAACTGTATTGTGTTTCGCAGCGTTATCTAAATCAAATACCGATCAAACCCTTACATCTATGGCACCCAATGATTTTAACGTCGTCACCGCTCAAGACGCGCAACAATTTGAATCTAAACTAAGCCAACAACAAATTACATTTTCTAAAAATGCTTACGAAACTATTACTGTAGATAATGTTAAAGATCAGGTTATTACTTTGGAAAATGGTAGTGATTCAGGTCGCACGAATTCAATATTAAGTGCAAATAACAAGTTAACAGGCAACAATGCCATCATTACAAATACAAAATCGCTGCCTAACGTTATTAATATTCATTTAAACAAAGATTTAGTAGTAAAAGGTACAAAGAACGAGACTTTCCGTGTTACACAAGAAGACAAAGACAAGGTTTATCCTTTAAATCTAAGCTTTAATTCACCTGTCATTGAAGTAAGTCCAGAAAAGTATCAGCAATTGAAAACACAAAATAACGTTCATACTTTTTATGGATATGATATTAAACAAACATCACAAAAGAAAAAAGCTCAAGCAATTGCAAAACAGTTTGGAGACAAAATCATCACTTATGATGACATGAAAAAAGAGGTCGATGCTACTAACGGTATTCTAATATTCGTTACATCATTTTTAGGATTAGCATTTCTAGTAGCAGCTGGATGTATTATTTATATTAAACAAATGGATGAAACTGAGGATGAACTAAGTAACTTCAGAATATTAAAACGCATAGGCTTTACGCATACAGATATGCTTAAAGGATCATTACTAAAAATTACTTTCAACTTCGGTTTACCATTATTGATTGCTATATTACATGCAGTATTCGCCGCAATAGCATTTATGAAATTGATGGGTAATATATCCTTCATGCCGGTTATTATAGTAATCATTGTATACACACTCATTTACATTGTTTTTGCTTTAATCGCTTTTGTACATTCAAATAAATTGATTAAGAAAACCATTTAACACTTGTGATTAAAAGATGATTCATTGAGATTTTGATTTTAAGCAATGCAGTATAACTTTTAACTGATTTATAAAAAGGAGAGATTGAAGCATGAAATTTAGAGAATTAGTAAAACAATCATACGAGGATTTGAAAAATTTGACTGTAACTTGGTATAACGTTATTGCTTTAGCAATGATTGTTATTGTCTTAAGCGCCGTTACAACACCAATTATAGGTATTCCAGCTGGTTTATTAGGTGGCGCTTATTATTTAAAACGCCGCGAAGAAAAAGGTAAATAAGCGCATTCCATCAGTATAAAACATTGCTATGACCTATCAAGTCAGATTTTAATATCAGGGAGTGGGACAGAAATGATATTTTCGCAAAATTTATTTCGGTTAAATATTAATAGAACAAGCAGCGGTTAGTCGTTGCTTGTTTTCTATTTTTAAAAATTAAGACATCTTTCTAGAATCCAATTTAAAATTAAGTATTACTCTATATATGTGAATACTTATCATTATCCAGAGCACCCCCAACGTGACACCACCTAATACGTCTGTAAAATAATGTGCATGGAAGTAAAGTCTCGAAACTAGAATACTCAACCAAATAACAACAATAACTATTTGAAGTATTATTCTAAGTACGTATTGCGTTAGCTGAGGTAGAATCAAAAATAGCAAAATCATAATAACCATCGTACTCGATAGTGCATGACCACTTGGAAATGAAAAACCAGAATCTTGTATTAAATGATCATAGGGTCTATCTCGATGTAATATTTTTTTCATAATAATGCCAGCGATACCACCTGAACCTACCGTAAGAATGACCCACATACCTAGTAGGTATGACTTTTTACTAAGTAGAATAATGCCAATGATGATAGCTACAAATAGCCACGTTGCAACATCTCCATATTTAGCCACTACAGTTAAATAATCATTTAATAAACCACCTTGAAAATTTAATTGCGGATTGCCAAAATTTGATTTAAACCAATTGAAAATGATATTATCTAACTCTTTTAATAATGTAAATTGAAATAATACAAAAGTAATTAATCCTATCATAATGATGGTAGTAATTGTTAATATACTTCTCGTTTTTAAAGCTAACATTTGTCTTCTCATTATCTTTATCCTTTTTGTAAATTTTACTAATTATAACTTTTAAAAATAAAAATGGTATCAGTATTTAGACTGATATATCAATATAATTGATAAATTTTCAAATGCTTATAAACCCCTTTAAATCAACGTTTCTAAGGTTTTTAAAAATCTTTTTTAATTTATTTTCAAAAAAGACTGTACATTATGCCAATATGAGCGTATAGTTGGACTTACGTAATAAAAGCTCGTGAATTAAATTGTAGTGTATTTGTTTAGAATATCCTCTTTTTTAGTTATGAATTTGTTACAAATATTAAGTGCAAAAGCACACGGAGGTTTTCTATATGAATAACGGTACAGTAAAATGGTTTAACGCAGAAAAAGGTTTTGGTTTCATCGAACAAGAAAATGGCGGAGACGTATTCGTACATTTCTCAGGTATCGCTAGCGATGGCTACAAAACTTTAGAAGAAGGTCAAAAAGTTACTTTCGAAATCACTGAAGGTCAACGTGGAGACCAAGCAGTTAACGTACAAACTGTTTAATCTTACAAAATAAAACGACTCATTATAAATGAATCGCTTTGATTACCAACAAGATTTAGAACCTTGTTGGTATTTTTTTATGCTATTTTGGATAATATAAATAATATGAGGCCGTACCACGATGATTTATAAAAACTTATTTGCCAGATGCATACTAATCAAAGCTATAAGAATGATTGCACCAACAAATGCTATGAAAGAAAGTACACCTGTTTTTATATTTCTAGCTTTAGTCGTTTGTACTTCACTAGGATCTTTTCCATTCATAAAAGCAACAATTCGATCGTAGTTATCCATTTTATGCACTTTTTTAAAGTCTTCTATTTTCATAGATGCATAAAAACCTATTCCATAAATGACTATCACCGTTATACCCCAAGCCCAATTCCAATAAACAACTAAAGGTCCCATTAAAATTGCAGCTAATGTTATGAAAATAAGCATCACATATGTCCATAAGTTAAGGCTTCGTTGCACTTTAATATCAGGTACAAATGGAATAGTCCCTTTTACTAAATCATCTAAAGTTACATTGAACAATTCGCAAATCATTAATAAGTTATGTATGTCTGGTAAGCTTTTGTCATTTTCCCAATTAGAAATACTCTGCCTAGATACATATAACTTTTCAGCAAGATATTCTTGTGAATATCCATCTCGTTCCCGATACTTTTTAATTTGTTTACTCAGATTCAATTACATACGCCTCCATTCAATTAGTACAATCATTACAATCAGACTATCAGATAAAGTTAAATCACGTCACCTTTATGATTGACTAAATATTTTGACATACGACAACATCAAGGTTCGAAGACTCCCTTAAGACAAACCTGTATGATTACGCGCTTGTAATTTTCTCAATGCCAACTTGAATTTCATTTATTAATGATGCAACTTTTCCCTGCTATTCAATGCTTGCGAAGTTAGTCCTATTTAAGAGATTACGTTCACACTATTTACTATTCGATTTTCCAGCTTTCCAACTATGCTTTTCTAATCTTTTTTGTGCTATAAATTCTACCGCTTCAAAAATACATACGGCACTGATGAACCAGCTTAGGAAACCAACAATAATGCTAATCAACCACATGTGCGTCATATGTAACATCATCCATGTAACTAAAATACAAACTAATACCCCTGTCATACCAAACACTGCGCCACGACTTACATGCACAGCGACTTTATCACCATATTGCATACCTGTAATAAACATAGACACTAAAAATACTGCCGGAAACGTTGCAAATATACCGCCAAATTCTTTCCAAGGTAGTGTTACAGATACAATATAACTTAATAATACTGCAAATCCCCCCACAAAAAATTTCATTAATGTTAATTTCATGATGTTCTGCCTCCAATAATTTATTACTTAATAACTGAATACAACTAATTATCATGCATTTTCCAAACTATAAATGTCTAATACTGAATATTGCGAGGGAAATAACAAACCAACAAACAACTGTGAATATTGCACCTTTCCGATAACCTTTATGCTTAATATAGAGAGATGTCAAAAATACAGTTAATATACAAGACAGAATACCGACAATTGCTCCAGTACTAAGATTCATCGACATCTCCACTAATTGCGTACCACGATGATCCAAAGCTAATGCGATAATAGCCGCAAGAAAGACTGCCGGCATAGTAGCTATAATGCCTCCTAACTTGCCACCTACCTTATCAGCAATAATTGAAGCTAATGCAACAGCGATACCACCAATGACAAAATGAAGAATTGCACTTCCAATTGAAAACATCTTCAACGTACCTTTCTATAATTAATTCAATACAAAACGTATCATTCACACAAAGTGTAAAACTTAAATTTTCTACTGTAAAGGCAACTGAAGCGATGTTCATAAAGCTTTCATGATACTTTCATAAACTAGCAATAAAGGGTTCAAATAAAGGTATATCCAGCTCAAATTATTGAAAATTACCATTAACTGTAATTTTCAAATCAACATATAAATATAAATTTTTATGTTTCACGTAAAACAAAAAAAGACAAAGCTGTTATGATCTTAGCTTTGTCTTTTATGTGTTAGTCATCATGTATACGACATCCTACTACTAACGTTTATATATTCGAATTTTTATTTCATAATAATCTTCATGATCTTTGTCTTTATGCTCAACATGTAATCCTGTTTGTTGAATCGCTTGGATACTTTTGCCTACCTCATCTCGTGCTTGAGTGACATCTTGTGCAAAGCGAAGGTTTTGTGCTTTGACTTTTTCGGGCCCCGTTTTTTGGCGTACTCTATCTTCAGTCTGTTTCACATTTAGTTTTTGTGCAATGACTTGCTCAATCAACGCTTCTTGTTCGCTATCAGACAATGATAATACCGCTCTCGCATGGCGTTCAGTAATTTTACCTTCTCTTAAGCGAAGTAGTACTTTCGGCGCCAACTTCAATAAACGCAACTTATTTGCAATAAAGCTTTGACTTTTACCTAAACTTTTTGCCAATTCACTTTGCGTTGTATCACCAATTTCCAATAATTTCTTATAGGCTTCCGCTTCTTCAACAACAGACAAATTTTCTCTTTGAATATTCTCAATTAATGCCACAACAGCCGTCTCTTCATCATCCATATCACGAATAATAACGTCTGCTTGAGGTAAATTTAGTGATTGTATTGCTCTAAATCGGCGCTCTCCAGCAATAATTTCAAACATATCTTCTTCAATCGGTCTTACAACAATAGGCTGTAATAAACCATGTTCATGTATTGATTCAGCAAGTTCTTTAATTTTATTTGGTTCAAACACCTGTCTTGGTTGATAACGGTTGGGAACGATACGTTCAATTTGAATGGATTCAACATTACTATTGCGATCTTCTTCAATATGTCCAATGATGTCATCTTTGTTTTTCAAACCAAATAATTTTGAAAAAGGTTTTTTCATTATCCATTCGCTCCTTTTATGTTAGTTGTAAAGGATTATGCATTATTTTTCAAGTAAAGGAGTCTTATTAGGCGTCCCTGGTTTTCTTGGATACTTTTTCGGCGTCTGTCTTTTTTTATCAATAATGAACATCTGGCGCTCTCCAGCATCTTCTGGCAATTCAAAGGTATGTGTTTCTGTAACGTTACCACCTAACACACTAATTGCAAATTTTGCTTCTTCTAATTCTTCTTCACCTTTTGAAGATTTTAATGCAACAAACTGTCCACCTTTTTTAACTAGCGGTAAACACAATTCACTCAACACGGATAATCTAGCTACTGCTCTTGCAGTAACAACATCATAAGACTCCCTGTAGACACCCTTACCAAATGTTTCTGCTCTATCGTGTATAAAGCTGACATCCTGTAATTGTAATTCTGACGCTAAATGGTTTAAAAATTGAATACGCTTATTTAATGAATCAACAATCGTCACTTTTAACTGCGGAAACATTATTTTTAACGGAATACTTGGAAAACCAGCTCCAGCGCCTACATCACATATACTTATAGGCTGATTAAAATCAAAATAAAAACTAGGTGCAATGGAATCATAAAAATGTTTCAAATATACATCGTGTTCATCTGTAATACTTGTCAAATTCATCTTTTCATTCCATTCAACAAGTAAACGATAATATGTTTGAAACTGTTGTTTTTGAGTCTCAGTTAATTCAATATTATGTTCTTTTAATTGTTCTGCTAACCATTCTACAGTCATTAGTCACTCACCCTTTGGAGTTTACCTTGTTCTAAGTAAATCAATAATATAGATATGTCTGCTGGATTTACTCCTGATATTCTAGAAGCTTGTGCAATATTTAAAGGTTTTACTTCTGATAATTTTTCTCGCGCTTCAGTCGCCAAACTATCAATTTTACTATAATCTAAGTCTTCTGGAATTTTCTTCTCTTCCATACGCTTAACTTTCTCAACTTGTTGTAGTGATTTATTGATATAACCTTCATATTTTGTTTGTATTTCTACTTGTTCTTCAACATCTGCATTCAATTGATGTTCTTCTTCTAAAATTTCTAAAATTATATCGTAAGTCATTTCAGGTCTGCGTAATAAATCGATAGCTAAAATACCATCTTTTAAGCGAGAACCACCATGTTGCTCGATAATCGCTTGCGTATGTTCGTTTGGTTTGATACGAATATCTGATAAACGCTTAATTTCCGCATCAATTTGCTGACGTTTTTCATTAAAACGTGCATATCGTTCTTCAGAAATCATACCAAGTTCATATCCCATATCCGTCAATCTCAAATCAGCATTATCATGACGTAGTAACAAACGATATTCTGCACGTGATGTTAGTAAACGATAAGGTTCATTAGTACCTTTAGTTACAAGATCATCGATTAACACACCAATATATGCATCTGAACGACTTAATATCTTTTCGCCTGTGTTTAACACTTTACCAGCAGCGTTAATACCTGCCATCAATCCTTGTCCTGCTGCTTCTTCATAACCAGATGTACCATTAATTTGACCTGCAGTGTATAAGTTTTTAATCATTTTCGTTTCAAGTGTAGGCCATAACTGCGTTGGCACAATCGCATCATATTCAATTGCGTAGCCGGCACGCATCATATCTGCTTTTTCAAGACCTGGTATCGTCTCTAACATTTGACGTTGCACATGTTCAGGAAGACTTGTAGACAATCCTTGTACATATACTTCATTTGTATTACGACCTTCAGGCTCTAAGAAAAGTTGATGTCGCGGCTTATCATTAAATCGAACAAATTTATCTTCAATTGAAGGGCAATAACGTGGCCCGGTTCCTTTAATCATCCCTGAATACATTGCAGATAGATGTAAATTATCATCGATAACTTTGTGTGTTTCAGCATTAGTATACGTTAGCCAACATGGCAATTGATCTAATATATATTCTGTTGTTTCAAAGCTGAATGCACGACCTACATCGTCACCTGGTTGTATTTCAGTCTTCGAATAGTCAATTGTTTTTGAATTTACACGCGGTGGTGTACCTGTTTTAAAACGAACAATATCAAAACCAAGTTCTCTTAAATTGTCTGATAATGTGATTGATGGTAATTGGTGATTTGGTCCACTTGAATACTTCATATTACCTAAAATGATTTCACCACGTAAAAATGTTCCCGTTGTAATAATTACTGCTTTAGATAAATACTCTGTACCAATATTTGTACGTACACCTTTAACTTCATTATCTTCTATAATAAGTTCGTCTACCATACCTTGCATTATATGCAAATTTTCTTCATCTTCAATCACGCGTTTCATTTCTTGTTGATAAAGTACTTTATCTGCTTGCGCTCTTAGTGCTCTTACAGCAGGTCCTTTACCAGTATTTAACATTCTCATTTGAATGTGTGTTTTATCGATTGTTTTTGCCATTTGTCCACCTAAAGCATCAATTTCACGAACAACAATACCTTTAGCTGGCCCACCTACAGATGGGTTACATGGCATAAATGCAATATTATCTAAATTTATTGTTAGCATTAATGTTTTAGCACCACGTCTTGCAGATGCTAAACCTGCTTCTACACCTGCATGTCCAGCACCTATAACGATTACATCATATTCTTGAGCCACAATATAAGCCTCCTTATTTGATATCTTACTAGCCTTCTTTAGACTGTATTCCGTCTAATTCAATTACTATTTACCTAAGCAGAATTGACTGAATAACTGATCGATGAGTTCATCACTTGCAGTCTCACCAATAATTTCTCCTAATATTTCCCAAGTTCTAGTTAAATCAATTTGTACCATATCCATAGGCACACCAGATTCTGCTGCATCAATCGCATCTTGTATCGTTTGTCTTGCTTGTTTTAATAATGAAATATGTCTTGAATTAGAAACATAAGTCATATCTTGATTTTGTACTTCTCCACCAAAGAACAAATCTCGAATTTGTATTTCTAATTCATCAATACCTTCTTGTTTTAACATTGAAGTTTGAATTAATGGCGTATCGCCTATCATATCTTTAACTTCATTAATATCTATATTTTGCTCTAAATCCATTTTATTAACAATTACGATTACATCTTCATTTTTAACCACTTCATATAATGTGTAATCTTCTTGAGTCAATGCTTCGTTATTGTTTAATACAAATAAAATTAAGTCTGCTTGGCTAAGAGCCTTTCTAGAGCGTTCAACACCAATCTTCTCTACTATATCTTCTGTCTCACGTATACCAGCAGTATCAACTAATCTTAATGGCACACCACGAACATTGACGTACTCTTCCAAGACATCTCTAGTCGTACCTGCTACCTCAGTTACAATCGCTTTATTATCTTGTATTAAATTATTTAACATCGATGATTTACCTACGTTTGGTTTACCAACAATAACTGTAGATAAACCTTCACGCATAATTTTACCCTGCGCACCGGTATCTAATAAACGATTAATTTCCTGTTTGATTTCTTTAGACTGCTCTAAAAGAAATTCAGTAGTCGCATCTTCAACATCATCGTATTCAGGATAATCAATATTCACTTCCACTTGAGCGAGTATCTCTAATATAGATTGACGTTGTTTTTTGATTAAGTCACTTAGACGACCTTCAATTTGATTCATCGCAACTTTAGAAGCTCTATCTGTTTTCGAGCGAATAAAATCCATAACTGCTTCAGCTTGAGATAAATCAATACGACCATTTAAAAAAGCACGTTTTGTAAATTCACCTGGCTCAGCCATTCTAGCACCATAGGTCATAGTAAGTTCCAGCACTCTATTAATCGTTAAAATACCACCATGACAATTGATTTCTATAATATCTTCGCGTGTAAATGTTTTTGGCGCTCTTAACACAGACACCATAACTTCTTCAACCACTTCTTTAGACTCTGGATCAATAATATGACCGTAATTAATCGTATGTGATGGAACATCATTTAAAAGATGTTTTCCTTTATATAATTTGTCAGCAATTTCAACGGCTTGCGGTCCAGACAATCGAACAATTCCAATTGCCCCTTCACCCATTGGTGTTGAAATACTCGTAATTGTATCTAAATCCATATTGCTACTCGCCTCCTTCAACGACGTGAATACATTTTAAAGTAAGTTATTATAACCCTAAGGTAAGTCTTACGTTTGTCTGAGGTAAGACTTCGGGAGGTGTTGAGTGGTTAATGTTTTACTTCCCTTCCCCTACCCTATCCTTACTTAATCTTTTTATTAAAAACTTTGGCAATTTTAAGTACGTGCTCAAGACTATTCTGTATTTGTAAAGTCGTCATATCTTTAGCTGGCTGTCTTGCTATTACAATAATATCTTTGGCCAATATATGCGACTTATGTACTTTGAAATTTTCACGTATTGCTCTTTTAATCTTGTTTCTTAACACTGCATTACCTAGTTTTTTAGAAACACTAATACCTAAGCGAAAATGGTCTATTTCTTTATTATTACAAGTGTATACAACAAATTGTCTGTTGGCTACAGAATGACCTTTTTTATATATTCTCTGAAAATCTGCATTCTTTTTAATTCGGTAAGCTTTTTCCAATAACATCACTCGCTTATTTATCGTTTTTATTTGAAGCTATATTTAAACTTCTATTGAGCTTATAACATAAATTTCTATTTATTCTTAATTTAAACGAAAAAAAAGATCACTGATGAGTCAGTGATCTTATGCAGATAAAACTTTACGGCCTTTACGACGACGGCGCGCTAAAACTTTACGGCCATTTTTTGTGCTCATGCGTTTTCTGAAACCATGAACTTTACTATGTTTACGTTTATTTGGTTGATAAGTACGTTTTACCATGCAAAACACCTCCATCTTTATACAGTTATCTAATATACCAGATTATGCAGACTCTGATCACTTTAATAGATAAGATTTTGCGTTTCTTAGATTAAAATTCTCGTATTAGCTCATTGATTATCTAGTCATAATTCAAGCAACTACTACAATATAACAAAATCCTTTTTATAACGCAAGTTCATTTTATACTACTGCTCAATTTTTTTACTTTTATCGATTAAAGATAGAAATACACGATGCGAGCAATCAAATTTCATAACATCACCATGAGTTTGGTCCGAAGCATGAGTGTTTACAATGTTTGAATACCTTATACAGTTCTTATACATACTTTATAAATTATTTCCCAAGCTGTTTTGATACACACACTAAAAGATATTCTATAGAAGGAAAAGTTATCCACTTATGCACATTTATAGTTTTCAGAATTGTGGATAATTAGAAATTACACACAGAGTTATACTATTTTTAGCAACATATACACAGGTATTTGACATATAGAGAACTGAAAAAGTATAATTGTGTGGATAAGTCGTCCAACTCATGATTTTATAAGGATTTATTTATTGATATTTACATAAAAATACTGTGCATAACTAATAAGCAGGATAAAGTTATCCACTGATTGTTATTAACTTGTGGATAATTATTAACATGGTGTGTTTAGAAGTTATCCACGGCTGTTATTTTTGTGTATAACTTAAAAATTTAAGAAAGATGGAGTAAATTTATGTCGGAAAAAGAAATTTGGGAAAAAGTGCTTGAAATTGCTCAAGAAAAATTATCAGCTGTAAGTTACTCAACTTTCCTAAAAGATACTGAGCTTTACACGATCAAAGATGGTGAAGCTATCGTATTATCGAGTATTCCTTTTAATGCAAATTGGTTAAATCAACAATATGCTGAAATTATCCAAGCAATCTTATTTGATGTTGTAGGCTATGAAGTAAAACCTCACTTTATTACTACTGAAGAATTAGCAAATTATAGTAATAATGAAACTGCTACTCCAAAAGAAGCAACAAAACCTTCTACTGAAACAACTGAGGATAATCATGTGCTTGGTAGAGAGCAATTCAATGCCCATAACACATTTGACACTTTTGTAATCGGACCTGGTAACCGCTTTCCACATGCAGCGAGTTTAGCTGTGGCCGAAGCACCAGCCAAAGCGTACAATCCATTATTTATCTATGGAGGTGTTGGTTTAGGAAAAACCCATTTAATGCATGCCATTGGTCATCATGTTTTAGATAATAATCCAGATGCCAAAGTGATTTACACATCAAGTGAAAAATTCACAAATGAATTTATTAAATCAATTCGTGATAACGAAGGTGAAGCTTTCAGAGAAAGATATCGTAATATCGATGTCTTATTAATCGATGATATTCAGTTCATACAAAATAAAGTACAAACACAAGAAGAATTTTTCTATACTTTTAATGAATTGCATCAGAATAACAAGCAAATAGTTATTTCGAGTGATCGACCGCCAAAGGAAATTGCACAATTAGAAGATCGATTACGTTCGCGCTTTGAATGGGGGCTAATTGTTGATATTACGCCACCAGATTATGAAACTCGAATGGCAATTTTGCAGAAGAAAATTGAAGAAGAAAAATTAGATATTCCACCAGAAGCTTTAAATTATATAGCAAATCAAATTCAATCTAATATTCGTGAATTAGAAGGTGCATTAACACGTTTACTTGCATATTCACAATTATTAGGAAAACCAATTACAACTGAATTAACTGCTGAAGCTTTAAAAGATATCATTCAAGCACCAAAATCTAAAAAAATTACCATCCAAGATATTCAAAAAATTGTAGGCCAGTACTATAATGTTAGAATTGAAGATTTCAGTGCAAAAAAACGTACAAAGTCAATTGCATATCCACGTCAAATAGCTATGTACTTGTCTAGAGAGCTTACAGATTTCTCATTACCTAAAATTGGTGAAGAATTTGGTGGGCGTGATCATACGACCGTCATTCATGCTCATGAAAAAATATCTAAAGATTTAAAAGAAGATCCTATTTTTAAACAAGAAGTAGAGAATCTTGAAAAAGAAATAAGAAATGTATAAGTAGTAAACTTTGGGAAATGTAATCTGTTATATAACAGCACTAATAATAACTGTCATTTTTTACATTTCTATATACTAATGTGGCAAGATGAGCAAAACTCATTTTGTGGATAATGTTTAAAAGTCATACACACCATACACAAGTTATCAACATGTGTATAACTTCGCCAAATCTTTGTTTTTAAGACTTATCCACCAATCCACAGCACCTACTACTATTACTAAGAACTTAAAACCTATATAATTATATATAAACGACTGGAAGGAGTTTTAATTAATGATGGAATTCACTATTAAAAGAGATTATTTTATTACACAATTAAATGACACATTAAAAGCTATTTCACCAAGAACAACATTACCTATATTAACTGGTATCAAAATCGATGCGAAAGAACATGAAGTTATATTAACTGGTTCAGACTCTGAAATTTCAATAGAAATCACTATTCCTAAAACTGTAGATGGCGAAGATATTGTCAATATTTCAGAAACAGGCTCAGTAGTACTTCCCGGACGATTCTTTGTTGATATTATAAAAAAATTACCTGGTAAAGATGTTAAATTATCTACAAATGAACAATTCCAGACATTAATTACATCAGGTCATTCTGAATTTAATTTAAGTGGCTTAGATCCAGATCAATATCCTTTATTACCTCAAGTTTCTAGAGATGACGCAATTCAATTGTCGGTAAAAGTACTTAAAAACGTGATTGCACAAACGAATTTTGCAGTGTCCACCTCAGAAACACGCCCAGTACTAACTGGTGTGAACTGGCTTATACAAGAAAATGAATTAATATGCACAGCGACTGACTCACACCGCCTGGCTGTAAGAAAGTTGCAGTTAGAAGATGTTTCTGAAAACAAAAATGTCATCATTCCAGGTAAGGCTTTAGCTGAATTAAATAAAATTATGTCTGACAATGAAGAAGACATTGATATCTTCTTTGCTTCAAACCAAGTTTTATTTAAAGTTGGAAATGTGAACTTTATTTCTCGATTATTAGAAGGACATTATCCTGATACAACACGTTTATTCCCTGAAAACTATGAAATTAAATTAAGTATAGACAATGGGGAGTTTTATCATGCAATTGATCGTGCATCTTTATTAGCACGTGAAGGTGGTAATAACGTTATTAAATTAAGTACAGGTGATGACGTTGTTGAATTGTCTTCTACATCACCAGAAATTGGTACTGTAAAAGAAGAAGTTGATACAAACGATGTTGAAGGTGGTAGCCTGAAAATTTCATTCAACTCTAAATATATGATGGATGCTTTAAAAGCAATCGATAATGATGAGGTTGAAGTTGAATTCTTCGGTACAATGAAACCATTTATTCTAAAACCAAAAGGTGACGACTCGGTAACGCAATTAATTTTACCAATCAGAACTTACTAAAAATAAATATAAATAAAGGATGACGTGATTAATTAAAACGTCATCCTTTATTTTTTTGGCAAAAATAATTCTAGATGCGTATGTAAAATAAATTTGACAGCATTTTAAACAGCAAATAAAAGACGCCAATTAAATTTATGACAAATGTAACCAAAATTTAATAAGTGTGCTTATATGCCCTTTAAATTTAAAATTTTAATAGTCAATAACAAGTTGAATATAAAAGTTAAACGCCGTTAAATTGCGTTAAAAAATTGAAAATGACAGTATTGCCAAAAAATAAGAATTAATTATTTATATGTAAACGGTTTCTACCTCTATTTTAAATGAAATTTGTGACAAAAAAAGGTATAATATATTAATGACATACAAAGAAATGGAGTGATTATTTTGGTTCAAGAAGTTGTAGTAGAAGGAGACATTAATTTAGGTCAATTTCTAAAAACAGAAGGGATTATTGAATCTGGTGGTCAAGCAAAATGGTTCTTGCAAGACGTTGAAGTATTAATTAATGGAGTGCGTGAAACACGTCGCGGTAAAAAGTTAGAACATCAAGATCGTATAGATATCCCAGAATTACCTGAAGATGCTGGTTCTTTCTTAATCATTCATCAAGGTGAACAATGAAGTTAAATACACTCCAATTAGAAAATTATCGTAACTATGATGAGGTTACGTTGAAATGTCATCCTGACGTGAATATCCTCATTGGAGAAAATGCACAAGGAAAGACAAATTTACTTGAATCAATTTATACCTTAGCTTTAGCAAAAAGTCATAGAACGAGTAATGATAAGGAACTCATACGTTTTAATGCTGATTATGCTAAAATAGAAGGTGAGCTTAGTTATAGACACGGCACGATGCCATTAACAATGTTTATAACTAAAAAAGGTAAACAAGTCAAAGTGAATCACTTAGAGCAAAGTCGTCTAACTCAATATATTGGACACCTCAATGTGGTTCTATTTGCGCCAGAAGATTTGAATATTGTAAAAGGCTCTCCTCAAATAAGACGACGCTTTATAGATATGGAGTTGGGCCAAATTTCTGCTGTTTACTTAAATGATTTAGCTCAATACCAACGTATTTTAAAGCAAAAGAATAATTACTTAAAGCAGTTACAATTAGGCCAAAAAAAGGACTTAACAATGTTGGAAGTATTAAATCAGCAGTTTGCTGAATATGCAATGAAAGTAACTGATAAACGTGCACATTTTATTCAAGAGCTAGAGTCGTTAGCGAAACCGATTCATGCTGGTATCACAAATGATAAAGAAGCGTTGTCGCTGAATTATTTACCTAGTCTTAAATTTGATTATGCTCAAAATGAAGCGACACGACTTGAAGAAATTATGTCTATTCTTAGCGATAATATGCAAAGAGAAAAAGAACGAGGCATTAGCTTATTCGGACCACATCGAGATGATATAAGTTTTGATGTGAATGGCATGGATGCTCAAACATATGGTTCTCAAGGACAGCAACGTACAACAGCTTTGTCCATTAAATTAGCTGAAATTGAGTTAATGAATATCGAAGTTGGGGAATATCCCATCTTATTATTAGACGATGTACTCAGTGAATTAGATGATTCGCGTCAAACGCATTTATTAAGTACGATTCAGCATAAAGTACAAACATTTGTCACTACGACATCTGTAGATGGTATTGATCATGAAATCATGAATAACGCTAAATTGTATCGTATTAATCAAGGTGAAATTATAAAGTAACAGAAAGCGATGGTGACTGCATTGTCAGATGTAAACAACACGGATAATTATGGTGCTGGGCAAATACAAGTATTAGAAGGTTTAGAAGCAGTACGTAAAAGACCTGGTATGTATATAGGATCGACTTCAGAGAGAGGTTTGCACCATTTAGTGTGGGAAATTGTCGATAATAGTATCGATGAAGCATTAGCTGGTTATGCAAATCAAATTGAAGTTGTTATTGAAAAAGATAACTGGATAAAAGTAACGGATAACGGACGTGGTATCCCAGTTGATATTCAAGAAAAAATGGGACGTCCAGCTGTCGAAGTTATTTTAACTGTTTTACATGCTGGTGGTAAATTTGGCGGTGGCGGATACAAAGTATCTGGTGGTTTACATGGTGTTGGTTCATCAGTTGTAAACGCATTGTCACAAGACTTAGAAGTATATGTACACAGAAATGAGACTATATATCATCAAGCATATAAAAAAGGTGTACCTCAATTTGACTTAAAAGAAGTTGGCACAACTGATAAGACAGGTACTGTCATTCGTTTTAAAGCAGATGGAGAAATCTTCACAGAGACAACTGTATACAACTATGAAACATTACAGCAACGTATTAGAGAGCTTGCTTTCTTAAACAAAGGAATTCAAATCACATTAAGAGATGAACGTGATGAAGAAAACGTTAGAGAAGACTCCTATCACTATGAGGGCGGTATTAAATCTTATGTTGAGTTATTGAACGAAAATAAAGAACCTATTCATGATGAGCCGATTTATATTCATCAATCTAAAGATGATATTGAAGTAGAAATTGCGATTCAATATAACTCAGGATATGCCACAAATCTTTTAACTTACGCAAATAACATTCATACGTACGAAGGTGGTACGCATGAAGACGGATTCAAACGTGCATTAACGCGTGTCTTAAATAGTTATGGTTTAAGTAGCAAGATTATGAAAGAAGACAAAGATAGACTTTCTGGTGAAGATACACGTGAAGGTATGACTGCAATTATATCTATCAAACATGGTGATCCTCAATTCGAAGGTCAAACGAAGACAAAATTAGGTAATTCTGAAGTGCGTCAAGTTGTAGATAAATTATTCTCAGAGCACTTTGAACGATTTTTATATGAAAATCCACAAGTCGCACGTACAGTGGTTGAAAAAGGTATTATGGCGGCACGTGCACGTGTTGCTGCGAAAAAAGCGCGTGAAGTAACACGTCGTAAATCAGCGTTAGATGTAGCAAGTCTTCCAGGTAAATTAGCCGATTGCTCTAGTAAAAGTCCTGAAGAATGTGAGATTTTCTTAGTCGAAGGGGACTCTGCCGGGGGGTCTACAAAATCTGGTCGTGACTCTAGAACGCAGGCGATTTTACCATTACGAGGTAAGATATTAAATGTTGAAAAGGCACGATTAGATAGAATTTTGAATAACAATGAAATTCGTCAAATGATCACAGCATTCGGTACAGGAATCGGTGGCGACTTTGATCTAGCGAAAGCAAGATATCACAAAATCGTCATTATGACTGATGCCGATGTGGATGGAGCGCATATTAGAACATTGTTATTAACATTCTTCTATCGATTTATGAGACCGTTAATTGAAGCAGGCTATGTGTATATTGCACAGCCACCGTTGTATAAACTGACACAAGGTAAACAAAAGTATTATGTATACAATGATAGGGAACTTGATAAACTTAAATCTGAATTGAATCCAACACCAAAATGGTCTATTGCACGATACAAAGGTCTTGGAGAAATGAATGCAGATCAATTATGGGAAACAACAATGAACCCTGAGCACCGCGCTCTTTTACAAGTAAAACTTGAAGATGCGATTGAAGCGGACCAAACATTTGAAATGTTAATGGGTGACGTTGTAGAAAACCGTAGACAATTTATAGAAGATAATGCAGTTTATGCAAACTTAGACTTCTAAGCGCTGTGAACTGAACTTTTGAAGGAGGAACTCTTGATGGCTGAATTACCTCAATCAAGAATAAATGAACGAAATATTACCAGTGAAATGCGTGAATCATTTTTAGATTATGCGATGAGTGTTATCGTTGCGCGTGCATTGCCAGATGTTCGTGACGGTTTAAAACCAGTACATCGTCGTATACTATATGGATTAAATGAACAAGGTATGACACCGGATAAATCATATAAAAAATCAGCACGTATCGTTGGTGACGTAATGGGTAAATATCACCCTCATGGTGACTCATCTATTTATGAAGCAATGGTACGTATGGCTCAAGATTTCAGTTATCGTTATCCGCTTGTTGATGGCCAAGGTAACTTCGGTTCAATGGATGGAGATGGCGCAGCAGCAATGCGTTATACTGAAGCGCGTATGACTAAAATCACACTTGAACTGTTACGTGATATTAATAAAGATACAATAGATTTTATCGATAACTATGATGGTAATGAAAGAGAGCCGTCAGTCTTACCTGCTCGATTCCCTAACTTATTAGCCAATGGTGCGTCAGGTATTGCTGTAGGTATGGCAACCAATATTCCACCACATAACTTAACTGAATTAATCAATGGAGTGCTTAGTTTAAGTAAGAATCCTGATATTTCAATTGCTGAGTTGATGGAGGATATTGAAGGTCCTGATTTCCCAACTGCTGGACTTATTTTAGGTAAAAGTGGAATTAGACGTGCTTATGAAACAGGTCGTGGTTCAATTCAAATGCGCTCTCGTGCGGAAATTGAAGAACGTGGCGGTGGTCGTCAACGTATTGTTGTCACTGAAATTCCTTTCCAAGTGAATAAAGCACGTATGATTGAAAAAATTGCAGAGCTCGTACGCGACAAGAAAATTGACGGTATCACTGATTTACGTGATGAAACAAGTTTACGTACAGGTGTGCGTGTCGTTATTGATGTGCGTAAGGATGCAAATGCTAGTGTCATTTTAAATAACTTATACAAACAAACACCTCTTCAAACATCATTTGGTGTGAATATGATTGCACTTGTAAATGGTAGACCGAAGCTTATTAATTTAAAAGAAGCGTTGGTACATTATTTAGAGCATCAAAAGACAGTTGTTAGAAGACGTACGCAATATAACTTACGTAAAGCTAAAGATCGTGCCCACATTTTAGAAGGATTACGTATCGCACTTGACCATATCGATGAAATTATTTCAACGATTCGCGAGTCAGATACAGATAAAGTTGCAATGGAAAGCTTGCAACAACGCTTCAAACTTTCTGAAAAACAAGCTCAAGCTATTTTAGACATGCGTTTAAGACGTCTAACAGGTTTAGAGAGAGACAAAATTGAAGCTGAATATAATGAGTTATTAAATTATATTAGTGAATTAGAAGCCATTTTAGCTGACGAAGAAGTGTTATTACAATTAGTTAGAGACGAATTGACTGAAATTAGAGATCGTTTTGGTGATGATCGTCGTACTGAAATTCAATTAGGTGGATTTGAAGATTTAGATGATGAAGACCTCATTCCAGAAGAACAAATTGTAATTACACTAAGCCATAATAACTACATTAAACGTTTGCCGGTATCTACATATCGCGCTCAAAACCGTGGTGGCCGTGGTGTTCAAGGTATGAATACATTAGAGGAAGACTTCGTTAGTCAATTAGTAACGTTAAGTACACATGATCATGTATTGTTCTTTACTAACAAAGGTCGTGTTTATAAACTTAAAGGTTATGAAGTGCCTGAGTTATCAAGGCAGTCTAAAGGTATTCCTGTAGTGAATGCTATTGAACTTGAAAATGATGAAATCATTAGTACAATGATTGCTGTTAAAGACCTTGAAAGTGAAGATAACTTCTTAGTGTTTGCGACTAAACGTGGTGTCGTTAAACGTTCAGCATTAAGTAATTTCTCAAGAATTAATAGAAATGGTAAGATTGCGATTTCGTTTAGAGAAGATGACGAGCTAATTGCAGTTCGCTTAACAAGTGGCCAAGAAGATATCTTAATCGGTACAGCGCATGCATCATTAATTCGATTCCCTGAATCAACGTTACGTCCTTTAGGTCGTACAGCAACAGGTGTGAAAGGTATTACACTTCGTGAAGGTGACGAAGTTGTAGGGCTTGATGTAGCTCATGCAAACAGTATTGATGAAGTATTAGTAGTTACTGAAAATGGTTATGGTAAACGTACGCCAGTTAATGACTATCGTTTATCAAATCGTGGTGGTAAAGGTATTAAAACAGCTACGATTACTGAGCGTAATGGTAATGTTGTATGTATCACTACAGTAACTGGTGAAGAAGATTTAATGATTGTTACTAATGCAGGTGTCATTATTCGACTAGATGTTGCAGATATTTCTCAAAATGGTCGTGCAGCACAAGGTGTTCGCTTAATTCGCTTAGGCGATGATCAATTTGTTTCAACGGTTGCTAAAGTAAAAGAGGATGCAGAAGACGAAACGAATGAAGACGAACAATCTACTGTATCTGAAGATGGTACTGAACAACAACATGAAGCGGTTGTAAATGATGAAACACCAGGAAATGCAATTCATACGGAAGTAATTGAATCAGAAGAAACTGACGAAGATGGACGTATTGAAGTAAGACAAGATTTCATGGACCGTGTTGAAGAAGACATACAACAATCATCAGATGATGATGAAGAATAATAAAAAAATAAGACTTCCCTATATGTAGGGGAGTCTTATTTTTATGCTAGAAAGTAATGCTATACTATATTCAATGATTAGTAATGACTAACTTTCTAATTGTTTCATTGCGTAAGGTATTTCATTGATAAGTCTTGATGGTGGCACCACATACATATCTTTTGCAAGATTTTCGCCAATAAAACTATGTGTATATGTGGCACTCATAACCGCTTCTTTTAAGTTATCAAATTGACCAACAAAACTTGTAATCATACCAGCAAGTGTATCGCCCATACCACCAGTCGCCATTGCTGGGCTACCGATTGTCAATTTAAAGTCTTCATCTTTAAAGAAAATTTCAGTGCCATGTTTTTTAAGTACAACAGTTGCGCCTAAACGATCAACTGCTTCACGATTACGCTCATATGTCTGTTCCTCAATAGGAATACCACTTAATCGCTCCCATTCTTTGAGATGCGGAGTAAAAATCACGCGACATGTAGGTAATTGCGGTTTCAGTTTACTAAATATTGTAATCGCATCGCCGTCTACGATTAAATTTTGATGCGGTTGTATATTTTGTAGTAGGAATGTAATGGCATTATTTCCTTTGAAATCAACACCAAGACCTGGACCAATTAATATACTGTCAGTCATTTCAATCATTTTCGTCAACATTTTCGTATCATTAATATCAATAACCATCGCTTCTGGGCAACGAGAATGTAATGCTGAATGATTTGTTGGATGTGTAGCTACAGTGATTAAACCACTACCGCTAAATACACATGCACGAGCCGCTAACATAATGGCGCCACCTAAGTTAGCAGATCCACCAATTAATAAAATTTTGCCATAATCACCTTTATGTGAATCTTCTTTACGCTTAGGAATGTTAATAGAATTTAACGTTTCCATAGTGATATAACCTCCCATGTAAAAGCCTTTTCCGAATTTATTCAATTTTAAAAATATATAGCAACTTTTAACAAAATGTATTATAAATTTCTGAATTCATTATTATTTGTCGTTAAATACAATAGAAAATACTATACCTGTATATGCAATTCGTCAATAGATAAATTATTAAATATGCTTACAACAATCTTAATATCCTTTAACGCACTACAATAGTGCTCTGATAATAGGTTATAAATGTACATAAAACCATTGTTTCAATAAAAATGAAAACGTATACTTCAAGAAGGATGGGTTACTTAATATAAACAAGGGGGTAACATATATGACTTTATATTTAGATGGTGAAACACTAACAATTGAGGATATTAAATCATTTTTACAACAACAATCAAAGATTGAAATTATTGATGATGCGTTAGAACGTGTCAAAAAAAGTAGAGCGGTAGTTGAACGTATTATTGAAAATGAAGAAACAGTTTATGGCATTACAACAGGATTCGGATTATTTAGTGATGTGCGTATAGACCCAACACAATACAATGAATTACAAGTGAATCTGATACGCTCACATGCCTGTGGATTAGGTGAGCCATTTTCAAAAGAAGTAGCACTCGTTATGATGGTATTAAGATTAAATACATTATTAAAAGGGCATTCAGGTGCTACCTTAGAATTAGTGAGACAATTACAATTTTTTATAAATGAACGTATTATACCGATAATACCGCAACAAGGGTCACTAGGTGCATCAGGAGATTTAGCGCCATTATCACATTTAGCATTAGCATTAATTGGTGAAGGGAAAGTGTTTTATAAAGATGTAGAAATGGATAGTGCAGAAGTATTAAAGCAATTAAATAGTCAACCTTTGAACCTTCAGGCTAAAGAAGGTTTAGCATTGATTAATGGTACGCAAGCTATGACAGCTCAAGGTGTCATTAGTTATATAGAAGCAGAAGATTTAGGTTACCAATCTGAATGGATTGCTGCATTAACGCATCAGTCTCTTAATGGCATTATAGATGCATATCGACATGATGTGCACGCTGTTCGTAATTTTCAAGAACAGATGAATGTGGCAGCGCGTATGCGTGATTGGTTAGAAGGATCAATATTAACGACGCGACAAGCAGAAATACGTGTACAAGATGCATATACGTTGCGTTGTATACCACAAATCCATGGCGCGAGTTTTCAAGTATTCAATTATGTTAAACAGCAATTGGAATTTGAAATGAATGCGGCTAATGATAATCCACTTATATTTGAGGAAGCAAATGAAACGTTTGTTATTTCAGGTGGTAACTTCCATGGACAACCTATTGCTTTTGCATTAGATCATCTTAAATTAGGTGTAAGTGAATTAGCAAACGTATCGGAACGTCGTCTAGAGCGACTAGTAAATCCTCAATTAAATGGTGATTTACCAGCATTTCTTAGTCCAGAGCCAGGATTGCAAAGTGGCGCGATGATTATGCAATATGCTGCTGCAAGTCTCGTTTCTGAAAATAAAACTTTAGCGCATCCAGCGAGTGTTGATTCTATCACTTCATCTGCGAACCAAGAAGATCACGTATCTATGGGAACTACAGCTGCTAGACATGGTTATCAAATTATTGAAAATGCAAGACGTGTGTTGGCAATCGAATGTGTTATTGCATTACAAGCAGCAGAGTTGAAAGGTGTCGAAGGATTATCACCAAAAACACGTCGCAAGTATGATGAGTTTCGAAGTATCGTGCCATCCATTACACATGACCGTCAATTTCATAAAGATATTGAAGCGGTTGCACAGTATTTAAAGCAATCAATTTATCAAACGACTGCATGTCACTAAATCGACATGAGTGATGTTTGAAATCGTTACTTGAAAAAGCAAATATAGTTTGCTATATTAAAAATAACTTAATAAGACATTGTTCGTAGGACAAGTAATATATAGTGTTCGATATCAGAGAGCTTGTGGTTAGTGTGAACAAGAATCAATATATATATGAATCTACCTACTTATTTAAAAGAACAATCGGTGATAACCGTTATTTTAGTGAAGTGCAATTTAGGTTTAGTGTATCTTTATAACTTAAATTGTTAAATAGGGTGGCAACGCGTAGACCACGTCCCTTGTAGGGATGTGGTCTTTTTTTATTTTCTAAGAAATAAAGACGTACGTCATTCCATAATAAATGATAATTATTTGGGAAAGGATGAAGGTTAATGTTAGACATTAGATTATTCAGAAATGAGCCTGACACAGTTAAGAGCAAAATTGAATTACGTGGAGATGATCCAAAAGTTGTAGATGAAATTTTAGAATTGGATGAGCAACGACGTAAATTAATTAGTGCAACAGAAGAAATGAAAGCACGTCGTAATAAAGTAAGCGAAGAAATCGCATTAAAAAAACGTAATAAAGAAAATGCTGATGATGTGATTGCTGAAATGCGCACATTAGGTGACGATATTAAAGAAAAAGATAGTCAATTAAATGAAATTGATAATAAAATGACAGGTATCCTTTGTCGTATTCCAAATTTAATAAGTGATGATGTACCTCAAGGTGAATCTGATGAAGATAACGTTGAAGTTAAAAAGTGGGGTACACCACGTGAGTTTTCATTTGAACCAAAAGCACATTGGGATATTGTAGAAGAATTGAAAATGGCTGATTTTGATCGTGCAGCAAAAGTTTCAGGTGCGCGTTTTGTATATTTAACAAATGAAGGTGCGCAATTAGAGCGTGCTTTAATGAACTATATGATTACAAAACATACAACACAACATGGTTATACAGAAATGATGGTACCACAGCTTGTGAACGCAGATACAATGTATGGTACAGGTCAATTACCTAAATTTGAAGAAGATTTATTTAAAGTAGAAAAAGAAGGATTATATACAATTCCAACTGCTGAAGTACCATTAACGAATTTCTATCGTAATGAAATTATTCAACCAGGTGTACTTCCTGAAAAATTCACTGGTCAATCTGCATGTTTCCGTAGTGAAGCAGGATCAGCAGGTAGAGATACAAGAGGATTAATTCGTTTACATCAATTCGATAAAGTGGAAATGGTACGTTTTGAACAACCTGAAGATTCATGGAATGCTTTAGAAGAAATGACAACAAACGCAGAAGCAATTCTAGAAGAGTTAGGTTTACCATACCGTCGTGTTATTTTATGTACAGGTGATATTGGATTTAGTGCAAGCAAAACATATGATTTAGAAGTTTGGTTACCAAGCTACAATGATTATAAAGAAATTAGTTCATGTTCAAACTGTACGGATTTCCAAGCGCGTCGTGCTAACATCCGCTTCAAGCGTGACAAAGCAGCTAAACCAGAATTAGCACATACATTAAATGGCAGTGGTTTAGCAGTTGGACGTACATTTGCTGCTATTGTTGAAAATTACCAAAATGAAGATGGAACAGTAACAATTCCAGAAGCATTAGTACCATTTATGAGTGGTAAAACACAAATTTCAAAACCAGTTAAATAAAGGCTTTAGCTACAAGTTTTAGAAAGTATATATCTACGTATACTTAAAGCAAGGGCAAGATACTTTAAATAATATTTTAAAAAGTGGTGACGAAGCTGTCGCCACTTTTTTTGTGCTGTAAAAGTATAATAGTGAGCCAATGCACATAATAACAATAAATTAAGTTTGTTGTTCAATGGGATGAACGCATTTCATTATAGAAACAATATGAGATAATGATGATGAACTAAAACAATCTAAAACGTAACAAGTTTGAGCAAAACTATTATAGTCAATTAAGTGATAAAAAACTGATTTCGTTGCTGTAGTATGAGTAATATCGATGGAGTAGGGGGGGAGGGGATGATGAGTATAAGTGTTTGAGACACGAATCAATATCCCAGACTCATCATTAGATATAAAAAATTATAAAATTAGTACTTAAAAATAAACACCAAATCCGCATAAAATATGGAGGTAGTCTTAAATAAAAAATTGAAAGTTCTCGAAAATAAAAAGTTAATATGAAGCTGATTAAAGACTTCGGTATGTCTAACCTCAGACAAACTGATGTCTAATGTTATTGCTTAGGGTATAGAACTGTATTAGACTAGGTATATTATTTTTTCGTAATTATAAAAATATAAAGTGACAAAGGAGGTAATTGAGATGACAACGCATTTAAGTTTTAGACAAGGCGTGCAAGAGTGTATCCCAACATTATTGGGTTATGCCGGTGTCGGTATTTCATTTGGTATTGTGGCTTCGTCTCAAAACTTTAGTATTTTAGAAATTATCTTGCTATGCCTTGTGATATATGCTGGTGCTGCGCAATTTATTATGTGCGCGCTGTTTATAGCAGGTACACCGATATCAGCGATTGTACTAACTGTATTTATCGTAAATTCAAGAATGTTCCTTTTAAGTATGTCGCTTGCACCAAACTTCAAGACATATGGGTTTTGGAACCGTGTTGGATTAGGTTCATTAGTAACTGACGAAACGTTTGGTGTTGCCATTACACCTTATTTAAAAGGAGAAGCTATCAATGATCGCTGGATGCATGGTCTTAATATTACAGCATATTTATTTTGGGTAATTCCGTGTGTAGCTGGGGCTTTATTTGGCGAATATATCTCAAATCCACAAGCATTAGGATTAGACTTTGCTATCACGGCTATGTTTATCTTTTTGGCCATTGCGCAATTTGAATCAATTACTAAATCGCGATTAAGAATTTACATAGTACTCATTATTGCCGTCATAGTAATGATGTTATCGTTAAGTATGTTTATGCCTTCATATCTAGCAATATTAATTGCAGCCACAATTTCAGCAGCGTTAGGAGTGATGATGGAACGATGATAACTCATATGAATATCTTAATACTTATTTTATTGTGTGGTATCATAACGCTATTAATTCGAATTATACCTTTTATCATGATTTCAAAAGTGCAATTGCCTGATGTTGTGGTTCGATGGCTATCATTTATCCCAATCACACTATTTACGGCACTTGTCATTGACAGCATTATTCAACAGACGCCTCATGGTGAGGGGTATACATTAAACATCCCTTACATTATCGCGCTCATTCCGACGGTTATTTTATCTATAATCACGCGTAGTTTAACTATTACAATTATTAGTGGGATTATTATCATGGCAACATTACGATTTTTCTTTTAAAAATAACTGAAAATCATTGAACAGATATTTAAACTTAGGTAAACTGTTAGTAATCAGAAAATTCTGATATACAAATCGTCTATGTTAAGATTGGGAATCGTATACACGAAAGCGATTTGGCTAACGCATGACAATGATAACAACATTTTAAATGATAAAAGTAATTCATCACTGAATCTCAACTAACACATAACAATTTCATATTTCTTATTGTGAGAAGTTGAGGGACTTGGCCCTGTGATACTTCAGCAACCGACTTTATAGCACGGTGCTAAAACCAACGAGTTACTCGAATGATAAGTATAAAGACTTCTTACTTTTCAATAGGGTGAGAAGTTTTTTTGTTTAAGGAGGAAAGAACAATGACAAATTACACAGTAGATACTTTAAATCTAGGGAAATTTATTACAGAATCTGGGGAAGTCATAGATAACTTGCGTTTGAGATATGAGCATGTCGGTTATCATGGACAACCATTAGTTGTAGTTTGTCATGCATTAACTGGCAATCATTTAACATATGGAACAGATGATTATCCGGGTTGGTGGCGAGAAATTATTGATGGGGGATATATACCCATTCACGATTATCAATTTTTAACATTTGATGTTATTGGTAGTCCTTTCGGTTCAAGTTCACCTTTAAACGACCCTCATTTTCCTAAAAAATTAACATTAAGAGATATTGTTAGAGCGAATGAACGAGGTATACAAGCGCTTGGTTATGACAAAATTAATATTTTAATAGGGGGAAGTCTTGGAGGTATGCAAGCGATGGAACTACTTTACAATCAACAGTTTGAAGTAGATAAAGCCATTATTCTTGCTGCAACAAGCCGAACATCATCTTATAGTAGAGCTTTCAATGAAATTGCGCGTCAGGCCATTCATCTTGGTGGTAAGGAAGGTCTAAGTATTGCACGCCAATTAGGTTTTTTGACATATCGATCATCGAAAAGTTATGATGAACGTTTCACACCGGATGAAGTAGTCGCATACCAGCAACATCAAGGTAATAAATTTAAAGAACGATTCGATTTGAATTGTTATCTGACACTGCTAGATGTATTGGATAGTCACAACATTGACCGAGGTCGCACAGACGTAACGCATGTTTTTAAAAATTTAGAAACGAAAGTCTTAACAATGGGCTTTATAGATGATTTGCTATATCCGGATGATCAAGTTCGTGCATTAGGTGAACGTTTTAAATATCATCGTCATTTCTTTGTACCTGATAACGTTGGTCATGATGGATTCCTACTAAACTTTAGTACCTGGGCACCTAACTTATATCATTTCTTAAATTTAAAGCATTTTAAGCGCAAGTAATAATGTATATTTTCAAAGAATGAAGCCACTAAATCACAGTTATCATATTCAAAAACATCTAGAGTACATGAGAGTGGAAATGAATTGTAAATCAAAATCAAGCTTGATTGCTATGTAGTGGGATTAAATAATCATGTTGAAAATGAAAGCACACAAAAGCGATTCAAATGAGTATGTTAATTACTTATAAAACATGAAAGTTATTATTCAATTAAATGAAATAGAAGCATACAATCTATAAATTGTTAAATTCCATTAAAGAGGTTAAAATAATAGCTATAGTTAAAAATATGGGAGTGGCTTATGTGTTTTCAAAAATACAACCTAAAGCAACAATAATTGCAACGATTACGTTGGTATTTGTCGCTTTAGCTTTATATCTAGTGCCTGGTTTAGGACTAATATTTGCATTATTTGCAACCATACCAGGTATCGTTTTATGGAATAAATCAATACAATCTTTCGGGATTAGTGCACTTATTACAGTAATTATAACAACTGTTTTAGGTAATACTTTCGTTTTAAGTGCCATCATATTAGTCTTAATTGCAAGTTTAATTATTGGTCAATTGCTCAAAGAAAGAACGTCTAAAGAAAGAATATTATACGTAACAACAGTAGCGATGAGCTTAATTTCATTAATCGCTTTTATGTTACTACAAACATTCGGAAGAATTCCACCATCAGCGAGCATAGTAAAACCTTTCAAGCAAACATTACATGAAGCGATTACGATGAGCGGTGCCGATGCGAATATGACCCAAATATTAGAAGAAGGGTTTAGACAAGCGACCGTTCAATTACCAGGTTTCATCATTATCATTACATTTTTAATCGTCTTAATTAACTTAATCGTTACATTTCCGATTTTACGAAAATTTAAAATCGCTACACCTGTATTTAAGCCACTTTTCGCGTGGCAAATGAGCGGTATTTTATTATGGATATACATTATTGTTATCATATGTTTATTATTTACAGGTCAACCGAGTGTGTTCCAGAGCATTCTTTTAAACTTCCAACTTGTGTTATCATTAGTAATGTATATTCAAGGTTTAAGTGTTATTCATTTCTTTGGTAAAGCGAAAGGTTTGCCGAATGCAGTAACGATTTTACTATTGATTATCGGTACAATACTGACACCTACGACACATATTGTAGGACTACTTGGTGTTATCGATTTAAGTTTGAATTTGAAGCGAATCATGAAAAATAATTCTAAAAAGTGAATAGAGGTGGAATAATGAATCGGCAGTCCACTAAGAAAGCTTTACTAATACCATTTGTCATCATGATCATCACAGCAATTGTTTTAATGGGTGTATGGTTTATCTTTAATAGTCTTATAGCATTAATTGCATCTATCGTTCTTGTCGTGATGATTATTGTTAGCATCGTTTTATTCAGACAAGCTTTAATGAAAATGGATAGTTATGTAGATGGTTTGAGTGCTCAAATTTCAACAACAAATAATAAAGCAATCAAACATTTACCAATTGGTATCATTGTTTTAGATGAAAATGATCACATCGAATGGGTTAACCAATTTATGACAGATCATATGGAAGCAAACGTCATTTCTGAATCTGTAAATGAAGTATTTCCAAACATTTTAAAGCAATTAGATAGAGTGAAATCCGTTGAAATAGAATATAATCAGTATCATTTCCAAGTACGTTATTCTGAGAATGATCACTGCCTCTATTTCTTTGATATAACTGAACAAGTACAAACAAATGAACTATATGAAAATTCTAAACCAATCATTGCGACATTATTTTTAGATAACTACGATGAGATTACGCAAAATATGAATGATACGCAGCGTTCGGAAATCAATTCAATGGTAACGCGTGTTATTAGTCGATGGGCAACTGAGTATAATATATTCTTTAAAAGGTATAGTTCCGATCAATTCGTAGCCTATTTAAATCAAAAAATATTAGCTGACTTAGAAGAATCTAAATTTGATATCTTGAGTCAATTACGTGAAAAAAGTGTTGGTTATCGTGCCCAATTAACATTAAGTATCGGTGTTGGTGAAGGTACTGAAAATTTAATCGACTTAGGTGAATTATCACAATCAGGCCTAGACTTAGCATTAGGACGTGGTGGTGACCAAGTTGCAATTAAAAGTATTAATGGTAATGTGCGCTTCTATGGCGGTAAGACTGACCCGATGGAGAAACGTACTCGTGTAAGAGCGCGTGTTATCTCACATGCGTTAAAAGATATCCTTGCAGAGGGTGACAAAGTCATTATCATGGGACATAAACGTCCTGACTTAGATGCAATTGGTGCAGCAATCGGTGTGTCTAGATTTGCAATGATGAATAATTTAGAAGCATACATCGTATTAAATGAGACTGACATTGATCCAACATTACGACGCGTGATGAACGAAATAGATAAAAAGCCAGAGTTAAGAGAGCGATTTATTACATCAGATGATGCTTGGGATATGATGACATCTAAGACAACCGTAGTGATTGTTGATACGCATAAACCGGAACTGGTTTTAGATGAAAATGTCTTAAATAAAGCAAACCGTAAAGTTGTTATCGATCATCATAGACGTGGTGAAAGCTTCATCTCTAATCCATTGTTGGTATATATGGAACCATATGCAAGTTCGACAGCTGAATTGGTAACAGAGTTACTGGAATATCAACCAACAGAACAACGTTTAACACGTCTTGAATCAACAGTGATGTATGCAGGTATTATTGTAGATACAAGAAACTTTACATTACGAACAGGATCAAGAACATTCGATGCAGCGAGTTATTTACGTGCACATGGTGCAGATACGATTTTAACGCAACATTTCTTAAAAGATGATGTGGATACTTACATTAATCGATCTGAATTAATTCGAACTGTAAAAGTCGAAGATAATGGCATAGCCATTGCGCATGGTTCAGACGATAAAATTTATCATCCAGTAACAGTTGCACAAGCAGCAGATGAACTGTTAAGTTTAGAAGGTATTGAAGCATCATATGTTGTTGCGAGACGTGAAGATAATTTGATTGGTATATCTGCGCGTTCACTCGGTTCAGTAAATGTTCAGTTAACAATGGAAGCACTTGGTGGCGGTGGACATTTAACCAATGCTGCAACACAACTTAAAGGTGTGACAGTCGAAGAGGCGATAGCACAATTACAACAAGCAATTACAGAACAATTAAGTAGGAGTGAAGATGCATGAAAGTAATTTTTACACAAGATGTTAAAGGTAAAGGTAAAAAAGGTGAAGTTAAAGAAGTACCAGTAGGTTATGCAAATAACTTCTTATTGAAAAAGAATTATGCTGTAGAAGCAACACCAGGTAATCTTAAACAATTAGAGTTACAGAAAAAACGTGCAAAACAAGAACGCCAACAAGAAATTGAAGATGCTAAAGCATTAAAAGAAACTTTATCAAACATTGAAGTTGAAGTTTCAGCAAAAACTGGTGAAGGTGGTAAATTGTTTGGATCAGTAAGTACAAAACAAATTGCCGAAGCACTAAAAGCACAACATGATATTAAAATTGATAAACGTAAAATGGATTTACCAAATGGAATTCATTCCCTAGGATATACGAATGTACCTGTTAAATTAGATAAAGAAGTTGAAGGTACAATTCGCGTACACACAGTTGAACAATAAAGTTGGATTGAAATAAGAGGTGTAACCATTCATGGATAGAATGTATGAGCAAAATCAAATGCCACATAACAATGAAGCTGAACAGTCTGTCTTAGGTTCAATTATTATAGATCCAGAATTGATTAATACTACTCAGGAAGTGTTGCTTCCTGAGTCGTTTTATAGGGGTGCCCATCAACATATTTTCCGTGCAATGATGCACTTAAATGAAGATAATAAAGAAATTGATGTTGTAACATTGATGGATCAATTATCGACGGAAGGTACGTTGAATGAAGCGGGTGGCCCGCAATATCTTGCAGAGTTATCTACAAATGTACCAACGACGCGAAATGTTCAGTATTATACTGATATCGTTTCTAAACATGCATTAAAACGTAGATTGATTCAAACTGCAGATAGTATTGCCAATGATGGATATAATGATGAACTTGAACTAGATGCGATTTTAAGTGATGCAGAACGTCGAATTTTAGAGCTATCATCTTCTCGTGAAAGCGATGGCTTTAAAGACATTCGAGACGTCTTAGGACAAGTATATGAAACAGCTGAAGAGCTTGATCAAAATAGTGGTCAAACACCAGGTATTCCTACAGGATATCGAGATTTAGACCAAATGACAGCAGGGTTCAACCGAAATGATTTAATTATCCTTGCAGCGCGTCCATCTGTAGGTAAGACTGCGTTCGCACTTAATATTGCACAAAAAGTTGCAACGCATGAAGATATGTATACAGTTGGTATTTTCTCACTAGAGATGGGTGCTGATCAGTTAGCCACACGTATGATTTGTAGTTCTGGTAATGTTGACTCAAACCGCTTAAGAACCGGTACTATGACTGAGGAAGATTGGAGTCGTTTTACTATAGCGGTAGGTAAATTATCACGTACGAAGATTTTTATTGATGATACACCGGGTATTCGAATTAATGATCTACGTTCTAAATGTCGTCGATTAAAGCAAGAACATGGCTTAGACATGATTGTGATTGACTACTTACAGTTGATTCAAGGTAGTGGTTCACGTGCGTCTGATAACAGACAACAGGAAGTTTCTGAAATCTCTCGTACATTAAAAGCATTAGCCCGTGAATTAGAATGTCCAGTTATCGCGTTGAGTCAGTTATCTCGTGGTGTTGAACAACGACAAGATAAACGTCCGATGATGAGTGATATTCGTGAATCTGGTTCGATTGAGCAAGATGCCGATATCGTTGCATTCTTATACCGTGATGATTACTATAACCGTGGTGGCGATGAAGATGATGACGATGATGGTGGTTTCGAGCCGCAAACGAATGATGAAAACGGCGAAATTGAAATCATCATTGCTAAGCAACGTAATGGTCCAACAGGCACAGTTAAGTTACACTTTATGAAACAATATAATAAATTTACAGATATCGATTATGCACATGCTGATATGATGTAAAAAAGTTTTTCCGTACAATAATCATTTTAGTGATAAAATTGTACGGTTTTTATTTTGTTCTGAACGGGTTGATATATGTTAAGTTTGTGTATTGAAAGTGATGGATTAGTGCTGACAACGCCTCTGTTAAAGGGTTTTTAGGACGTTTAAGACGATTTGTTAAAATGATTTTTTCTTTTAAAAAGGCCGAAAATCAATGTTCGATTTTTATTTGCATTATGGTCTCGATATTGGTAGAATATCAAATGGTTAAATGAGAAAAACTTGGAGGTGCTCACATGTCATCAATCGTAGTAGTTGGGACACAATGGGGAGACGAAGGAAAAGGAAAAATAACGGATTTCTTGGCAGAACAGTCAGATGTTATCGCGCGTTTTTCAGGTGGTAATAATGCAGGCCATACCATTCAATTTGGCGGAGAAACATATAAATTACATTTAGTACCATCTGGTATCTTTTACAAAGACAAATTAGCGGTAATCGGTAACGGAGTCGTTGTTGATCCAGTTGCACTATTGAAAGAATTGGACGGATTAAATGAACGTGGCATACCTACAAGTAATTTACGTATTTCTAATCGTGCGCAAGTGATTTTACCTTACCACTTAGCACAAGATGAATATGAAGAACGTTTACGTGGTGATAACAAAATTGGTACAACTAAAAAAGGTATCGGTCCAGCATATGTAGACAAAGTTCAACGTATCGGTATTCGTATGGCAGATTTACTTGAAAAAGAAACATTCGAAAGATTATTAAAATCAAACATTGAATATAAACAAGCATATTTCAAAGGCATGTTTAACGAAACATGCCCATCATTTGATGATATCTTTGAAGAATATTATGCAGCAGGTCAACGTCTAAAAGAATTTGTAACAGACACATCAAAAATCTTAGACGATGCATTTGTAGCAGATGAAAAAGTACTTTTCGAAGGTGCGCAAGGTGTAATGTTAGATATCGACCACGGTACATATCCATTCGTTACATCAAGTAACCCAATTGCAGGTAATGTTACTGTAGGTACAGGTGTAGGTCCAACATTTGTTTCTAAAGTAATTGGTGTATGTAAAGCTTATACATCACGTGTTGGTGATGGTCCATTCCCAACTGAATTATTCGATGAAGATGGACATCATATTAGAGAAGTTGGTCGTGAATACGGTACAACAACAGGACGTCCACGTCGTGTAGGTTGGTTTGACTCAGTTGTATTACGTCACTCTCGTCGTGTAAGTGGTATTACAGATTTATCTATTAACTCTATCGATGTGTTAACTGGTTTAGACACAGTGAAAATCTGTACAGCTTATGAATTAGACGGTAAAGAAATTACTGAGTATCCAGCAAACTTAGATCAATTAAAACGTTGTAAACCAATCTTTGAAGAGTTACCAGGTTGGACAGAAGACGTAACAAATGTGCGCACTTTAGAAGAATTACCTGAAAATGCACGTAAATATTTAGAGCGTATTTCTGAATTATGTAATGTACAAATTTCTATCTTCTCAGTTGGTCCAGATAGAGAACAAACAAACTTATTAAAAGAATTGTGGTAGAACTTTATACAAGTAATACACAATGATATAAACGAATGAGCCTTCTATCTTTATTGGTAGGAGGCTTTTGCTATGTTTGCTTCTGTATCGATTCGATTATTTAGATAAAAATTACTAACGTAAAGGTGGTATTTGCTAGTCATAATTTAGAAGATTAGATGATATTTAACGAAAATTAAGATGAAATACTTGAATGTAATAAGTCTGATGTCGAAAATAGCTATTAAAATAGAGTAGACGTAAGTGTAAATGAAAGTATCTAAAATAGAAAAATTTCAAAAATAGCGTAATTATTATAATAAATAGACTGCCAATAAAATGCAATTTTTCACTTATAACATTCTTCAAAAAATAATAGCAAAATTATGTAAAAAATATCTTGTCATGGCAAGATTGGCTGTGCTATAATCTATCTTGTGCTTAAGAACGGCTCCTTGGTCAAGCGGTTAAGACACCGCCCTTTCACGGCGGTAACACGGGTTCGAGTCCCGTAGGAGTCACCATGTTTTAGGTCTCGTAGTGTAGCGGTTAACACGCCTGCCTGTCACGCAGGAGATCGCGGGTTCGATTCCCGTCGAGACCGTACAAATGCCTATCCAAGAGGATAGGCATTTTTTTACGTTTAAAATTATATCAATTGAAGACAAATGGACGAATGATAAACAAAATGATTTATCTATTCGTCCATTTTATTTATAATGTATAAACTTCTGGTAATTCAGTTGCAATGTATTAAAGACAAATGTAGAAAACAAATTCTTTAATTAGATTACCATGTGCCTTGATTAACATACTTTTTCATAGTGATAGACCAAAAGAGCCCACTTAACATAAATATAATAGTATTTATTTTCCTCACATCCACACCAATAGGAATCCCGATTTTTTCGCACCTTTAATAATATAAAAATGATTTCGTGGTCATATTATAGGGAAAGACTAATTATTATCACAATCCGCCGTGAGAAACTAATAAAAAATATTAATATATAAGTTTATATTGGAAAATAGAATTAATAGCTTATAAATGGTAAATTATATAATAGGTTACTATACGTTATAAGACGGAAAATGCGCACAATAACAAAAATAGTAAGCGACATCCTGTGATTTTTTACACAAACATAAACGATAAAGAACAAAAAATGATAAAATAATATTAATGATTTAAGAAAAGAGGTTTATGCAAATGGCTAGAAAAGTTGTTGTGGTTGATGATGAAAAACCGATTGCTGATATTTTAGAATTTAACTTAAAAAAAGAAGGATACGATGTGTACTGTGCATACGATGGTAATGATGCAGTCGACTTAATTTATGAAGAAGAACCAGACATCGTATTATTAGATATCATGTTACCTGGTCGTGATGGTATGGAAGTATGTCGTGAAGTGCGCAAAAAATACGAAATGCCAATTATAATGCTTACTGCTAAAGATTCAGAAATTGATAAAGTGCTTGGTTTAGAACTAGGTGCAGATGACTATGTAACGAAACCGTTTAGTACGCGTGAATTAATCGCACGTGTGAAAGCGAACTTACGTCGTCATTACTCACAACCAGCACAAGACACTGGAAATGTAACGAATGAAATCACAATTAAAGATATTGTGATTTATCCAGACGCATATTCTATTAAAAAACGTGGCGAAGATATTGAATTAACACATCGTGAATTTGAATTGTTCCATTATTTATCAAAACATATGGGACAGGTAATGACACGTGAACATTTATTACAAACAGTATGGGGCTATGATTACTTTGGCGATGTACGTACGGTCGATGTAACGATTCGTCGTTTACGTGAAAAGATTGAAGATGATCCGTCACATCCTGAATATATTGTGACGCGTAGAGGCGTTGGATATTTCCTCCAACAACATGAGTAGAGGTCGAAACGAATGAAGTGGCTAAAACAACTACAATCCCTTCATACTAAACTTGTAATTGTTTATGTATTACTGATTATCATTGGTATGCAAATTATCGGTCTGTATTTTACAAATAACCTTGAAAAAGAGCTGCTTGATAATTTTAAGAAGAATATTACGCAGTACGCTAAACAATTAGAAATTAGTATTGAAAAAGTATATGACGAAAAGGGCTCCGTAAATGCACAAAAAGATATTCAAAATTTATTAAGTGAGTATGCCAACCGTCAAGAAATTGGAGAAATTCGTTTTATAGATAAAGACCAAATTATTATTGCGACGACGAAGCAGTCTAACCGTAGTCTAATCAATCAAAAAGCGAATGATAGTTCTGTCCAAAAAGCACTATCGCTAGGACAATCAAACGATCATTTAATTTTAAAAGATTATGGCGGTGGTAAGGACCGTGTCTGGGTATATAATATCCCCGTTAAAGTCGATAAAAAGGTAATAGGTAATATTTATATCGAATCAAAAATTAATGACGTTTATAACCAATTAAATAATATAAATCAAATATTCATTGTTGGTACAGCTATTTCATTATTAATCACAGTCATCCTAGGATTCTTTATAGCGCGAACGATTACCAAACCAATCACCGATATGCGTAACCAGACGGTCGAAATGTCCAGAGGTAACTACACGCAACGTGTGAAGATTTATGGTAACGATGAAATTGGCGAATTAGCTTTAGCATTTAATAACTTGTCTAAACGTGTACAAGAAGCGCAGGCTAATACTGAAAGTGAGAAACGTAGACTGGACTCAGTTATCACCCATATGAGTGATGGTATTATTGCAACAGACCGTCGAGGACGTATTCGTATCGTCAATGATATGGCACTTAAGATGCTTGGTATGGCGAAAGAAGACATCATCGGTTATTACATGTTAAGTGTATTAAGTCTTGAAGATGAATTTAAACTTGAAGAAATTCAAGAGAATAATGATAGTTTCTTATTAGATTTAAATGAAGAAGAAGGTCTAATCGCACGTGTTAACTTTAGTACGATTGTGCAGGAAACAGGATTTGTAACGGGTTATATTGCTGTGTTACATGACGTGACTGAACAACAACAAGTTGAACGTGAGCGTCGTGAATTTGTTGCCAATGTATCACATGAGTTACGTACACCTTTAACTTCCATGAATAGTTACATTGAAGCACTTGAAGAAGGTGCATGGAAAGATGAGGAACTTGCGCCACAATTTTTATCTGTTACCCGTGAAGAAACAGAACGAATGATTCGACTTGTCAATGACTTGCTACAGTTATCTAAAATGGATAATGAGTCTGATCAAATCAATAAAGAAATTATCGACTTTAACATGTTCATTAATAAAATTATTAATCGACATGAAATGTCTGCGAAAGATACAACATTTATTCGAGATATTCCGAAAAAGACGATTTTCACAGAATTTGATCCTGATAAAATGACGCAAGTATTTGATAATGTCATTACCAATGCGATGAAATATTCTAGAGGCGATAAACGTGTCGAGTTCCACGTGAAACAAAATCCACTTTATAATAGAATGACGATTCGTATTAAAGATAATGGTATCGGTATTCCTATCAATAAAGTCGATAAAATATTCGACCGATTCTATCGTGTAGATAAGGCACGTACGCGTAAAATGGGTGGTACTGGATTAGGACTAGCCATTTCGAAAGAGATTGTGGAAGCGCACAATGGTCGTATTTGGGCAAACAGTGTAGAAGGTCAAGGCACATCTATCTTTATCACACTTCCATGTGAAGTCATTGAAGACGGTGATTGGGATGAATAATAAGGAACATATTAAATCTGTCATTTTAGCGCTACTCGTCTTGATGAGTGTCGTATTGACATATATGGTATGGAACTTTTCGCCTGATATTGCAAATGTCGACAATACAGATAGTAAGAAGAGTGAAACGAAACCTTTAACGACACCTATGACAGCCAAAATGGATACAACTATTACGCCATTTCAGATTATTCATTCGAAAAATGATCATCCAGAAGGTACGATTGCGACGGTATCTAATGTGAATAAACTGACGAAACCTTTGAAAAATAAAGAAGTTAAGTCCGTGGAACACGTTCGTCGTGATCATAACTTGATGATTCCAGGTTTGAGCAGTGATTTTACATTATTCGATTTTACGTATGATTTACCGTTATCAACATATCTTGGCCAAGTACTGAACATGAATGCGAAAGTACCAAATCATTTCAATTTCAATCGTTTAGTTATTGATCATGATGCTGATGATAATATCGTGCTTTATGCTATAAGCAAAGATCGCCACGATTACGTAAAATTAACAACTACAACGAAAAATGATCATTTTTTAGATGCATTAGCAACAGTGAAAAAAGATATGCAACCATACACAGATATCATCACAAACAAAGATACAATTGATCGTACGACGCATGTTTTTGCACCAAGTAAACCTGAGAAGTTAAAAACATATCGCATGGTATTTAACACGATTAGTGTTGAGAAAATGAATGCTATACTATTTGACGATTCAACCATCGTTCGTAGTTCAAAGAGTGGTGTTACAACCTACAACAATAATACAGGTGTCGCAAACTATAACGATAAAAATGAAAAATACCATTATAAAAACTTGTCCGAAGATGAAGCAAGTTCAAGCAAAATGGAAGAAACGATTCCAGGAACCTTTGATTTTATTAATGGTCATGGTGGTTTCTTAAACGAAGATTTCAGATTGTTTAGTACGAATAATCAGTCAGGCGAGCTAACATATCAACGTTTCCTTAATGGTTATCCAACGTTTAATAAAGAAGGCGCTAATCAAATTCAAGTCACTTGGGGTGAAAAAGGCGTCTTTGATTATCGTCGTTCGTTATTGCGTACCGACGTTGTTTTAAACAGTGAAGATAATAAAACGTTGCCGAAATTAGAGTCTGTACGTTCAAGCTTAGCGAACAATAGTGATATTAATTTTGAAAAAGTAACGAATATCGCTATCGGTTACGAAATGCAAGATAATCCGGATCATAATCACATTGAAGTGCAGATTAACAGTGAACTCGTACCACGCTGGTATGTAGAATATGATGGCGAATGGTATGTTTATAACGATGGGAGGCTTGAATAAATGAACTGGAAACTGACGAAGACGCTTTTCATTTTCGTGTTTATTCTTGTCAACATCGTGTTAGTATCGATTTATGTTAATAAAGTCAATCGCTCACACATTAATGAAGTTGAGAGTAATAATGAAGTTAATTTTCAGCAAGAAGAAATTAAAGTACCGGCTAGTATTTTAAATAAATCAGTTAAAGGCATACAATTAGAACAAATTACGGGGCGTTCAAAAGACTTTAGTTCTAAAGCTAAGGGCGATTCGGATTTGACCACATCAGATGGTGGAAAATTATTAAATGCAAACATTAGCCAATCAGTAAAGGTCAGTGACAATAACTTAAAAGATTTGAAAGATTATGTTAACAAACGTGTGTTCAAAGGTTCAGAATATCAATTAAGTGAAATTAGTTCTGGTTCTGTAAAATACGAACAAACGTATGATAATTTCCCGATTTTGAATAATAGTAAAGCGATGTTGAACTTTAATATAGAAGATAACAAAGCGACTAGTTATAAACAATCAATGATGGATGACATTAAGCCTACAGATGGTGCAGATAAGAAGCATCAAGTGATTGGTGTGAGAAAAGCAATCGAGGCATTATATTATAATCGTTACTTGAAAAAAGGTGATGAAGTCATTAATGCTAGACTCGGTTACTACTCAGTCGTGAATGAAACGAATGTTCAATTGTTACAACCAAACTGGGAAATTAAAGTGAAGCATGACGGTAAGGACAAAACGAATACTTACTATGTCGAAGCGACAAATAATAACCCTAAAATTATTAATCATTAATATGAATCGTAATAAGCTAGCATTGCAAGCTCATCATATGTGAGAAGCGGTGCTAGCTTTTTGCTGGTATGGTTTATTATGGCTGACGTTTTTGCGTCCTAACATGCGCATTTATTCATGTATTAAGTAGAACCGTATTGTAAAATTAACGTAACTGCTATTTTAAAAACTTTAGTATTTGTCTAATCATTGTTATAATAATTAGGACATTCATTGCACGTGATTATCAAAATTTAATTATAAGAGACCGGTCGATGAACTAAAGTTACATAATAGGAAAGGTATACAAAACAGCTAATATACTGATAGTTTCTGTAGGGAAAATCGTATATTTGCACTGATGTATATTGCAGTCATATAGAGAGAATGACTGCTTAAATAGAAAGGATGAGCCGCTTGATACGCATGAGTGTATTAGCAAGTGGTAGTACAGGTAACGCCACTTTTGTAGAAAATGAAAAAGGTAGTCTATTAGTTGATGTTGGTTTGACTGGCAAGAAAATGGAAGAATTGTTTAGTCAAATTGACCGTAATATTCAAGATTTAAATGGTATTTTAGTAACCCATGAACATATTGATCATATTAAAGGATTAGGTGTTTTGGCGCGTAAATATCAATTGCCAATTTATGCGAATGAAAAGACTTGGCAGGCAATTGAAAAGAAAGATAGTCGCATCCCTATGGATCAGAAATTCATTTTTAATCCTTATGAAACGAAATCTATTGCAGGTTTCGATGTTGAATCGTTTAACGTGTCACATGATGCGATAGATCCGCAATTTTATATTTTCCATAATAACTATAAGAAGTTTACGATTTTAACAGATACGGGTTACGTGTCTGATCGTATGAAAGGTATGATACGTGGCAGCGATGCATTTATTTTTGAGAGTAATCATGACGTCGATATGTTGAGAATGTGTCGTTATCCATGGAAGACGAAACAACGCATTTTAGGCGATATGGGTCATGTATCTAATGAGGATGCGGGTCATGCGATGACAGACGTGATTACAGGTAACACGAAACGTATTTACTTATCGCATTTATCACAAGATAATAATATGAAAGATTTGGCGCGTATGAGTGTTGGCCAAGTATTGAACGAACACGATATTGATACGGAAAAAGAAGTATTGCTATGTGATACGGATAAAGCTATTCCAACACCAATATATACAATATAAATGAGAGTCATCCGATAAAGTTCCGCACTGCTGTGAAACGACTTTATCGGGTGCTTTTTTATGTTGTTGGTGGGAAATGGCTGTTGTTGAGTTGAATCGGATTGATTGAAATGTGTAAAATAATTCGATATTAAATGTAATTTATAAATAATTTACATAAAATCAAACATTTTAATATAAGGATTATGATAATATATTGGTGTATGACAGTTAATGGAGGGAACGAAATGAAAGCTTTATTACTTAAAACAAGTGTATGGCTCGTTTTGCTTTTTAGTGTGATGGGATTATGGCATGTCTCGAACGCGGCTGAGCAGCATACACCAATGAAAGCACAAGCAGCAACAACAGATAAGCAACAAGTAACGCCAACAAAGGAAGCGGCTCATCAATCTGGTGAAGAAGCGGCAACCAACGTATCAGCATCAGTACAGGGAACAGCTGATGATACAAACAACAAAGTAACATCCAACGCACCATCTAACAAACCATCTACAGCAGTTTCAACAACAGTAAACGAAACGCGCGACGTAGATGCACAACAAGCCTCAACACAAAAACCAACTCAATCAGCAACATTCAAATTATCAAATGCTAAAACAGCATCACTTTCACCACGAATGTTTGCTGCTAATGCACCACAAACAACAACACATAAAATATTACATACAAATGATATCCATGGCCGACTAGCTGAAGAAAAAGGGCGTGTCATCGGTATGGCTAAATTAAAAACAGTAAAAGAACAAGAAAAGCCTGATTTAATGTTAGACGCAGGAGACGCATTCCAAGGTTTACCACTTTCAAACCAGTCTAAAGGTGAAGAAATGGCTAAAGCAATGAATGCAGTAGGTTATGATGCTATGGCAGTCGGTAACCACGAATTTGACTTTGGATACGATCAGTTGAAAAAGTTAGAGGGTATGTTAGACTTCCCGATGTTAAGTACTAATGTTTATAAAGATGGGAAGCGCGCGTTTAAGCCTTCAACGATTGTAACGAAAAATGGTATTCGTTATGGAATTATTGGCGTAACGACACCAGAAACAAAGACGAAAACAAGACCTGAAGGCATTAAAGGTGTTGAATTTAGAGATCCATTACAAAGTGTGACAGCAGAAATGATGCGTATTTATAAAGACGTAGATACATTTGTTGTTATATCACATTTAGGGATTGATCCTTCAACACAAGAAACATGGCGTGGTGATTACTTAGTGAAACAATTAAGTCAAAATCCACAATTGAAGAAACGTATTACAGTCATTGATGGTCATTCACATACCGTACTTCAAAATGGTCAAATTTATAACGATGATGCATTAGCACAAACAGGTACAGCACTTGCGAATATCGGTAAGATTACATTTAATTACCGCAATGGAGCGGTATCGAATATTAAGCCGTCATTGATTAATGTTAAAGACGTTGAAAATGTGACACCGAACAAAGCATTAGCTGAACAAATTAATCAAGCTGATCAAACATTTAGAGCACAAACAGCAGAGGTTATTATTCCAAATAATGCGATTGATTTCAAAGGAGAAAGAGATGACGTTAGAACGCGTGAAACAAATTTAGGAAACGCGATTGCAGATGCTATGGAAGCATATGGCGTTAAGAATTTCTCTAAAAAGACTGACTTTGCCGTGACAAATGGTGGAGGTATTCGTGCCTCTATCGCAAAAGGTAAGGTGACACGCTATGATTTAATCTCAGTATTACCATTTGGAAATACGATTGCGCAAATTGATGTAAAAGGTTCAGACGTCTGGACAGCTTTTGAACATAGTTTAGGCGCACCAACAACACAAAAAGATGGTAAGACAGTATTAACAGCGAATGGTGGTTTACTACATATCTCTGATTCAATTCGTGTTTACTATGATATGAATAAACCATCTGGCAAACGAATTAACGCTATTCAAATTTTAAATAAAGAGACAGGTAAGTTTGAAAATATTGATTTAAAACGTGTATATCACGTAACGATGAATGACTTCACAGCATCAGGTGGCGACGGATATAGTATGTTCGGTGGCCCTAGAGAAGAAGGTATTTCATTAGATCAAGTACTAGCAAGTTATTTAAAAACAGCTAACTTAGCTAAGTATGATACGACAGAACCACAACGTATGTTATTAGGTAAACCAGCAGTAAGTGAACAACCAGCTAAAGGACAACAAGGTAGCAAAGGTAGTGAGTCTGGTAAAGATGCACAACCAATTGGTAAAGACAAAGTGATGAATCCAGCGAAACAACCAGCGCCAAGTAAAGTTGTGTTGTTACCAACGCATAGAGGAACTGTTAGTAGTGGTAGAGAAGGCTCTGATCGCGCATTGGAAGGAACTGCTATATCAAGTATGAGTGGGAAACAATTGGCTAACATGTCAGCGCCTAAAGGTAGCGCACATGAGAAACAGTTACCAAAAACTGGAACTGATCAAAGTTCAAGCCCAGCAGCGATGTTTGTATTAGTAGCAGGTATAGGTTTAATTGCGACTGTACGACGTAGAAAAGCTAGCTAAAATATATTGAAAACAATACTACTGTATTTCTTAAATAAGAGGTACGGTAGTGTTTTTTTATGGAAAAAAGCTATAACCATTGATAAATATGGGATATAAAAACGGGGATAAGTAATAAGACATCAAGGTATTTATCCACAGAAATGGGGATAGTTATCCAGAATTGTGTACAATTTAAAGAGAAATACCCACAATGCCCACAGAGTTATCCACAAATACACAGGTTATACACTAAAAAACGGGCATAAATGTCAGAAAAATATCAAAAACTGCAAAAAATATTGGTATAATAAGAGGGAACAGTGTGAACAAGTTAATAACTTGTGGATAACTGGAAAGTTGATAACAATTTGGAGGACCAAACGACATGAAAATCACCATTTTAGCTGTAGGGAAACTAAAAGAGAAATATTGGAAGCAAGCCATAGCAGAATATGAAAAACGTTTAGGCCCATACACCAAGATAGACATCATAGAAGTTCCAGACGAAAAAGCACCAGAAAATATGAGCGACAAAGAAATTGAGCAAGTAAAAGAAAAAGAAGGCCAACGAATACTAGCCAAAATCAAACCACAATCCACAGTCATTACATTAGAAATACAAGGAAAGATGCTATCTTCCGAAGGATTGGCCCAAGAATTGAACCAACGCATGACCCAAGGGCAAAGCGACTTTGTATTCGTCATTGGCGGATCAAACGGCCTGCACAAGGACGTCTTACAACGCAGTAACTATGCACTATCATTTAGCAAAATGACATTCCCACATCAAATGATGCGGGTTGTGTTAATTGAACAAGTGTATAGAGCATTTAAGATTATGCGTGGAGAGGCGTATCATAAGTGATGCTTGTTAGAATGATTTTTAACAATATGAAATAGCTGTGGAAGCTTAAACAATTTGTTTATCTAAGTACTTATTTAATAATTGATTGAACTGTGATTGGCACCAGGCTGTCTGGTAAATTGAGAAGTTGGGTTTTGGAGCGTATAAATGATAGAATTAATATAAAATTCAATTTGAGGAGTAGGAGATTATGTCGAATATAAAAACAACACTAGAGACGTCCGTAGGACTAGAAAAAGACAACGATAAGCTATTTGATTATATAACTGAATTAGAGATTCAAAACACGCCTGAAAACCGGGAAGCAAAAGTTGTTATTGAAGAAAGGTTACATAAAGAATATAAATATGAATTAGATCAAATGACACCAGAGTATGGAATACAAAAAGGCAGTGTTAGAATAGGTCATGCAGATGTTGTAATATTTCATGATTCTAAAGATAAATCTCAAGAGAATATTAAAATAATAGTAGAGTGTAAAAGAAAGAATCGCAGGGATGGTATTGAACAATTAAAAACATATCTTGCAGGGTGTGAGTCTGCAGAATACGGCGTTTGGTTTAATGGAGAAGATATAGTATATATAAAACGATTGAAAAAAGCACCACATTGGAAAACAGTATTTAATATACCGAGAAATGGAGAGAACTTAGGACTACCTGAAAAAAATTCACTATCTCCGGCTACAGAATTAGTTAAAATATTTGAAATTTGCCATAATCATGTATATGCGAATGATGGACATTTAAAAGATAAAGTTTTTAATGAAATGTTAAAGATTCTATTTATTAAATTAATGGATGAAAGGAATCATACTTCAAGAATTGCTGATTTCGGTATAACTGAACAAGAATATGATGAAATATTAAACCATAAAGAAAATGATTTTAAAGTGCGAATAAATAACTTATTTAACAAGGCTAAGAATAATTACCAAGACATTTTTAATCCTAATGAAAAAATAAATTTAAAGCTATCTACATTGGCTTTTGTAGTTGGTCAAATGCAGAACTTTGATTTATCACATTCATCTAGGGACGTTAAAGGTTTAGCATTCCAAAAATTTGTATATGCTCATCAACGTGGAGATAGAGGTGAGTTTTTCACACCGGATCCTATCATTGAGTTAGCAGTTAAGATGATTAATCCCAAAATTGATGAAACGATTTTAGATCCAGCTTGCGGTACAGGAGGTTTTCTTGTAGCAGCCTTAAAACACGTAGAAGAATCAATAATAGATTTAAAAGCTGAGAGACCTATTGATTTTGAAAAAGCAAAAACAGATTATGCACTTCGAAAATTGAGAGGTATAGACTTTAATCCTGACTTAGTAAAAGTTTCTAAAATGAGAATGATTCTTGAAGATGATGGTCATACAGGAATTTTTCAAGCTAACTCATTAGATACTTTGAGAGAAATAGAAATTCAAGCATTAAAATCAGGAGCAAATAATATTAATGAGAATTCTGTCGACATCATCCTAACTAATCCACCATTTGGACGTAAAGGAACTATTACAGATAAAGATATTTTACGACAATACGAGTTAGGACATCAATGGGTAAAGAACAATGATAGCTATGAAAATTCACATAAGGTTCTAGATGATCAGGTACCAGATATACTATTTATAGAGCGATGCTATCAATTCTTAAAAAACAAAGGGAAAATGGCAATTGTATTGCCGGATAGTGTGTTAACAGGTCCGAAATTACAGTACGTTAGAAACTATATCCTGAAACGTTTTAAAGTAGTAGGAGTAGTTTCTTTACCATATGAAACGTTTATTCCACATGGTGCCAATGTTAAAGCATCAATACTTTTACTTCAAAAACTAGATTCTAAAACAATGGAAGAATTAAATACAGATGGCTACGAATCTTTCATGTGAATCGTCTACACTTAATTGGACAAATTCTAT
>NZ_KV831002.1:0-32899 GCF_001836945.1 Staphylococcus sp. HMSC062H10
TTCGGGTTCGGCAGTTCGAATCTGCCCCCCTCCATTTATTATTTTTAATAGGGGCATAGTTCAACGGTAGAATAGAGGTCTCCAAAACCTTTGGTGTGGGTTCGATTCCTACTGCCCCTGCCATGGCGGCTGTGGTGAAGTGGTTAACACATCGGATTGTGGTTCCGACATTCGAGGGTTCGATCCCCTTCAGCCGCCCTTATTATTAATGGGCTATAGCCAAGCGGTAAGGCAACGGACTTTGACTCCGTCACTCGTTGGTTCGAATCCAGCTAGCCCAGTTATTGGCGGCATAGCCAAGTGGTAAGGCAGAGGTCTGCAAAACCTTTATCACCGGTTCAAATCCGGTTGCCGCCTCCAGGTTTATGCGGGAGTAGTTCAACTTTTAGAACACGTTCCTTCCCGGAACGAGGTATAGGTGTAAATCCTATCTTCCGCTCCATAATTGCTTCCAAAGGGAAGTTTTTTGTTTACCATTAAGCCGGTGTGGCGGAATTGGCAGACGCGCGGGACTCAAAATCCCGTTCCACTTGTGGAGTGTCGGTTCGACCCCGACCACCGGTATAATTAACTGTTATTTACATAACATAACGTACTAGAAACCTTGTAAAGCAAGGTTTCTTTTTATTTCTCTCTATACAATACAAATAAAGTGGCACTCAAATGGCACACGCTTTAATAGGCTCTATGTCAAATTGGACTGATGAGTTTAATATAGGAAGTTAAGCAACTATACATTGTTTAACTTCTTTTTTTGCATATTACATTAATGATAATGACTATATTATCTGGGGTTATGTATTTGTTTTAACTTTTCTAATAAAATATTTGTAAAAGTGCTATTTTATTGTGCTTTATAGCAAGTCGTTTCAATTTATCTATCTTAATAGTAATATGGCTATTTTAATATTTACAATTTATTACATTTTTAGTCACAGGATGTAATTAGTAGTATTTTAAAATTAACTTGACAATGATTAGTGAGTAGATTGTTCAAATTTACTTTATTCCTTTTGTGGATTATTATATTTAAATTAAATTAGCCAACTAAACATTGTTAAAGTTAATTTTCTATAATATGATGAGTTTAATGTTCAAATTGGAGGTCGTTTATGAGTAACGCAAAGAATGCTGATAATAAACAGTTTTTCAGTAAGATTTTAAATTCTATTGGTGCTGGTGTTGTTATTGCACTTGTTCCGAATGCTTTATTAGGTGAAATATTAAAAATATTTAAAAGTGGTAATGAAATTTTAGAATTAACGTATCAGTTAGTGATACTAATTCAATCATTTATGGCATTTATTATTGGGGTTTTAGCTGCTCATCAATTTAAATTTAATGGCGCAGGTGCTGCTATAGTAGGTACATCAGCTATGATTGGTTCAGGTGCTGTTGTATATAGCAATAACAGTTTTATGTTAAAAGGTATAGGTGACATTATAAATACAAGTTTGGTTGTTATTATTGCATGTCTTATATATATGGTATTACAAAACAAACTTGGATCTTTTGAATTAATTATATTACCAGTTTTAGTACCTATCGTTAGTGGGGGTATCGGTCTAATCACATTACCTTACATTCGAAAAATTACTCAAGCAATTGGAAATGTAATTCATTCTTTTACAGACTTAAATCCGTTGTTAATGTCTATACTTATTAGTGTGGCATTTTCATTATTAATGGTAACACCAATATCGTTAGTAGCGATTGCAACTGCGATTAGTTTAAACGGGCTAGGAAGTGGAGCAGCAAACCTAGGTATAGTGGCTGCCTGTGTTACTTTCTTATTTGGCTCATTGCGTGTCAATTCTATTGGTGTAAATGCAGTTTTACTCATAGGAGCTGCAAAAATGATGATCCCAGTTTACTTGAAAAATTTAATTATTTCGATACCATTGACTATAAATGGAATAATTACTGGAATCATTGCTTACGTTCTTCAGGTTAAAGGAACACCATTGTCTGCTGGATTTGGATATACAGGATTAGTTGGCCCAATAAATGCATTTAACCGAATGTCAGGTGATCCAACAATGAATATTATTTTATTAGCGCTTGGTTATTTTGTCATACCATTTGTATCGGCGTTTATTGTTCATGAATTGTGTAAAAAATTTATTCCTATATATTCTAATGATATTTATAAATTTGAAGTTCCAAAACAATAATTTATAGCTTGATGACAAGAATAAGTTTTAATATATGATAAATATAGGCGTTACTGTCAATAAGATATTGATAGTAGCGCTTTTTTTGATTGATTTTAAAATGTAAGAATTGTTCGCGTATATTAGGCGATTTTTTAAATAAAGTCTTTTAAAAAGAAGCTTTTCTTTATATTGATAAAAATACATTTATAAAACACTATTGCATCAAAATGTATTAATATGTATAATTATGAATATTAATTAGGGAGGGCTGTATAAATGAAGTGTTTAATTAGGTTTATATTAGTATTAGGGTTGTTAATTAGCAGTGCTATGGTGTATATCAATCCCACAGCACATGCTGAACAAAATCAAACATGGGAGAAGATTAAAGAACGCGGTGAACTTAGAGTGGGTCTTTCTGCAGATTATGCACCAATGGAATTTGAGCATACAGTTAATGGTAAGACTGAGTATGCAGGTGTAGATATTGATTTAGCTAAAAAAATTGCGAAAGATAATAATTTAAAATTAAAAATCGTCAATATGTCATTTGATAGTTTGTTAGGAGCTCTTAAAACTGGAAAAATTGATATTATTATTTCCGGTATGACTTCAACGCCTGAACGTAAGAAGCAAGTTGATTTTTCAGATTCATATATGATGACTAAAAATATCATGCTTGTAAAGAAAGATAAAGTTAGTGAATATAAAGATATCAAAGACTTTAATAATAAAAAAGTAGGGGCACAAAAGGGAACTGAACAAGAAAAAATCGCTCAAACCGAAATTGAAAATGCATCTATTACTTCATTAAGCCGTTTACCAGACGTTATATTAGCTCTGAAAAGTGGAAAGGTTGAAGGTGCTGTTGTTGAAAAACCTGTAGCAGAAGCATATTTAAAACAAAATCCTAAATTAGGAATTTCCAATGTGAAATTTAATGAAGAAGAAAAAGATACAGTGATAGCAGTGCCAAAAGATTCGCCAAAATTATTGTCACAAATTAATAAAACGATTAAAGAGGTTAAAGATAAAGGATTAATCGATAAATATATGACTAATGCTGCAAATGCGATGAATGATGACAGTGGTTTTATTTCTAAATATGGTAGTTTTTTCTTGAAAGGAATTAAGATTACAATATTAATTTCACTTATCGGTGTTGCATTAGGTTCTATTTTAGGTGCATTCGTTGCGTTAATGAAATTAAGTAAAATAAAAATTATTTCATGGATTGCCTCTATCTATATCGAAATATTAAGAGGAACACCAATGTTAGTTCAAGTATTTATCGTATTCTTTGGTATAACTGCTGCATTAGGACTAGATATTTCAGCTCTTGTTTGTGGAACAATTGCATTAGTTATTAATTCTTCAGCTTATATTGCTGAAATTATTCGTGCAGGTATAAATGCTGTTGATAAAGGCCAAATGGAAGCCGCACGTAGTCTAGGTTTGAATTATAGACAAACGATGAAAAGTGTAATTATGCCACAAGCAATTAAAAACATTTTACCAGCTTTAGGTAATGAATTTGTCACTTTAATTAAAGAATCATCTATTGTGTCAACAATTGGTGTTGGCGAAATTATGTTTAATGCACAAGTGGTTCAAGGTATTTCATTTGACCCATTCACACCATTACTAGTGGCAGCAGCATTATACTTTGTCTTAACATTTGTACTTACACGCATTATGAACATGATTGAAGGGAGATTGAATGCCAGTGATTAAAATAAACAATCTTAATAAAGTTTTTGGAGATAATGAAGTTTTAAAAGATATCAATCTTGAAATCAATCAAGGGGAAGTAGTAGCAATAATAGGTCCATCTGGTAGTGGTAAAAGTACATTGTTAAGATGTATGAATTTATTAGAAGTACCCACTAAAGGTCAAGTGATTTTTGAAGGCAATGACTTAACGGAAAAAGGGACACAAGTAGATAAACTACGTCAAAAAATGGGTATGGTATTTCAAAACTTCAACCTATTTCCACATAAAAAAGTTGTCGATAATATTATTTTAGCTCCTAAATTATTAAAGAAAGATAATAACGATGAATTACATAAGGAAGCATTGTCGTTATTAGATAAAGTGGGATTAAAAGAAAAAGCAGATGTATATCCGAATCAATTATCAGGTGGTCAAAAACAAAGGGTAGCAATTGCAAGAGCTTTAGCAATGCATCCAGATGTTATTTTATTCGATGAACCAACTTCAGCATTAGATCCTGAGGTAGTTGGTGATGTATTAAAAGTAATGAAAGACCTAGCCAAAGAAGGTATGACCATGGTGGTTGTGACACATGAAATGGGATTTGCCAAAGATGTAAGTGACAAAGTCATATTTATGGCAGATGGCGTTGTCGTAGAGTCAGGCACACCAGTCGAAATATTTGAACAACCGCAACATGAAAGAACACAAAATTTCTTAGCAAGAGTATTATAACAACCTAACGAAGCTTGAATATATGATGCGCACCACAAAGTTATATCATATATTCAAGCTTTTTATTATTAAAATTATGTGAAATGAAACCTCAATATGAATAATGGTTGTGTTAAAATAACATAGTATTATTTTATGGGGGGCATACGATTGGATACCAAGCAGTTAAAGCAAGATATCATAGACTATGCATATACAATTGGTATCGACAGTATTGGATTTACTACTGCCGATCCCTTTGATGAATTGAAGCAAAAGCTTGAAGCTTATCATGCAAATGGTTATGCCTCAGGATTTGAAGAATCTGATATTACTTTACGGACGGAGCCTAAATTATCCTTACCAACAGCAAGATCAATCATAGCAATTGCAGTTGGTTATCCTAACAAACTGAAAGGTGCACCTAAGAGTGTTAGAGGTGATCGCAGAGGCTTATTTGCTAGAGCATCCTGGGGTCAAGATTATCATACAATTATGCGTAAACGATTAGACATGTTAGCTGCATTTATTGAATCTAAAGTTCCAGATGTTGAAATCAAATCTATGGTAGATACGGGTGTATTATCAGATAGGGCAGTAGCAGAACGTGCAGGTTTAGGCTTTGTTGGTCGTAATGGCTTTGTCATCAACCCTAAACTAGGAACATGGACATACCTCGGTGAAATGTTAGTCAGTATACCTTTTGAACCTGATGATCCATTATTAGATAGCTGTGGTGATTGTACAATTTGTGTTGATCGTTGTCCAACAAGTGCATTAGTTGGAAATGGCCAATTAAATAGTCAGAAATGCATTAGTTTTTTAACGCAAACAAAAGGCTATATGCCTGACCAATATCGTTATAAAATTGGGAATAGATTATATGGTTGCGATACGTGTCAACAAGTTTGCCCGAAAAATAGAGGTATTAATACCGAACAAGATGACATCATTTTGGAACCAGAAATTTTAAAGCCAAGATTAGTACCTTTACTACGTATGTCTAATAAAGAATTCAAACAAACATATGGTCACCTTGCAGGTGCTTGGCGTGGTAAAAAGCCGATACAACGAAATGCTATTTTAGCATTGGCGCATTTTAATGAAGTGGATGCAATTCCAGAATTGAAAAAAGTTGCAATAACAGATGAAAGACCGATGATTCGAGCAACTGCTTATTGGGCTATTGGTCAAATTCTTGGGGAAGAAGCAAGAGATTTTATCAATGCTAATTATGATCAAGAGGATGCAGCAGTTCAGAATGAAATGATAAAAGGATTAGACACAAGGAGAGAATAGTAATATGACAAATCATATCGTTTTATATCAACCAGAAATCCCAGCTAATACTGGTAACATTGCACGTACGTGTGCAGGTACAAACACACATTTACATTTAATTAAACCTCTTGGATTTAGAACTGATGATAAAATGTTAAAAAGAGCCGGTTTAGATTATTGGGAATTTGTGAATATTACGTATCATGATAGTATTGAAGCATTTTTTGAAGCCACAAATGGCGAGTATTACTTATTAACAAAATTTGGTAAAAAGACTTATAGTGATTTTGATTTTTCAAATCATGACAAAGATTTTTACTTCATTTTTGGAAAAGAAACGACAGGATTACCAGACTGGGTGAAAGAGAAATATCAAGACACAGCGTTAAGAATTCCTATGAGTGAACATATTCGTTCATTAAATTTATCAAATACTGCTGCGTTGTTAATTTATGAAGCGTTACGTCAACAAGATTTTCCAGGATTGAATTAAAATTTACTCATTTTCATTATAAAAATGATGCTTAAGTGCTATATTTAGAGTATAAGCATGTTAAAGTTAAATGGTTTGATATATTGAAAGTTAGGGTATAATAATTATTAATATCGCCGTTTTTATGTAAAATGCAAACTAAGAGGAGTGTAGAAATCATGGCAATGAACTTTAAAGTCTTTGACAATAGTCAACTTGTAGCAGAATATGCTGCTGATATTATTAGAAAGCAATTTAACAATAATCCTACTACAATTGCAGGTTTTCATTTAGATACAGATCAAGCGCCAGTACTAGATGAATTAAAGAAAAATGTAGAAAAACATGCTGTTGATTTTAGCCAAATAAATATTTTAGATTATGACGATAAAAAATCATATTTCGAAGCGTTAGGTGTACCAGCAGGTCAAGTTTATCCAATTGCTTATGAAAAAGATGCAATCGAATTAATCGCTGATAAGATTAAAACTAAAGAAAACAAAGGGAAATTAACATTACAAGTTGTTTCTATCGATGAGCAAGGTAAGTTAAATGTTAGTATTCGTCAAGGACTAATGGAAGCAAGAGAAATTTTCTTAGTAGTGACTGGTGCTAATAAACGAGATGTAGTTGAAAAATTATATCAAGAAAATGGTAAAACAAGCTTCGAACCAGCCGATTTAAAAGCACATAGAATGGTAAATGTTATTCTTGATAAAGAAGCGGCTGCAGGTTTACCTGAAGATGTTAAAGCTTACTTTACGTCACGCTTTGCTTAATTAAAAATCTGTGAGGTATTGATTATGTCTAAAGACAAAGATCCAAAATTAAATTATCATGAAGAAGAAAACAGTATGGTAACTGATTTTGAAGATTTAAAAGAATTAGGTAAAGAAATGGAACAAATTTCTGATCAAAATGATCAAGAAAAGAATTCTGAAGAAGAGAGTCAGTAAAGTATTATAATTGTGTAATATTCAGCTATTTATCATGTAAACAATGTATAGTATAGAACCTATATCAAATAGGTTTGATAATCTTGAATATGAAGTTAGGTAGCATTTTGTTACCTAGCTTTTTTATTATATTCATAGAAGCTGATTTTCCGCCAGCTTCTGTGTTTGGGCCGTTTCCCCAGCTTACACGTTATAGTAAGCTGACTTTCCGCCAGCTTCTGTGTTTGGCCCCCCAACTTGCAATGTCAGTAGAAACTGAGGATCCAATTTCACTATGTTGGGCCCGTTTCCCCAACTTGCATCGTCTGTAGAAATTGGAAATCCGATTTCACTATGTTGGGCTCGTTTCCCCAACTTGCATCGTCTGTAGAAATTGAGGATCCAAATTTACTATGTTGGGCCCCGCTAACTTGCATGAAATAGTAAGCTGACATACCGAAGCTTCAATGTTGGAGCCCGCAGTCAACTACTTCCAATATAGCTTTGTAGAGCAAAGAACATTGATTTGTGTACCAGACATAGTAATATATCAAAAATTCAATTTTAAATTTTAAAACACCATTTAAACGGAATTGATAATTAATTACCCCAGACATTATCGAAAGAAGTCATCTATCATTAATATTTTTAATGAAATCATTAAACCGCGTTTCTTAATATGCCAAGATTATGATATGCTATTGAAGAATGAAATTAGAGGAGATTTATATATTTATGTTAGGAAAATACTGGATTCAATTATTGATAGCAACAGTTATTATAAGTTTAATATCAATTAAAGCTTTTCCATTGGCAATTGGGGCATTATATTTACCTATTATTTTCAAAGTAATAAAATTACAACTCAATTTATCAAAAGGATTAATCGATGATGTTAATGCGCAAACATTCATTAAAAGTAATCAATCAGGTATTGTAATAAGTGTAATTTGTTGTTTATTAATAACAGGAATATTGTATTATACACTTGATGGGTTTTATGCGAGTTTAACAGGAGTATTAGGTACGCTTGTTGCTCTAAATCCATATACGACAATTGTTAGTGCTGTATTATATATACTTACAGCTATTGCTACGGTTGAAGCTACTAAAACAAAGTATCGTAATTAAACTTAGTTCAACAATAACTAAATAATGATAGATAACACACTAATCGTATGACCGTATCACTGTAATAAAGGGTGAGCACGTGCGATTAGTGTATTTTTATTTCAAATTATGAAAACGTTTTAATCATAAATTGCTCAAATAAATTGTTTAGTGATATACTACAGTTAAATAAACAGTGATAAGGGGAGAAATTGAATGTCAGTAAGAATTGAACATGATACTTTTGGAGAAATAGAAGTACCTGCAGATAAATATTGGGGTGCTCAAACAGAAAGAAGTAAACGCAATTTCCCAGTTGGTAAAGAGCGTATGCCAATCGAAGTAGTTTATGGTTTTGCACAACTAAAGCGTGCAGCAGCATTAGCTAATTTTGATTTAGGAAAATTAAGCGAGGCAAAGAAAGATGCCATTGTATACGCATGTGATCAAATTTTATCAGGTGAATTAGATGAACACTTCCCACTAGTTGTATGGCAAACAGGAAGCGGTACACAAAGTAATATGAATGTGAACGAAGTAGTAAGTTATGTTGCTAATATGTATTTAAAAGATCATCAAAGTGATGAAAGTATCCACCCAAATGATGATGTAAATAAATCACAAAGTTCGAATGATACATTCCCAACTGCTATGCACGTTGCATTATATCAAGAGGTTGAAACAAAATTAGAACCTGCATTAAAACTTTTAAGAAATACTTTGAAAGAAAAAGAAGATAAATTTGATTCAATTATTAAAATTGGTCGTACACATTTACAAGATGCAACGCCGATCAAACTAGGACAAGAGATTAGTGGCTGGCGTTATATGCTTGACCGTTGCGAAACAATGTTATCTGAATCTAAGAAGCACATTTTAAATCTTGCCATCGGTGGTACGGCTGTTGGTACTGGTATTAATGCGCATCCTGAATTTGGTGACAAAGTGGCACAGTATATTTCTGAAAATACGGGTTATCCATTTGTATCTTCTGAAAATAAATTCCATGCACTTACAGCGCATGATGAAGTTGTTCAATTGCACGGAACATTGAAGGCGCTAGCAGGAGACTTAATGAAAATTGCTAATGATGTGAGATGGTTGGCTTCAGGGCCACGAGCTGGTTTGGCAGAAATTTCTATCCCTGAAAATGAACCAGGTTCATCAATTATGCCTGGTAAAGTTAATCCTACACAATGTGAAATGTTAACAATGGTTGCAGTCCAAGTAATGGGTAATGATACAGTTGTTGGCTTCGCAAGTTCACAAGGTAACTTTGAATTGAATGTTTATAAACCAGTTATTATGCATAATACACTACAATCAATTTACCTTTTAGCTGACGGTATGGAAACATTTAATAACAATTGTGCAGTGGGTATTGAACCAATCGAAGAGAATATTGATAATTATTTAAATCAATCATTAATGTTAGTTACTGCATTAAATCCACATATTGGTTATGAAAAAGCTGCTCAAATTGCTAAAAAAGCCCATAAAGAAAGTTTAACTTTAAAAGAATCTGCAATTCAAACTGGATATGTTACAGAAGAACAATTTGAAGCATGGATTAAACCAGAAGATATGGTAGATCCTCATTAATTAAATATTAATATAAAATAAAGTTTGGGCATTACAGGTAGATGTAGTGTTCAAGCTTTATTTTTTTGTCTATGTCAAATTGAACTTATAAGTCCGATTTGATATGGAGCCATGAAAGGAAAAACTTTTCATGGATTCCATGTTATTATAGAACCTATTTTTTATATGATGAATTGTTGTACATGTATTGACCAAACAATATGTGATAAAAATCTTATGATGTCATGTATTGTCCTTAGATACACGTAACGCAGTTGAAAAAGACTACAAGTCATTATCCAAGGATGCTATAAATCCAAATACATTCAAAATATAAAATCCTAAGCATCGTAAAAAACATAAAAAAACCGAACATCTGAAAAAATTAATAATTTTCCATCTATTCGATTTAAGTTGATACTTGATTTAGTTACAATGCGGTATTGCATGTTTAAATATCATGCCAAACTAAACAAATTAGTCATCCAAAGAAACGGAAATGACTTCCTTAGTCAAGGGATGCACAAACTCTATTTTGTAACTTTCAAGTTCTAATTGTCTTAACGTTGAATCACCGTATAAAGGATCACCAATAACTGGATGACCAATTTCAGCTAAATGCACACGAATTTGATGAGTACGTCCAGTATCCAACTTGATTTCAAGTTGACACACAGTTTCTTTTATCATTTTTGAAGTTAAAATGTGTGTAATTGCACGCTGTCCAGTAGGAGACACACGTCGTTTATTCGAATGGAATTTATCTTTACCAATTGGCATATCAATCGTTTGTGGTTTTAAAGGTAAAAGTGCCTTAACATTTGCTTTGTATATCCGCGTAATATCATTGTCTTCTAACATGCGATCAAGAATTTTTTTCATTAAAGGATTTTTAGCAACAATTAATAATCCTACTGTTTCCTGGTCCAGTCGATGAATTGGTTCGACATAGTCACTATCAATAGTGTAAATCACATGATTCATTAAAGTATTGCTTTCTTTTAAATCATTAGGGTGGGTCTTAACACCTTTAGGTTTCATTACAATTGCCATATCATCGTCTTCGTATTTAATTTGTGCATAACGATAACTTGGAACATAATTACTTTTTTCATCGATGGTTGGAACAAATACATCGTCGCCAGTATGCACTTTATCCATTAATCGCGCAGGTTTATCATTAATAGTAATATCTTTAGACATATTTAAATGATGTAAATCTTTTTTAGGTACCTTAAGTTGTTGGAAAATATCTCGTAAACTTAAGTCATTAAAGTTTTCTGGTATTTTAAATTTCATAAAATCCTCCTATAGTCTTTAATATCATATCACAAATCAGTTCTCCGAAATATAACTATTAAGTAATCAAGGCCATTTTATCATGTTCACGTCTAAGATTTAAAAATATAATAACTCAATGTATAATAGTTAATACACGTAAAAATGAATTGGAGCGATTTGATGGAACAAAGGACGCGACTAGCTTTATTAAAAGAGATTGCCGAATTTTTAAACGAAGAAACTGAAATGTATAGCATGACCCAAGGTGCGTTAAAATATTTAATTGAGGGCAGTAATTTCACGACAGGCTGGATATTTTTCATCAATAGCGTAGGTGAACATGAACTTGTATCACATGTGGCTTTACCACAATCTTTGACAGCAGACCACTGTCACTACATTAAAGATGGGTCTTGTTGGTGTGTGAAAGCATTTAATCAACGTAGGCTAATGAAAGCGTCGAATATCGTCAATTGTTCTCGTATTAACTTAGCCTCTAAAGCATTTCCTAGCCAAAATGACAATATTACACATCATGCAACGGTACCACTTAAATCGGGTCAAGAACAATTCGGCATTTTAAATGTAGCGTCACCAAATACTGAAATATATAGTGATGAAGATTTAGAGTTGCTAGAGTCTGTCGCATTTCAATTAGGGTCAGCCATCAAACGTATTTATTTAACAGACCGTGAAAAAGAAGCAGCAAAAATTAATGAACGTAATCGCTTAGCTAGAGATTTACATGATTCAGTAAATCAAATGTTATTTTCCGTCAAACTTACAGCGCATGCTGCATATGGTATGTCAAATGAATCCATCGCTAAACAAGCATTCAAGACGATTGAAGAAACGAGTCAAAATGCCGTTAATGAAATGCGTGCATTGATTTGGCAACTTAAGCCAGTTGGACTTGAGCAAGGTTTAATTCATGCTTTGACAGCATATAGTAAATTAATGCATATACAATTAAATGTAAATGTAGAAGGTTTAATCGATTTATCTAATGAAATCGAAGAAAACATATACAGAGCATTACAAGAGTGTATTAATAATGTTAAGAAACATGCTGATACGAATAAAATGGATCTTACATTAAAACAAATGAACGATATACTATATATTGACGTGATTGATTATGGTCAAGGATTTGAGATCGATAATGTTCAGATAGCTTCATCACACGGTATAAATAACATAAAACAAAGAGTTAAATTATTAAGAGGTAAAGTGACCTTTCATTCTCAGCCAACAAAGGGTACACAAATACAATTCACAATTCCTATAAAATAGCTTGATTTAAGGAGATAACCCATGAACAAAGTAATATTAGTAGATGACCATTATATTGTGCGACAAGGATTGCGATTTTTATTATCCACGATTGAAAACATAGAAGTTTTACAAGACTTTGCAGATGGAGAAACATTTTTAGAATATTTAAAAGAGCATGAGCACCCTGATATTGTGCTATTAGATTTAGTGATGCCTGGCATGAATGGTATTGAAATTACGGAATATATTAAGGCGCATTATCCGGAAATTAAAGTATTAGTATTAACAAGTTACGTTGATGATGAACATGTAATATCAGCAATCAATAAAGGTGCTGATGGTTATGAAATGAAAGACGTTGAGCCTCAGCAATTAATTGAAACAATTAGGCGTGTCATGAACGACGAAAAAATGATACATCCAAAAGCACAAGATGTAATCGAAACAGTTAGTCAAAAACCACACTACACGAATAAGTTGTCAAAGAGAGAAATTGAAGTGTTACGTGAAATGGTTAAAGGTAAAACAAATAAAGAGATTGCAGAAACTTTATTTGTATCTGAAAAAACAATTAAAACACATGTCAGTCATATATTTAGTAAATTACAAGTTAGCGATCGTACACAAGCAGCAATTTATGCAATGGAAAATAAGTTGATTTAAAGTTGCGTTGATGTAGCTTCGTCAAAAAATCGACAATTTTTAATCGATTTATTTAGATTTTTTTCACAGCGATAGGAATTATTATACAGTTTTCTTTGTAAATTTGATATCATTATAAAAGTGTAAGTTTTATCAAATCTAGTGATTATGCATAAAATTTAACTTCATTTACTTTTGCTTCATTATAAAGTAAACTTAACTTTTGTTGACTTGATCAAAATTTAATACAAATGTGAAATTGACTCTTTTCATTTTATTAAAAATATATTAAGATGTAATCTGTGTTTCAAGAAATGTGTATTATTGCAATTTCTTGTGTCCGGATAAAATTCCCCAAACAGAAAGGTAGATAACAGAATGGATAGACAGAGTTTTACAGATTTAATTCAAACAAAATTTAAAATGGTTCGTATAGAGGCTGGTTATACGCAAGATACTATGGCGCAAACAATTGGACTTTCTAAAAAGACTTTAGTACAAATCGAAAAAGAGAGAGTATTACCAAACTGGACAACTTGTATTTCAATTTGTGCATTATTCAGAGACTCTGAAGTATTAAACAGTACATTTGGCTGTGATCCATTAGAAATCGTTCAAACAATTTCTAGAAATCACTGTGCATATCCAAACCATGCACCAACAAGTGATATTTATTGGAATAACATTGAGACTCGTAATGGGTACATTTTACAAAGTAACAAAGTAAGCAATATTTATCGTGTATTAAATCCAGATAACCAACCAATTTTCGGTACTTCTAAAATGAGAGAAGCTGAAACATACTTTAACAGAAATGCTAAAGAAGAATTAGTACATATCTAGGCCTATATACTTTTAATAAATAATAAAAGCGATGTAACACACCTGTTTCGAGAGGTGAGGCATCGCTTTTTGTATGTAAACTAATAATAAATTGGGTAGAAAGTGAAATGATTAATGAATTAAAAAATAAAAATAGTGGTATAATGAATAACTATGTTGTCACAAAGGAGTCAAAATTATGAATGCACTATTTATTATCATATTTATGATTGTAGTAGGGGCGATAATTGGTGGTATTACTAATGTAATTGCAATTAGAATGCTGTTTCATCCCTTTAAACCATATTATATATTTAAATTTAGAGTCCCATTTACACCAGGTTTAATACCGAAAAGACGCGAAGAAATTGCAACTAAAATTGGCCAAGTGATTGAAGAGCATTTGCTTACAGAAACTTTAATTAATGAAAAATTAAAAAGCGAGCAATCACAGCAAGCAATAGAATCTATGATTCAACAACAGTTACAAAAGTTGACGAAAGATCAATTGTCAATTAAGCAAATTACTTCTCAAATCGATATTGATTTTGAACAAGTATTACAAACTAATGGAAATCAATATATTGCATCACAATTGAATAATTATTATACAAAGCATCAAAACCAAACAATAGCATCTTTATTGCCAAATCAACTTGTAGCATTTTTAGATCAGCATGTAGATAACGCAACAGACTTATTATGTGATCGTGCAAGAAATTATTTATCATCTGCAAAAGGCACTCAAGATATTAATGATATGTTGGATACTTTTTTCAACGAGAAAGGTAAGTTAATTGGTATGTTGCAAATGTTTATGACAAAAGAGAGCATTGCAGATCGAATTCAACAAGAACTTATACGTTTAACATCTCACCCTAAAGCAAGAACAATTGTGACATCGTTAATTACCAATGAATATCAAACTTTTAAAGATAAACCATTGAATGAACTGTTAGATGCGTCGCAGTTTAATGAAATCGCTGAAAATCTATCAGTGTATGTAACAACAAATGCAAGCAAACAAGCGAATAAGCCAGTGGTTACGTTAATGCCTCAATTCGTTGATTATTTAGAAGGTCAACTCTCTAGCAAATTAGCAAATTTAATCGTTGAACAATTATCGATTCACTTATCTACAATTATGAAAAAAGTGGATTTACGAGGATTAATTGAAGAACAAATTAATACGTTTGACTTAGATTATATTGAAAAATTAATTATAGAAATTGCTAACAAAGAACTAAAGTTGATTATGTCATTAGGTTTCATTTTAGGTGGTATTATTGGATTTTTCCAAGGTTTGGTTGCAATCTTTGTCTAAAAAAGCGAGATGTGGTAAAGTAATATCGAACGTTTTAATAAACATCACAACAAAGGAGTGCTATAACCATGGCAGTAAATTTATATGATTATGCAAATCAATTAGAACAAGCTTTAAGAGAAAGCGAAGAATACAAAGCAATCAAAGAAGCATTCGCTAATGTAAAAGCTAACGAAGAATCTAAAAAGTTATTCGACGAGTTCCGTGAAACTCAAATTAACTTCCAACAAAAACAAATGCAAGGTGAAGAAATTGCTGAAGAAGATTTACAAAAAGCGCAAGAACAAGCGCAAGCAATTGAAAAAGATGAAAACATCTCTGCATTAATGAATGCTGAACAAAAAATGAGTCAAGTATTCCAAGAAATCAACCAAATTATCGTTAAACCATTAGACGAAATTTACGCTGACTAATATTAAAATAATATTTTTCAATCCTTTAAATAGAGGAATAGACTACCGACAGAGTCCGAGACTTTGTGGGTAGTTTTTTTTAGTTTTGATAACGGAAGTTAGAGGCTCTCTGCCAAATTGGGCAAATGCGTTTAGTATCGGAAGTTAGGTTAGTAAACGTGGCTAGCTTTAGCTCAGAACGGGCGACGGAAGCTGGGCAATCAAACAATATTGGCTCTATGCCAAAACGGACGGATGAGCTTGATAACGGAAGTTAGAGGCTCTCTGTCAAATTGGGTAAATGCGTTCAGTACCGGAAGTTAGGCTAGTAAACATGTCCTAACTTCCTTTTTGCATTTTGGAGTGTAAAGTTTTCAACATAATATTATTAGTTCGGCCATGTATCGGACTGATGGAAAAGTGTTTCACTTTTAATGACTCATTAAGAACGGCCTGAAAATGTTTGGCGTATTAAGTGCAATGATAGTTTTGACATTTAGCTTCTAATTGGTGATTACTGCCGAGCAGAACTAGTAGAATAATTATGTAAATCTTTAATGTGGCAGTTGGTTCACTTGCGGTGTTAACAACTACGGAAATTGCATTTCCGACTGAAATTTTTGAAAAATATCAACGTACGTAACAAATAAAATTTTAAACTGTTATAAATGTGTCTCAATTTCATATGTTCATCGACGATATGAAGCGTATTATGGTAAAATGAAGAAATAATAAACTTGTTAATAAATAAAACATCACGATTTGACTAAAGCACTTTATTATTGTGTAGATAATAATTTTTTAACGAAATAAAAATAAAAATGGCGACTGGTTTTAATAAATCAGCTAATGAATCACTACACCTATAAGTATGAATATAGTGATTAGAATGCTTTGTATAGTTGGATTTTGCAAAATTGATGTTAGAACCTTTAATTAAGGAGATATGGATGTATGGTTAAATTTATTCATTGTTCGGATTTACATTTAGATAGTCCTTTCAAATCTAAGAGTCATATAAGCCCTAAAATTTTTGAGGATGTTCAAAAAAGTGCTTATGAAAGTTTTAAAAACATTGTAGATATTGCATTACAACAAGATGTTGATTTTGTAATTATCGCGGGTGATTTATTTGATAGTGAAAACAGAACATTACGTGCTGAAATTTTCTTAAAACAGCAATTTGAACGTTTACAAAATGAACAAATATTCGTTTATGTTTGTCATGGTAATCACGACCCATTATCTTCAAAGATTTCATCAAACTGGCCAGATAATGTTTCTGTATTTTCAAATAAAGTTGAGACGTATGAAGCAATTACTAAATCTGGTGAAACAATTTATATTCACGGATTTAGTTATGAAAATAGAGCAAGTTATGAGAACAAGATTGATGAATATCCGTCAAGTCAAGGCCAAAAAGGCATACATATTGGTGTCTTGCATGGTACGTATAGTAAGTCTTCAGTTAACGAAAGATATACCGAGTTCATTTTAGAAGATTTAAACAGTAAATTGTATCATTATTGGGCTTTAGGTCATATACATGAACGTCAACAATTAAGTGATATGCCTGTAATTAACTATTCAGGTAATATTCAAGGTAGACATTTTAATGAGCAAGGTGAAAAAGGTTGCTTATTAATCGAGGGTGACCACTTAAAATTAAAAACTAAATTTTATCCTACACAGTATATTAGATTTGAAGAAGCAACTATTGAAACGGATAAGACATCTAAGCAAGGTTTATACGAGGTCATTCAAAACTTTAAAGAACAAGTGAGAGAAGAAGGAAAAGCCTTTTATCGTTTAACGCTTGTTATTAATAGTGAGACATTAATTTCACCTCAAGATTTATTACAAGTTGAAGAAATGATTACAGATTATGAAGAAAACGAAAATCAATTTGTATATATTGATGAGTTAAAAATACAATATGCACAAAATGATGAGTCACCTTTAGTTAATGAATTTTCAGCGGAATTATTAGTCGATCAAACTGTTTTTGATAAAGCGATGTCAGACTTATATTTAAATCCAAGGGCATCTAAGTTCCTAGACGATTATGGAACATTCGACCATACAGCATTAGTTAATCGTGCTGAAGAAATATTAAAAGCTGAAATGAGAGGTGAACAAAATGATAATTAAATCACTTGAAATTTATGGTTATGGTCAATTTGTTCAACGTAAAATTGAATTTAATAAAAACTTCACTGAAATTTTTGGTGAAAATGAAGCGGGTAAATCGACGATTCAAGCATTCATCCATTCGATATTATTTGGTTTTCCAACTAAAAAGTCTAAAGAGCCAAGACTAGAACCACGTCTAGGTAACCAATACGGTGGTAAATTAGTACTTATTCTTGATGATGGCTTAGAAATTGAAGTTGAACGAATTAAGGGCAGTGCACAAGGTGATGTGAAAGTTTATTTACCTAATGGTGCTGTGCGTGATGATGCTTGGTTACAAAAGAAACTTAATTATATTTCTAAAAAGACATATCAAGGTATCTTTTCATTTGATGTACTAGGGCTTCAAGACATCCATAGAAATCTAAATGAAAAACAATTGCAAGATTATTTATTACAAGCAGGGGCTTTAGGATCAACTGAATTCACGTCAATGCGCGAAGTGATTAATCGTAAAAAAGATGAATTATATAAAAAATCAGGTAAAAATCCGATCATTAATCAACAAATTGAGCAATTAAAACAACTAGAAAGTCAAATTCGTGAAGAAGAAGCTAAACTAGAAACATATCATCGCTTAGTAGATGATCGAGATAAATCATCACGTCGATTAGAGAATTTAAAGCATAATTTAAATCAATTATCAAAAATGCATGAAGAAAAACAAAAAGAGGTTGCATTACATGATCATTCACAAGAATGGAAGTCTCTAGAACAACAGTTAAATATTGAGCCAATCACATTCCCAGAAAAAGGTGTGGATCGTTACGAAAAAGCACGAGCGCATAAGCAATCGTTAGAAAGAGATATTGGTTTAAGAAATGAGCGTTTAGCCCAACTTAAAGAAGAAGCGACTCAATTAGAGCCAGTTAAACAATCTGATATTGACGCCTTCATTAGTTTGAATCAACAAGAAAATGAAATTAAAAATAAAGAATTTGAACTTACTGCAATCGAAAAGGATATTGCGAATAAACAACGTGATAAAGATGAATTGCAAGCAAATATTGGTTGGTCTGAAACGCATCATGACGTAGATAGCTCTGAGGCAATGAAAAGTTATGTCAGTGAGCAAATCAAGAATAAGCAAGAACAAGCGGCATACATTAAGCAATTAGAACGTAGTTTAGAAGAAAATAAAATCGAAGATAATGCGGTTCATAGCGAACTAGATTCTGTTGAAGAAAAAATAGTTCCTGAAGAGACTTTTGAAAAGAAAAAAGAATACTCACAACAAGTCATTGAATTAAACGAAAAAGAGAACTTGTATAGCAAATTGAAAGAACGTTTCGAAATTGAGCAACAAGAAAAACAAAAACGTCAAAAATTGTTACGAACAACGTTTATTCTTTTAACATTAGTAGGTATTGGTTTAACTGCTTTCTCATTTATTTCAAACAACATGTTGTTTGGTATTATTTTCGCAGTATTAACTTTAGTATTTGTTATCGGTATCATCATGTCTAAATCAAAAGAAGTAGATTATAGCGAGGCCATCACAGATGAAATCGAAGAAATTAAAGCACAACTAGCCATTTTAGATGAAAACTATGACTTAGATTTTGATCTTGATGAGCAATATCGCATTCGTGATCACTGGCAACAAGCTTTGAACAATAAAGATATTTTAGAAGAGAAACGTCAGTATATTGAAGGTCGTTTAAATGATGCAAAAGGGCGTCATGATGAATTGCAATCGACAGTTGAAAACGTTAAGGATGAATTATACTTATCATCTAAAATTTCAAATGATTTAATTGTTGATAGTATTTCTACAATGGCGAATATTAAAGCATTAGATCAACATATCAGTGATTTAAATCAACAACGCCAGCAATTGGTTCAAGAATTAGATACATTCTACAATCATGCTGAAGCTGTTACAAAATCACAATTTGTTTATTTCAACAAATTATCTTTATTCCACGATGTGCAACAATGGTTGAAATCAGCTGAAGACACGAATGAAAAATGGCGTATTAATGCTGAAAATACCAAACTTGTTACAAATGAATTGAACCATCTAAAAGCACAATTAGACGAAAATAATAAAGAAATAGCAGGATTATTCGATTTTATCAATGTTGGTACTGAAGAAGATTTTTACCAACATCATGAAGATTACCAAACATACACTAGTAATTTGAGTCGTTTTAATGATTTAACTAAATATCTTGAGAACCAAAACTATTCTTATGAATTAAGTTCTAGTTTAAGTGAAAAAACAACAGCACAACTTGAAGAAGAAGATCATTTATTGGCTACTCAAGTTGACGAATATAATGAGCAATATCTTGAAATGCAAGCACAAGTCAGTGATTTAAGTGCACAAATCAATCACATGGAAACTGATGCAACGCTTGCTAATTTAAGACATGAATATCACAGTCTTAAAAATCAACTTAATGATATCGCTAAAGATTGGGCAAGTTTAAGTTATTTACAAAGTTTAGTTGATGAACACATTAAACAAATTAAAGATAAACGTTTGCCTCAAGTTATTAATGAAGCAGTAGAAATATTGAAGCATTTAACAGATGGCAGATATACGATGATTAACTATAATGAAGAATCAATTACGGTTAAACATGTTAATGGTCAATTATATGATCCTGTTGAACTAAGTCAATCTACAAAAGAATTACTTTATGTAGCTTTACGTATCAGTTTAATTAAGGTACTACGACCATATTATCCGTTCCCATTAATTGTTGATGATGCATTTGTTCATTTTGATAAAAAACGTACTGAAAAAATGTTGAATTATTTACGATCATTATCAGAACACTATCAAGTACTATACTTTACATGTGTAAAAGATAATATTGTTCCATCAAAAGAAGTGATTACATTAAACAAAATAGAGGAAGGCGGGAAACGATGAGAAATATAGAGAATCTAAATCCCGGAGATTCAGTTGATCACTTTTTCTTAGTGCATAAAGCTACACAGGGTGTAACAGCACAAGGTAAAGATTATATGACATTACATTTGCAAGATAAAAGTGGTGAAATTGAAGCGAAATTTTGGACGGCTACAAAAAATGATATGGCAACAATCAAGCCTGAAGAAATTGTACATGTTAAAGGTGACATCATAAACTATCGCGGAAATAAACAGATGAAAGTCAACCAAATTAGACTAGCGACAACTGAAGATCAATTAAAAACAGAACAATTTGTAGATGGTGCACCTTTATCACCGGCAGAAATACAAGAAGAGATTTCTCATTATTTGCTAGATATTGAAAATGCTAATTTACAACGTATCACACGTCATTTATTGAAAAAATATCAAGAACGATTTTACACATATCCAGCTGCTAGTTCTCATCATCATAACTTTGCGAGTGGCTTAAGCTATCATGTATTAACGATGTTACGTATTGCAAAATCAATTTGTGACATTTATCCATTGTTAAACAAAAGTTTGCTATATAGTGGTATTATTTTGCATGATATTGGTAAAGTTAGAGAATTGAGTGGTCCTGTTGCGACGTCGTATACAGTCGAAGGTAACTTATTAGGACACATCTCGATTGCGAGTGATGAAGTAGTTGAAGCAGCTCGTGAATTGAACATTGAAGGAGAAGAAATCATGTTGTTAAGACATATGATTTTATCTCATCATGGTAAGTTAGAGTATGGTTCGCCAAAACTGCCATACTTAAAAGAAGCAGAAATTTTATGCTATATCGATAATATCGATGCTAGAATGAATATGTTTGAAAAGGCTTATAAAAAAACTGACAAGGGTCAGTTTACAGATAAAATATTTGGTCTTGAAAATCGTAGATTCTACAATCCTGAATCACTCGATTAAGAATTAAAAGATATCGGACAGATGAGTATACTGAAACATGAGCTCATCTGTCCGATTTTTAATGCGAAAAAACCGAGCGGTCGTGGTATGATTTTTGAACCACGGTCGCTCGGTTTTGTGTTATTGGCTCATGCCGGATTGTCCGCCTTGTGCGCCACCTTGTTTAAGTTTTTCAGGGTTTAAGATTTTATCTTCGACAACTGATTTAATATCACGATCTTTAAAGTCAACATCGTATTCTTTTAATAGATCTTTGTATGCATCAGTTAATAATTTTGGATTTTTTTGTACTTTCTGATCGACTAATTTTTCTTTCAGGCTTTGTTTTTCACTGTTAAAGTCTGTTGGTTTATCAGCTTTAATAATATGATATCCAAAGCTTGATTTAACAACGTCTGATACTTCACCATCTTTAAGTTTAAATAGTGCTTTTTCAAAATCTTTATCAGTTTGTCCTTTAAGGACATAACCTAATTCGCCATCTTTTTTAGCTGAACCAGTATCCATTGATTCTTTTTTAGCGATTTCACCAAATTTACTTGGATCTTTTGAAACTTCTTTTTGAATTTCTTCAGCTTTTTGTTTCGCTTCTTTATCATCTAAGCCTTCTTTGTCGCTTTTCTTAGATTTAACTTTAATTAAAATGTGTGAAGCTTTCTTGCTGTCTTCTTTAATTTCAGAATCAGAGATTTTAATTTTATCTGATAGTAATTCTTTATGATAAGCAGCAGTACGTAAATTTTCTTTATATTTATCGGCTGTTAAACCTTGCTGTTGAAGGGCCTTTTCAAATTTATCTTTACCGCCGTATTGCTTTTGCATTTTTTCAATTTGTTCATCAATCTTCTTATCATTAACTTTATTTTTATATTTATCAGCTAAAATTTTATTTAACATTTCAGTAAATGATGCATTTGCAATTTGATCTTTACCGATTTTTTTCATTGTATCTGCAACTGTTACATCTCCAGCTTTAGAAGAAATTAATGTATTTTCTTTAGAGTTTGTGGCACTCGCACCACAAGCGCCTAATAATAAAGCACTAGCTGTTACTGGAACGATTAATTTGTTTATCATCTTCATAGTTGAAACTCCTTTGTAAGTTAATCATCGTGAATATAACATAGTTTTATATTATCACCAATCAATAACCCATGACATCAGACTAGAGCATTAGGTTTAGGGGTAGAAATTGATGAAAATAAAAAAACAAGGTCTATATACATTTGATTGTAAGCTATTACATAGCCTAAAAACAAATAATAACACCTTGCTATAATTATTTTGTTATAAATGATATGGATTTTTAATTTTTTTCAAAATATTAATACCTGTACTATGTTCTTCTATATATTGACCATAATTAGAAAATATAATTATTTTTAAATATAATAAATCTGTAATGGAAATACCGAAATTCAATGCCAATAAGAACATAAAATAATGTCCATATTGCGGGAATAAAATTGTTAGATAAACGAACATTGCAGATAAGATAATTAACGGCAATATTAAGTTAATGCAAAAATAAAATTTGTGTACAGGTTGATTGACGTAGGTATTATAGAATATAAGCCATTTTCTTTTAGTTAGCTTATGAACTTTAAACGATTTTCTATATGGTAAGAAAAATAATAAATGTATACTTTTATGTAATGGATACGTCATAAATACAAGTAATAAAAAGATGAGAAAATGTCTATCTGATAATGGCGTATTAGATAAAAAATACATTACTTCATAACTAACTAAAAACATAATGATGGTTGCAACTGCACTCATAAATGCAATTCTAGGCAAACCAAATCGTGCATTGATATCAATTTGTCTTTTACATAAAAACATATCTTACGCCTCATCTCTTTTCAATATAAGTTAGATTATAACTAACTCAGGTTCAGTAATTCAATAGTAACATATCATGTTAGAAGAATTGTTATATATGAAGAAAGAGGCGACGTATTGTTTGATTTGAAACGCGAAAGTGGGGATTGGTAAAATTGGCTGATTGACTAGCGTAGAAGTAGAATGCAGAACAAATTTCTGTGAACACATATTGTTGCTAATAAAGCATCACTTGTGAAAAAGGCGCGTGTGACATGAGTATTTGAAAACTTGAATAATATAAAAAATGGATATGGCAGGGCATATGCAAAAGCATCTTTTGACCAACTAAGTTATACAAATGCTAAAAATATAGTGATATGTAATTATAATAAACACCAGATTAATAATTTGTGCAAGTAAGGTATACGTAATGTGTATATAAGGTTCGGCTCAATGAAAATATAAGTATGTTGTTTGTCGATAATGATTTAAGTAAAGCGTAATCAAAGTGCAAGGATAACACAATGAATCCTAAGCAATGTTTTCAATCAATTCATAAATATGATTTAAGCAAAAATCACTACAAACAATGTATTCCTGTAATTTGTAAAAATAAGTTCATTTGAGTTTTAAAAAAGAGATGACAAGAAATATCTAATTTCTAATGTCATCTCTTTTATTTGGCATTTAATTTAAAAAATAAATATGCTGTTACTAATAAAAATAGTTGTGATCGAGAGCGTACCGTTTTATTTAGAAATTTCGTTTCCAATATCCTCGCCACGATTTTGTAAATTTTCGATGTGTGACTGTAAACGTTCAATATTAGGATTGATGTCAGATTTGAAGTTTCCAAGTAATGACTTAATTTCGCCACCGATTGAACTACCAAATTCCGCACTTTCGTTTTTAATTTGAACACCATAGTTTAAAATGTCATTAAAACTTTGTTTAATCGTTTCAAATTCACGTTGTAGTTCTGATTTTGAACCAGTAGGGGCAGTACGATCGATCGTGTTGTTCTTGACACTTTTGTCGTCTCGTCCTTGGAGTGCAACTACAAAACCAGCTGCTACGCCAACACCGATACCGAATAGAATGCGTGATGCTTTCATTTATATTCTCCTCACTTTTAACATCTGTTATCTTGATAACTCATTTTGTTTAAAATTGCTAACCTTGATGTTATCACTTCAAACGCAATTGTTATAATATTAATCATATTATACCCGTTCGAGCTTAGATTAAGCATACATTTAAAATTGTGCTTGAATTTGTTCAGCAATTTGTTGTTTTGCATCGTTATTTAAAATATCTTCATGTGTTTCCCACTTATAACCAAATCCATCAATATCATTTTCATATCGAGGAATTAAGTGGAAATGAATATGAAATACAGATTGATCTGCAAACTCACCATTATTTTGAATAATGTTTAAACCATCAGGATTAAATGCACGCTTAATAGCATTTGCTACTTTAGGTAATGCTGCACCGATATGTTTCATTGTTTCTTCATCAGTTTCAAAGATATTAGCAGAAGCTTTTTTAGGAATTAATAACGTATGTCCTTTAGTAACTTGTGATATATCTAAAAAGGCATAGACATAATCGTCTTCATATACTTTAAAGCTAGGAATTTCTCCAGTTAAAATTTTGCCGAAAATTGTTTCTGACATGATGACTACACTCCTTTTCAACTTGTATTACCATTCATTATAACATTGTCGTTAAAAATTCGATATTAGGACATGTGTATTTAATATGAGCATTTTATAATTTTTGGTACAATATATGTCATGGAGGTGCCTTATGACAGTTAAAGTAGAACAGCTTACAGGTGGATATGGAAAACGCCCTGTAATTAAAGATATAAATTTTGAATTAAACAAAGGCGAAATTGTTGGACTTATTGGCCTAAATGGTGCTGGTAAGAGTACAACGATTAAACATATGCTAGGATTGCTTACACCTATGGAAGGATCTCTATCAATTTCAGATATCAACATTAATGATGACATAGAGGCTTATAGAAGAAAGTTATCTTATATTCCGGAATCACCGGTTATATACGAAGAACTCACATTAGAGGAACACATTGAGATGACAGCAATGGCATATGATATTGATCGTGATGAAGCGATGAATCGAGCAATGCCATTATTAAAGACATTCCGTTTAGAAAATGAATTGAAAGTTTTTCCGAGTCATTTTTCTAAGGGGATGAAACAAAAAGTCATGATTATTTGTGCGTTTATCGTTAATCCCGAATTGTATATTATAGACGAACCATTTCTTGGCTTAGATCCATTAGGAATTCAATCCATGTTAGATTTAATGGTTGAAAAGAAAAACGAAGGTAGAACCGTTCTAATGAGTACACATATTTTAGCAACAGCTGAACGTTATTGTGATCGTTTTATCATACTAGACGAAGGTGAAGTCGTTGCATTTGGAGATTTAGAAGCATTGAGACAACAAACTGGCTTACATAATCAAACGTTAGACGATATATATATTCATGTGACGCAAGGTGGAGATGTACATGCGTAACCAAGCGACCACATTATTTAATAAAAGATTACATGCCCTTCGTAAAGAGAAAAATTATTATAATAAGTTTATATTTAATGGTCATTTCATGGTATTTTTACTTATTTTGCTGGGTGCATTTATTTTTGGATATGGTGAATGGTTAAAACATATTCCAACGAATATCAATTTTGCATTAATAGCAGCAGTGATTGTTGCGTTGACATCCATTTTTCCAATGCGACCACTCCTAAAAGAAGCGGATAAAATCTTTTTATTACCATTTGAAAAACACATGTCTCAATTTATGCGTCATGCGATTTTATATAGTTACTTTGCGCGCATTTTAATCCAACTCATTATTGTTATTATAATGTTCCCGTTGTTTTACAATATTAATCAACATAATGTGGCATTTTATATTTGTTTTGGAGTCAGTGCATTAATTTTTCCATATGTTGGTTTACGCTTAAGATGGCAATGGTATCAGTCGGGACTTAAAACATGGCAAGTTAATTTAATATCATTCATCATCTTTGCTCTAACATATTATTTACTGTTAGCTCCAAAATGGTACATTGCGCTTGTGATGGTTGCTTTGCCTGTGTTAATAGAATTTTTAGTTAAAAAATATAAACCTGGCTTTTTGTATCCTTGGGAGAAAATGATTGCAATCGAACATCGACATCATATGAATTATTATAAATTTGTTAATATGTTTACCGATGTGAAACATTTGAAAGAATCTGCAGTCAGAAGAAGTTATCTAGATATACTTTTACCAGTTCCAAAGGGTAATAAATTTAACTCTAATGCGATGTATTTATTCTTATTTATTAGAAGCTTTATAAGAGGGAGAGACGCATTTAATATTATCTTTAGGTTAGTAATTATTGCAGTTTTACTTATGGTTTGGTTATCATATCCATTAGTGACAGCAATTATTGGGTGTTTATTTGTATATATTATATTGTTACAAATGGCACAATTTTATTCACAGCAAGCATATGGCTTATGGCCTCAAGTATGGCCCGTACCTGAAGAGAAGGTAATCAAAGGGTATGAACAGTTTTTATATAGATTAATGTTTGTTATTTGTACCGTGTTTGCAGTGACATTTATTATAAAACATATGACGTTATTCTATGTTGTACTCATTTTCTATATTGTAGGTTTATTAACGATTAGAAGTATAATTAAAAAGTTAAAATATCAGGAAACATTATTACGAGATTAAAAAACTTCCATTGGCATGTATGTTGCAAAGGTGCATGTAATGTTGAACGCCAAATGAAACGGCGTTCAACATTACATTAGCATCTATACGTTAACAGCATAACCAATGGAAGTTTTCTTCGAATCTATTCTTTTATTGGGTATAAATATCTTTCAAAATAACTTGAATGTTGTCCGCTTGAACCAAAGTAATGACTTAATGCTTCTTTTGAAAAATGATCTTTAAAAGCATCAGAATTTTTAAAGTCTTCATAAGTTTGTCGATCAGCAAAGCCAAAGTAAATTTTGTATGTTGTACCTTTAACAGGTCTCAGCAATCGATAACTTTTAAAGCCACCAAAGTTTTTGAAATTGTCATCAACACTGATTAATTTCTTTTCAAGTTGATAAACATGGTCTTCAGTTGACGGAATAAAAATTGCGCAATAAAAATGATCTTCATTGAATGCGCCTATTTCTTTAATAACTTCATATATTGAAGGTGATTTCAGTACAGTATTTTCTTCAGTCTCTTCAAAAATCACCGATGAATCAGCAGTTGAAAATTGGAATAAATGATGAGATGGATTATTGATTTTTATCTGATTTAAAAATCCATATGTGCCATAAGATGTATATAATTTCTTCATATGAAAGGTCCCCCTTATGTTTTTATTTATTATACGACGATAAACTAGTCATTACCACTATTAATATACGGTTAAAGTTACTATAATAAATCATGCAAGACAAAAAGATGTGGAGATAATCCATCAAGATTTTAAAATTTAAATACACAAACAAATGATGTGTAATTTAATGTCAGTTTTATGACATTTATTTATTGAAAATACGAACGAATGAGCGATATGATAATATAGATAAGAATGATTTTAATTTAGGAGGCCTTTATGGTGCATAATAAAAACAATACAATTTTGAAAATGATTAAAGGTGAAGAAACGACACATACACCTGTTTGGTTTATGCGACAAGCTGGCCGTTCGCAACCAGAATATCGAAAATTGAAAGAAAAATATTCACTATTCGATATTACACATCAGCCGGAGTTGTGCGCTTATGTAACACATTTACCAGTTGATAATTATCATACAGATGCAGCAATTTTATACAAAGATATTATGACACCATTAAAGCCAATTGGTGTCGATGTAGAAATTAAATCGGGTATTGGTCCAGTGATTCATAATCCTATCAAAACAATTCAAGATGTTGAGAAACTTTCTCAAATAGACCCCGAACGAGATGTACCATATGTATTAGATACAATTAAACTTTTAACAGAAGAAAAGTTAAATGTACCGCTAATAGGGTTTACTGGGGCACCATTTACATTAGCGTCATATATGATTGAAGGCGGACCATCAAAAAATTACAATTTTACAAAAGCGATGATGTATAGAGATGAAGCAACATGGTTTGCTTTAATGAATCATTTAGTTGATGTATCTGTTAAATATGTAACAGCTCAAGTCGAAGCAGGTGCCGAATTGATTCAAATTTTCGATTCATGGGTAGGTGCATTAAATGTCGAGGATTACAGACGTTACATTAAACCGCATATGATTCGATTAATCAGTGAGGTTAAAGAAAAACATGATGTGCCGGTAATTTTATTCGGTGTAGGTGCCAGTCACTTAATCAATGAATGGAATGATTTGCCGATTGATGTATTAGGTCTAGATTGGAGAACGTCTATTAATCAGGCTCAACAATTAGGCGTTACTAAAACATTACAAGGGAATTTAGATCCATCAATTTTATTAGCACCATGGAATGTCATTGAAGAGAGATTGAAACCAATATTAGATCAAGGTATGGAGAACGGTAAACACATCTTTAATTTAGGACACGGTGTTTTCCCAGAAGTGCAACCAGAGACGTTACGTAAAGTAAGTGAATTCGTACACACATATACACAAAGATAATCATAGTATTACATTGAAGACATGAAAGATAATTCATTTAAAGGAAGGTATTATCAATGACTAAAAAAATGGGATTATTAGTTATGGCTTATGGCACACCTTATAAAGAAAGTGACATAGAGCCATATTATACAGATATTAGACATGGTAAACGTCCATCTGAAGAAGAACTTCAAGATTTGAAAGATAGATATGAATTTATAGGTGGTTTATCACCATTAGCAGGTACAACAGATGACCAGGCTGATGCGCTAGTTTCAGCATTAAATAAAGCATATGCAGATGTTGAATTTAAACTATACTTAGGATTAAAACATATTTCGCCATTTATCGAAGATGCGGTTGAACAAATGCACAAAGATGGTATTACTGAAGCAATCACTGTAGTACTAGCACCACATTATTCTTCATTTTCAGTAGGATCATATGACAAACGTGCTGATGAAGAAGCTGCAAAATATGGTATTCAACTTACACATGTGAAACATTATTATGAACAACCTAAATTTATTGAATATTGGACGAATAAAGTCAACGAAACATTAGCTCAAATACCGGAAGAGGAACATAAAGACACGGTATTAGTTGTTTCGGCACATAGTTTGCCAAAAGGATTAATCGAAAAGAATAATGATCCATATCCACAAGAACTAGAACATACTGCGCTTTTAATTAAAGAACAATCTAATATTGAACATATCGCGATTGGTTGGCAATCTGAAGGTAATACAGGTACACCTTGGTTAGGGCCAGATGTACAAGATTTAACACGTGATTTATATGAAAAACATCAGTATAAAAACTTTATATATACGCCAGTAGGTTTTGTATGTGAGCATTTAGAGGTGCTTTATGACAATGATTATGAATGTAAAGTTGTTTGCGATGATATTGGCGCGAATTATTATCGTCCAAAAATGCCGAATACACATCCATTATTTATCGGTGCAATTGTTGATGAAATCAAGTCTATATTTTAATGACGAAAGAAGCGTGAAACGTTGTGACTAAATCAGTGGCTATTATAGGAGCGGGGATAACAGGTTTATCAAGTGCATATTTTTTAAAACAGCAAGATCCTAATATTGATGTAACCATCTTTGAAGCATCGAATCGTCCGGGGGGAAAGATTCAATCGTATCGTAAAGATGGTTATATGATTGAACTAGGGCCTGAATCTTATTTAGGTAGAAAAACGATCATGACAGAATTAGCGAAAGATATTGGATTAGAACAAGATATTGTTACAAATAAGACTGGACAATCTTATATTTTTGCGAAAAACAAATTGTATCCTATTCCAGGTGGATCAATTATGGGAATTCCGACAGATATCAAACCGTTTGTGACAACTAAATTAATTTCACCACTTGGAAAGTTAAGAGCAGGGTTAGATTTACTTAAAAAACCTACTCAAATGCGGGATGGTGACATTTCTGTTGGTGCATTTTTCAGAGCAAGATTAGGTAATGAGGTACTTGAGAATTTAATTGAGCCTTTAATGGGTGGTATTTATGGTACGGATATTGATAAATTAAGTTTGATGAGTACGTTTCCTAATTTTAAAGAAAAGGAAGAGGCATTCGGAAGTCTGATAAAAGGTATGAAGGATGAGAAAAATAAGCGTCTGAAACAAAGACAATTATATCCTGGCGCACCAAAAGGACAATTCAAACAATTTAAGCATGGTTTAAGTTCATTTATTGAAGCATTAGAACAAGATGTGAAAAATAAAGGTGTGACAATACGCTACAATACGTCAGTGGATGATATTATTACATCTCAAAAGCAATATAAAATTGTATACAGTAATCAACTAGAAGATGTATTCGATGGAATATTAGTGACAACACCTCATCAAGTCTTTTTGAATTGGTTCGGGCAAGATCCAGCATTTGATTACTTTAAAACGATGGATAGTACGACTGTTGCAACTGTTGTATTGGCATTTGATGAAAAAGACATTGAAAACACTTATGATGGTACTGGCTTCGTGATTGCGAGAACGAGTGATACAGACATTACCGCATGTACTTGGACATCGAAAAAATGGCCATTTACTACACCGGAAGGTAAAGCATTGATTCGTGCGTATGTAGGTAAACCAGGTGATACTGTGGTTGATGATCATACAGATAATGAATTAGTATCGATTGTACGTAGAGATTTAAGTCAAATGATGACATTTAAAGGTGATCCTGAATTTACAATTGTCAATCGTTTGCCGAAAAGTATGCCACAGTACCATGTTGGTCACATTCAACAAATTAGGCAGATTCAAGCACATATTAAACAAACATATCCACGACTTAGAGTAACTGGTGCATCTTTTGAAGCGGTTGGACTACCTGATTGTATTACACAAGGTAAAGTTGCTGCTGAAGAAGTAATCGCAGAGTTGTAAGTTAATTGTGGACTGGGGCGCCAGTGAAGTATCTTTTATATTTTTTAATGGATGGAAATTCGATAATATTGGAATTGTTATAAAGAATATATACGCATAGTAATATTGGTTTCTAAATTTGATAGAAAAGATGACAAAGCACTTTAATATGAAATGTCACTTTGAGATATAAACATTTCTATTTAAGGTGCTTTTATTTTACAATTATAGATGAGTATTCAATTTTTAAAATGAGAAAGAAATAGTAAGTTGAAAAAGGAGAGAATGTGATGACAGATGTAATCATTGTACATTCTATGCATGGAAATAGTAGAAATCACTGGTATCAGTGGCTAAAACATAATTTGACTTTAGAAGGGTACCATGTAACATTATTTAATTTTGAATCACCTGAAACGAAGACAGTGGATCAGTGGATTGAGGCTATGACGAAACAAATTAACGTTCGAAAGAAAGATACATATTTTGTAACGCATGGTTTAGGTTCAATTACAGCTTTAAAATATATTGAAATGATTGATCAGCCGATAGAAGGCTTTTTTAGTATTGCAGGTTTTAAAGAAGATGCTGAAAAGATTGATTTAGATATCGACTTAAGTAATGTGACAATTGACTACGATAACATTAAGAAGAAAGTCGATCATTTTTATGGATTGAGTTCTAAAAATGATAAATACGTTTCATATAAAGAGACACAACGGTTAATGAATGCATTAGAGGGGAACTTGCGAATCGTGGAAGATGGAGGGCACTTCTTAGAAGAAGATGGCTTTGAAACATTTACAGCGTTGCAAGATCGAATGCAAGATTATATGACACGATAGGTAATGTTTGGTTGCTATGTATTGTGTTATGTGTGTCAGTACGAAGCATAGCACTTTAGTGAAAAAGATTATAATTATATTTTAATAGGTTAGAGGTGTAGGCATTATAAAATTTATGATTCCTACATCTTTTTCAATAGTTCATGAGTAATTATGACAACTATTAGACACTTATATGATAAAAGGGAAGAAGAAGCGTTTTTTTACACAAAAAACTTTCAAAATGTCGTTGACGTACACTACAAAAATGAATATACTAATATTTGTGTTCAACAGAGAACATGTTGCTACGATATTTAAGTAATTATTTAAGAAATAATATTTAAATTAAATTCAAAAAGTTCTTGACTTTAGGTTTTTAAATATGGTATATTAACTAGGTAATTCAAAATAATATTAGCGCGGGATGGAGCAGTTCGGTAGCTCGTCGGGCT
>NZ_KV831003.1:0-60786 GCF_001836945.1 Staphylococcus sp. HMSC062H10
ATATAATATTATAGACCCTAGGACATTGATTTATATCCCAGCCTCATTTTACACTTCGTATTAAAATTTTTACGACGTACGAAAAAAGCTTATGTCGCTAAAACACATAGCAACATAAGCCTAAATTATTATTCGTCTACTTTTTTCTGTTGGTCTTTAAATTCTTTCTGCAGTAAATTAACTTGTTTCAAACCTGCACCCATTAAAATGAATACGAGTATCCATACGACTACGATTAAAATGAATATTTTTAACGTATCACTGCCAAGAATCGTTAATGATGTATCCCAAATGCCATGTAACCCAACAGCTGATAAAAAGAATATTAAAAAGCGTTTATCTAAAATATCTTTAAACTCGAAACCATGTTGCTCTTTAGCAATAACAATAGCAGCTCCGACTATGGCTGACCACACTAAATGACCACCAATTGCAGTCCATGCACGTGTGAAGACAATATCTAATAATGGGACATTTTCCCCTAAAGCGAAATTCAAAATATAACCTGCCGATTCAAAAACTGCAAACCCGGCACCAATAGCAGCACCGATTAATAAACCATTCAAAATTTTATTCGTTTTCAATTTATTGACGAAATAAACAATAATGAGTGCTTTACCTGTTTCTTCAACCAATCCAACTAAAAATGCATCGAAAAATGTTAACGAACCAAACCTTTCGAATTGATCACTAAAAACGACAAATCTATATAATACCATCGTACTTAGTAATGAAAATACGCCGCCAATAAAGAACATGATAATAACTTCAAAAATGCTAATATTTTTAAACGCATTTGATTCATAGAAGAAGAATAAACCTGATAATGGTACTGTTAAAGCCCCTATAAAAATGAGACCCGGAATCGCATTTGTATTATTGAAAAATGCTGCCATGACCCATAATCCAATAAATGTTACTGTGAAAGCGATGAATACTCGAGAAAAGAGCCATGGCTTCCCCCATTCTTCTGATATGTCACAAATTGCTGGCGTCGTTTTAGCAGTACCCGCTATAAATATTTCATCTGCTTCGTTTTTAGTATGTGGCTTAAATACTTCAGAAAACATATCTTTTAAATTAAGATTTAAGCTTTCATCATTGCCCGCTAGTCTACCGATTGATTTGGTTGCATTATCAAATAAACTTCTTGCTTCGTGTTTCAAATCTGTATTTTGCGCTGTTTCATAAGCTTTATCGTCCATTTGCTTATCGATAGATTCATTATGTATATCGGACGTCTTAGTTGATTGTGTAATTGCTGATGACATCCCCGCTTCACTTGTATTAGGTGCAACTGATTGCGTTTGCGTTGCCGATTCTTTTTCTTCGTCTCTTCGATGATTAAGACTTTCCATAGACTTACCTACTCTCATTTTCATAATAAAACTATTTTAATTGAATATTGATGGATTTTCCATATATTTATATAACTACTTTGTTCGATTGTGTACATTCGTTTTTTTACTCATTTTAAAATACAAATCACATCTTACGCTTGAGTAATAAAATCAAGTATTCGGAAAATGGCCTGCCTATTCTGTTTAGGCACCTCAAAGGCTAATATGTCCTCCGCCGATTGCTCTAAAATAGAATGATTGATGTATTGGGCATCATTTAGTACCATTTCTCTGACATCGTCTGGACCAGGCTCAAAATGAAATTGTAATCCAATCACATGATGATCGATGATAAATCCTTGGTTCCTAATATGGTTCCCTGAAAATAATAATTCTGCTTGTTGCGGTATTTGAAACATATCCTCATGCCAATGTAGTGCCTTCAATCGACTTGGTATATTCGGAATGATTTCTGATTCTAAGTAAACATCATCCCAACCTACTTCCTTTACTGGTGATTTTAACACCGCATAACCTAATGCTTTCGAAATCTGTTGTGCACCAAAGCAAGCACCATAAATGGGTTTGTTTTGTGCCATCAATACTAAAATTAATTCGCGTTCTGATTGAATCCAAGGCATCTCATCGTCTGGATTCATTGGCCCACCAAGTATCACTAACATATCTGTTTCTTCCGCAAGAGGTAGCACACCATCATTCATATATGGATGATAAATATAGACTTCGTGCCCGCTTTCCTTCGCCCACTCACCTATGTATCCAACACCTTCATTTGGTGTATGTTGTAAAACATTGACTCTCATATGTTCAACATCTCCTTCAACTCTCCAATGATTTCATCAGTTACATTATACACCACTGATTGTGCGATGATCATCCTCGCCTTACTGATGCATCAAAATGATAATTAGTCTTTGCATTTTTTAAATAAACATGGGTTATTTTTATATTCCGAGCAATATTTTTATATCATCATTTTAATGATATTCAATTCATTACAAACCCTTGATATTACAATTGTTATCGATCATTAAAATGTGTCTATACTGTGTCTATTATCAGAATAAAAAGATATTTCTAATTGATTTTAAACGTCGTTATGTTATATTTCTTGTAAGGGTTTACACAAAGTGTAAAAACGCTATAATTTATCAAATGTGATGGAGGTGACTTGCTTGAAACAAATCACATGGCACGACTTACAACATATCATTAAAGATGGTGATGTGATTGGTTTACCAGCATTAGCTGTAGCCAACTTACCCGCCGAAGTTCTACGTGCTGTGTTAGCGCAACATGACACATATCATACTCCCAATGATTTAACGTTTATATTAGCGAATGATATCCATAGTTTAGGTGCCGCACCGGATTTAGATGATTTTATAGAACGTCGTATGATTAAACGTGTCATTATGAGCATTTTAACGGCTTCTTCCAAAACGGCACAAGCAATGAAAAATAATGACATTGAAGCTTATTTTTTACCACAAGGTATCATTACAACTCATTATCGTCAGAGTAATCAATTATTACCTGGAGTTATTACTAAAATCGGATTAAACACAGCTGTTGATCCTAGATACGGTGGCGGTAAAGTAAATACACGAACAACTGATGATTTAGTTTCATTAGTAACTATCGACGATGAAACATACTTACACTACACATTCCCTAGCGTTGATGTCGCACTACTGAGAGGAACATACGCAGATCAACAAAGTAACATTTATTTAACTCAAGAAGCGTACTTGAGCGAGTGTTATCATGTCGCATTAAACACGAAAGCCAATCATGGGAAAGTTATTGTACAAGTTAAAGCTTTAGTTGATGACTATCAACTAAAGCCGAATGAAGTTGTTATCCCAGGAAATCTTGTCGATTATGTATACGTCACAGAAGATGAAAAGAATCACCGCCAAGTAATTCAGAGTCATTATTTACCAGCCTTGTCTGGAGAAGAACGAATTGATGGAATACCTGAACCCGCATTACCTTTTAACAGTCGCAAACTGATTCTTAGACGTGCAGCTCAGTTTTTAACTTATGGCGATACAATTAGCATTGGCTATGGTATCAATAATGAACTCTCTAATTTATTGCATGAAGAATGTGTTGAACATGATGTGCAACCGATTTTAGACATAGGTATTTTCGGTGGATTCGTTGGGAGTCGTGAACATTTTGGTATGAATTACAATGCAGATGTGCGCATGCCTCATGATCGAGCATGGGATTTTATTTATAACAATGGTGTATCAGTTGCCTATCTTAGCTTTGCTGAGGTTGATCAATACGGCAATGTCAACGTGTCTTACTTTAATGGCCGACTAAATGGATGTGGTGGCTTTATAGACATTACACAATCTGTAAATAAAATTATCTTTTCAGGTACTTTTGTAGCAGGCAGTCATGTCTCATGTCATAATCAACGATTAAGCATTGAAACTGAAGGACAAAACCAGAAATTTGTATCAGATGTGAGCCATATAGATTTTAATGCACAATATTCACAATCACTCGAGCAAGAAGTCTATTTTGTTACTGATCGTGCAGTATTCGAGCTCACCAATCAAGGCTTGAAACTAATTGAAATTGCACCAGGTCTTGATTTGCATAAAGATATTTTGAATCAAATGGCTTTTAAACCAATTATTGCTGATCATTTAAAATTAATTGATACCAGCATTTACAAAGAAAAATGGGGAGAACTTAAACAATCAATTCATAAAGTATGAAAGTGAAGCTAAAGGGGGTATACTAATGAATTTCGATTGGATAAAAACGCGCTCAGACTTCGATGATGACAAGCCTGCCGTTATTGATCACGCAAAACAAACATCTTGGACATACCAACAACTCAATGCACGCGCTGATAATATGGCACATTATTTAACATCTCAAGGTGTTAAAAAAGGCGATGTTATCGGTATTTTTGCGCCAAATGATATTGCAATATTAGATTTATTATTTGCTTGTTTTAAAACAGGTGCGGTTTTTTTACCATTGAATTGGCGGCTTAACCCAAAAGAAATTGCAGCTATTGTGGAAGATGCACAATTAAAACTGCTCTTCTATGCTGAAAAACATTTAAGTTCACTCACCGATATTGACCAAAACTTATTGCATATGGATATTGATGTAGCGCAATATGATGAAATCGTAAATCCAGATTATCACCAACCTTTTCAAGCAACACCTGTTGAACCACAAGATCTTGCAGCATTAATTTATACAAGTGGTACAACTGGATCACCTAAAGGTGTGATGTTCTCATATGAATCATTTGTTCATAACGGCGCAAACTTAGAGCTGACGTATAAGTTCAATTCAAACTATATTACGATTTTATCAACACCAATGTTCCATGTTTTAGGGTTTAACGATACTGTATTACCAGTATTAATGTCAGGTGGCACACTTATTCTTCAACGTTACTTTAATGGCGAAGAATTGAATGACATGATTGCACAATATCACCCTACATTTATTATCATGATTCCAACAATGTATTATAGTACGCTACGTGCTAGTAATTTTAATCCTGAAAACTTTAAAGCTATGGATTATATCATCCAAGGTGGTTCACAACCATTACCAAGTATCCAAGCAGCTTTTAAACAATATGGCATAAACATTATTAACGGCTATGGCTTAACTGAAGCACCGCTTGTACTTGTTAATACACCGGAAAATTCAAAACGTAAACCAATGAGTATTGGTAAAGCAGTCATGTTTGTTGATGCACGTATCCTTGATGATAACGGTGAAGAAGTACCTACTGGTGAAATTGGCGAACTTGCAATTAAGGCTAAAAATGTCACGCCAGGATATTGGAATAAACCAGCAGAGACTGCTAAAGCGTTTCATGGTCGTTACTTATTGACAGGAGATTTAGCGAAGATGGACGACGATGGCGATATATTTATTATTGACCGCAAAAAAGAATTAATCATAACTGGTGGCGAAAATGTCTTACCATCCGAAGTCGAAAATGCTTTAGCTGAGCATCCACTAATAGACCGGTGTGTGGTCGTTGGCTATGATCATCCAAAATATGGCGAATCAATTGCTGCAGCCATTATACTTCGCGAAGATGAACCTCATTACGCTGAAATTTTAGACCAACATATGCGAAGTCGTTTAGCAGGTTATAAAGTCCCAAGAATGTATGTACCAGTGACACATATGCCGTTAAACAGTACGCAGAAACCAGATAAACTTGCGATTCGACAAATGATGAATGACAAAGTCTCACAAACACTTTAAAGGTGGTAAAAATTTTTGATATTTTTTGTAAGCGTTTACAAGCGAAGCGTGTTGTTTTTGAATTAAATGCATTTCACATTAGTATTCATATTATTTTTAGGAGGAATTTATATGACATTTGAAAAAGAAACAGTCTTAAAAACATTATTTCCTGAAGATGTACTTAGTATTGCTAAAGGTTTAACAGACGGTGAAGTCGAATTTTTACAACAAGTAGATTCATTGCTAGAAAGTAAGTACCGTGAAAATATTAATCAACATTGGATAGACGCTACTGTACCCGAGGACTATTTTAAAGATCTGGGAGAATTAAATTATTTTAACAATCCATTACTTTACAAGGATCGTCCAAACGCCAAAATGCCTAGTCAACTATTTCAGTTTTTCATGTCTTACCTACTCGCGCGATTTGATATTTCCTTAGCTACCCTACTCGGTGTTCATCAAGGTTTAGGGCATAACACTTTCTATTTCGGAGGTAGCAAAGAACAAATTGCGAAATATGTACCTAAATTACAGTCACATGAACTGCGTACATGCTTTGCTTTAACTGAACCAGAACACGGTTCGGACGTTGCGGGAGGTCTTGAAACAGTCGCTGAACGCCAGGGCGATACTTGGGTTATCAATGGTGAAAAGAAATGGATTGGTGGTGCACATGTATCTGATGTCATTCCAGTATTCGCAGTAAATAAAGAAACTGGCAAACCCCATTGCTTTGTAGTCAGACCAGAACAAGATGGCGTCAATATTGAAGTTATTGATAATAAAATCGCACTTCGCATTGTTCCTAACGCACTAATTAAATTAACTAATGTCAAAGTAGATGAAGCGGATCGCTTACAAAACATAACAAGCTTTAAAGATATTGCTAAAATCCTTTATTCAACGAGAGCAGGCGTTGCCTATATGGCTACAGGTGGTATGGCTGGCGCTTTACGTGCCACATTAGATTATGTCACTGAGCGTAAGCAATTCGGCAAACCAATTAGTAAATATCAGTTAATACAAGAAAAGCTAGCAATGATGCAAGGTAATTTAGCTCAAGCAATGGCAACATGTGCTCAATTAGCTAATATGCAAGCACATGGTGAATATGACGAGGTTGCAACTTCAACGGCGAAGATGATGAATGCCTTACGTTTGCGTGAGACAGTAGCTATGGGCCGCGGTATTACAGGTGGTAATGGCATACTAGCTGACGATTATGATATTGCACGTTTCTTCTCTGATGCAGAAGCGATTTACACGTACGAAGGTACACATGAAATTAATGCCTTAGTAATTGGACGCGCTTTGACTGGAGATTCTGCTTTCGTATAAATAGCAAAGAATTATATGAGATGCAGTAATATCACTAAAAAAAGACTTATTTTAAGCATAAAGCTTTTTCCTTAAATAAGAGGCTAAGATGACTGTCAAAGATACTTAATTAATTTTATAAAATAGCAACGTTATTCCAATTATCTTAATGGTTATCTTATCCTCAACTAAATTGGAGGAATCACTATGACAATTAATAAAGTAACCGTTCTTGGCGCAGGCACAATGGGCGCTCAACTGGCAGCACTCTTTGTGAATGCTGGACTTAAAGTAAAACTATTAGATATTGTAGTGGACAAAAACGATCCAAATCTCATTGCGAAAAAATCTTACGATAAAATTACAGATAAGAAACGGCCGCTTCTATTCGACTTAAATCTAGCGAGTCATTTAACATATGGTAATTTTGATGATGACTTGGTAAATGATGATGCTGATTTATATATCGAAGCAGTCAAAGAAGATATTGAAATTAAGCATGCTGTTTGGCAACAAGTTCTACAACATGCTAAAGAAGATGCTTTATTCGCTACAAATACATCAGGTATTCCAATTAATGCGATTGCTAAAGCATTTAACGAGAAGGATCAAGAACGATTCTTTGGTCTACATTTCTTTAACCCACCACGTATTATGAAATTAGTGGAGTTAATACCTACGTCACACACGAAGGAATCTATCATATTAGATGTAAAAAATTTCGCGCAAAATGTGTTAGGTAAAGGTGTCATTGTCGTCAATGATGTGCCTGGCTTTGTCGCAAATAGAGTCGGCACGCAAACAATGAATGATATTATGTATCGCGCCGAGCAACACAAGTTAAGCATTGTAGATGTGGATGCTTTAACTGGGCAAGCGATTGGTCGTCCTAAAACAGGTACATATGCCCTATCTGACCTAGTCGGTTTAGATATTGCAGTGTCAGTAATTAAAGGCATGCAACAAGTACCTGAAGAAACACCTTATTTTCATGATGTCAAAATTGTAAATACGTTGTTTGAAAATGGCGCACTCGGACGTAAAACGAAACAAGGATTTTACAAAAAGGATAAAGAAACTAAAGCTCGACTTGTTTACGATGTTGAAAAACAAGATTATGTACCTGTATCTCAACCGCAATTACCAATTTTAAATGAATTTAATAAAGACGTAGTGCATAACCTTGATGTCATATTCAATGCGCAAGACGAAGCGGGACTATTTTTATGGGAGACATTACGTAATAATTTCTATTACTCTGCCATCAATGTACCTAAAGCTACCGATGATTTCCGAGACATAGACCGTGCGCTTGTCTGGGGGTTCAACTGGAAACTTGGTCCATTCCAATTATGGGATGCAATGGGATATGAACGTGTTAAAACACGTATGGAAGACGAACTTGGAGACTTACCACAATGGATTAGTGATTTAGACGGTGGCTTTTATAAACAAGATGAGACCATCGAATATGCAACGCCTGTTTCTCACTTCGTAAAAGATGAACTTTGGGATAAAGGTGATGCCAAACTTTCCGTAACTCATGATAATCAACTGTTACTGAAATTACAAAGTAAAAATAATGTCATTACCGATGAATTCAACGATGCGTTAGTTGATGCGATTGATTTACTGGAAAATGAACATTACACAAGTATGGTTATTTATGCAGATGGTAATAATTTCAGTGTGGGTGCTAACCTTTTCTTAATGAAAAAGGCTCATGAAGACGGTCTTGTAGATGATGTCGTTGCACAATCAATTGATAAATTACATTATAGCTTTAATCGTTTGAAGTATAGTTTGAAACCAGTAGTCACAGCTGTTCAAGGTCGTGCCTTAGGCGGTGGCTGTGAGCTTGTACTTTACTCACCTATTGTTGTCGCTGCAAGTGAAACATATATCGGTCTTGTTGAAGCAGGTGTTGGCTTATTACCGAGTGGCGGTGGCCTTGCAGAAATGGCTGATCGCATATTACGCACATCGCATAAGTTTGATGACAAACAAGCTTCCATGACAAAAGTACTGACGAATATCGCATTTGCGAAAGCCTCTACAAATGCCTTTGAGGCACGTCGTTATGGTTATTTACGTGATACAGATACGATTATTTTCAATACAACACAACGTGTCGAAGTTGCGCTCAAACGTGCGAAATATGAAGCAGAAACAAACTATATTCCGAATCCTAGACATCAATATATCGCTTTAGGTGAAGACTTCAAAGCGTTGATTCAAGGACAATTAAATGCGCAAAGACGCGGTCATTTTATTAGCGACCATGATTATCATATCGCCTTAAATATCGCCACAATTTTAGCGGGTGGTGATTTACCAAGAAATACATTTATCAATCAACGTTACATTCAATCGTTGGAGAAAATTGGCTTTATTGACTTACTAAAATCTAAAAAATCATATGAAAGAATTGCGCATATGTTAAAAACCGGTAAGCCATTACGTAATTAAAAGATAGTCATTAAGAGAGGATGATAACCATGCAAGAAGCATACATTGTAGCTTATGGGCGTTCAGCCGCAGCGAAAGCAAAGCAAGGCGCATTATTCCACGAAAGACCTGATGATGTCGCAGCCAAAGTATTACAAGGCGTATTGAAACGTATTGACGGAAAATTCAATAAGAATATGATTGAAGATGTCATTGTTGGTACGGCTTTTCCAGAAGGATTACAAGGACAAAACATTGCACGAACGATTGCATTGCGTACGGGATTATCTGACACGGTACCGGGTCAAACAGTGAATCGCTACTGCTCATCAGGATTACAAACCATCGCGATTGCAGCCAATCAAATTATGGCTGGTCAAGGAGATATACTTGTAGCTGGTGGCGTTGAATTGATGAGTGCCGTACCAATGGGTGGCAACGAGCCCACAAACAATCCAACCTTACAATATGATGATATAGGTGCGTCATATCCTATGGGTTTAACTGCTGAAAATATAGCATCCCAATTTGACGTATCACGCGAAGATCAAGATGCTTATGCTGTCAGAAGTCATCAACGTGCCTATGACGCACAACGTGATGGTCGGTTCAAAGATGAAATTATTCCAATACAAGTAAACTCAGTTGAATATACAAACGCAGGACCAAAAGTACACACAAATATCTTTGACCAAGATGAATTTATACGACCTGATACCACGATGGAGGCATTAGCCAAATTACGTACAGTATTTAAAGCTGACGGCACTGTGACTGCAGGAACATCTGCCCCACTTTCTGATGGTGCAGGATTTGTAGTTTTAATGTCTGGAGATAAAGTGAAAGAACTCGGCGTGACACCTATTGCACGATTCGTTGGTTATAAGGCAGTAGGCGTTGACCCGAAAATTATGGGTATTGGGCCTGCATATGCGATTCCTGAAGTATTGTCACTCAGCAATCTATCTGTTGAAGATATTGATTTAATCGAATTGAACGAAGCATTTGCTTCACAAACGATTGCATCTATTAAAGAAGTAGGGCTAGATATATCACGTACGAATGTGAATGGTGGCGCTATTGCTTTAGGACATCCATTAGGTGCTACAGGCGCAATGTTAACCGCGCGTTTACTTAATGAAATGGGTAGACGTCCCGATAGCCGTTACGGCATGGTTACGATGTGTATTGGTGTCGGTATGGGTGCAGCTGCTATATTTGAGTATGTGCGTTAGAATGGTTGATTTTGTATGAAGCGGATTCGTTTTGTTATTGAATGAAGTAGGCTGAAGTTGAAGCAGATTGAAGCAGTTTCGTTTTATTATTGAAGCTGTGTGAAATATAGTGATCGAACAAAATAGTGGTTTAATAGGATAGCGGGTATTTCCGTTTTAGAATTTAACATTTACACGTCTAATTTTAATCATTGTTTTAAATTTTATGAATCGAAGCCCTTTGATTTAATAATATTTGCTACTACTAGTAACTTATCTGATTGTTCATGTTTAAAATAAAGAAAACCACTCACATCAGTGTGTGTTCGAACTAGACTTGTAAGTTCCAGTTCGGTACGACTTTCTAAAGCAATTATTATTGCTGTGATTGTCGTATGTCACATAGATGTGCGTGGTTTATTTTAATAGGTTAGTAATATATTAGGTCATGTTATGTTTAAGACTATAATGAATAAGTAATTTAGAAATATGCTTCCGATTGTTCGATGCTTTAATTCAGTTAGAAGCATCATAGAATGCATGATTACTGTTGTAAAGATACGTAATGTTTTGTATTGACTGTATGTCTATGGATAGAGTTATAAACTTATTTTGTTACTCTAGGACCATATGTCGCAGTACCATCTGCATGTGTTGTTACATTGTATGCATTTGTTTTACTTGGCTTGTTGTATGTCGGACGAGCGCCATATGATACTTGGCCGTTTGCATGTGTTGTTACGTTATATGCATTTGTTTTGCTTGGCTTCTTTTGTGTCGGACGAGCGCCATATGATACTTGGCCATTTCCGTGTGTTGTTACGTTATATGCATTCGTTTCGCTTGGCTTCTTTTGTGTCGGGCGAGCGCCATATGATACTGTGCCATCTCGATTTGTCGTTACGTTGTATGCATTTGTTTCACTTGGCTTGTTGTATGTCGGGCGAGCGCCATATGATACTTGGCCGTTTGCATGTGTTGTTACGTTATATGCATTTGTTTTGCTTGGCTTGTTTTGTGTTGGGCGAGCCCCATATGATACTGTGCCATCTTGATTTGTCGTTACGTTGTATGCGTTTGTTTCTGATGGCTTGTTGAATCTTGGTCTCGCTTCATATCCAAAAGTTCCATCGTTGTATTCACGAATACCTGTACCAGCTTCTCTATATTTCACATATTTAGGTGTTTTGTTAAATTGCGGTCTCGCTGGATAATGTGATGCTTCTGTTGTTTCAGTTGCTTGAGGTTTAACTTCAATATCACTTGATTCTCCTTGAATACCTTTCAACGTTGATTCAGTACCTTGTGGTTTTATTTCAAGTTTAGATGAGTTTCCTTCAATACCTTTTAAAATAGGGTTCGTTGGTGTACTTTCACCTGTAATTGACGGTAAAGTCACAGATGGTTGTGTATAATTGTCACTTAAAGATGGTCTGTTTTGTTCCATTGTTGGGAAATCTGGACCTTGAACAATTACACCTTGTAACGTTTTATTTTCCATAGTTGGATAGTCGGGACCTTTTACAATTTCGCCTTGAGTCCCAATTTGTGGTAATTTAACTAGTGGTTGCGCAATTGGTAATGGTGCTTCTTCAGTTGTACCAACCGTTTCCTGAACATCCACTTTTTCAGAAACTTTAGGTGATTGAGGTTCTTCAACTTTCTTCTCTTCTTTTACAACAGGATATTTTGTTTCAGTTTCCCCGTATTTTTTGACAGTTTTAGTTTTCCAAGATTCGTCAGCCTTAGAAACCGCTTCTCTTGTTTCTTTAACTAAAGCATCAAATCCATCTTTATGTTTATGGTAATCATGTTTAGTTCCATCATATCTAGTAATGTGTTGAGGTCTATTCAACTTTGTTTCAATGAAGAAATCATCAATAATAGATTCTAAATCTTTAATCATTTCTTTTTCAGTACGTTGATTCGTCACTCTAATTGGATCTTTTTCATCACCTAAAATCAAATCTATTTTTGCCCTAAGATTTAATGCTTCTGTTTTATGTTGAGCATCTGTAACGTAGGCAAAATATACACTATATGCTTGATCAACAAGTGAATCTATTTTACCATATGCTGTTCTCTCTTCACTTTCAGAATATGGTCTTAAATCTGGATTCTCTGATTCAATTTTCTTTACTTCTAACTTAAAGTTATCCAATGCTTTTGTTAATAATTTTGATAAGTCATTGTATTCTTCCATAGTTAAATCGCCAAGATCGTATTTATCAAATGCTTTCATTTTAACCTGAGTATTAGGATTCTCTTTTTTGTATTTTTTATATAGTTCTTTATAAATTTCGTATTTTTCTTTTTTTCTTTCTAGCAGGTATTGGTCTTCCTCTAAAACTCTAGTTTTTAATTTATCTAATGCATCTTTATATTCTTTTTCTGCATATTTATGCTGATCCAATAAATGAAAAATATTGTAAAACTGGTTCTCTAGATTTTCAATTATTCCCCAATAATATCCATCTGCAATTTGTTTCCCATTTTTACTCCCAGCATTAACTTGTGATTTCCCACTATAATCCTTTGTTACTATCGCATCTGCTTTGTTATCCCATGTAAATAAGCTAGATGCAACTGCTAATGCGCCTAGCGAAATTATTTGCTTTTTCATAATTTTTTAATTCCTCCAAAATGTAATTGCCCAATCTACATTAAAGAAACAAAATATTAAAAGACATTAACTATATATTAACTAGAATAAACAAAGCATTAACTATCTTTTTGTTATAGTTAATTAGCTTTGCAATATACAATAGTGTATAATTTTTTTGATTAATGTACATCAAAGGAGTAACAAAGCATGACAACACAAATGAAAATCAAAACATATTTAGTTGCTGGTATTAAAGCGGCGCTCCTTGATACGACTGGTATTAAATTAGCAAGCAAATCTGAAACTACATCACATACGTATCAACATCAAGCGCTTGTAGATCAATTACATGAATTAATAGTAAACACTGACTTAAATAAATTATCGTACCTAAATTTAGATGCATATCAAAAGCGCGACATTTTAGCTGCGCACTATATTGCAAAATCCGCTATACGCACTAAAAATTTGGATCAAATGACTAAAGCGAAACATAGATTAGAAAGTATTTACGATTCAATTTCTAACCCTTTGCATTCACAAAACAATTAATAATTCACCAATAAATCATGTAAGTGTGTGTGACGCCAAATTACCTTACAAATACTTGTCATATGATTATAAACGAATGAAACGATTGCCTATCTCATAGATGGCAACGTTAAAAAGACCTCTGAAAGTATTATCTTGATAACTTTAGAGGTCTTTGTTTTTATTATTCAAATAATATTCTTATAGAACGATCAAAGTATGTTTCGTCTTTCTTTTCTTCTTTAATCTGATCAGCTAATGCTGGGTCATCTGTGATAATACCATCAACATTGGTTTGTAAGTATTTCGTTAAATCTTCTTCGCCGTTAATGGTCCAAGTATAGACTTCTTTATTTTCCAAGTGTGCTTGATTAACAAGTCTTGGCGAATAAGAAAAATCTTCGATGACAAAGAAATCTAATGATGTTTCTTTAAAATGACCAAACTGTAACGGTATGATATAACCACACTTGAGATATGGTGCTTCTTTTTTCAACTTAGTCATCACATCATAATCCAATGACATCACACGATATTGATGTTCAACACCATGCTTTTTCAAAATATCAATAACACGTTGTGTATAATCTGCTGGTTCTTTACCATGTGGCTTTAACTCTACTAGTAGCTTCACATTTGATTGTTTAGCCGTTTCAATAAATTCGTCTAAGGATACAAGTTTTGCTTCATGTCGATTTTGACGCATTTTCAAACCGACGACATCTTTGAAATTAGATTCAGAAATATTTTTATTAACACCTGTTAAACGTTTCAAATTGTTATCATGACTAACAACAAATTGTTTATCTTTCGTCATAATTGTATCTAACTCAACGTATTCGACATTCGCTTTTGCAGCAGCTTTCAATGACGGAATCGAATTTTCAACGCCTTTATCTTCGAAACCACGATGGCCAATAATGGAGATGTTTGTATTGATAGTATTATTGTAAAGTAAGTACATGTTATAACCGACAAAACATGTCACTGCAAGCACCATTGAAATTATAAAGAACCTAGACTTCCGTTTCGGTTTTGGGTATTTAAATTCTAAGCCCGGTTGGTCTAATACATTCTCTTGTTTTAAGTGCAGTACTAACACACTGATTAATGATAATTTCGTAAATAAATAATAAAAGAACAATGAGCTTTTCAATACAACAAATAAAATTGAGGAGACTAAAAACTTATCTCCTTCTTCATCTACACAAATAGCAAGATATGTTGCTCCTGAAATAATTAATGTTAAAATCGCACCAATGATGAGTTCCAATATAACTATTTCTATAACAAGTCGAAACTTATTTCGCTTCGTAATTTGCCAACTTAGTCTCATATTTTTAAATAACGATTGGCGGTTTAAAATCGTTAACGGTAAGGTAAATATTAATTTAAAGTTTAAGATAAATACAGCAATCATAAAGGTACCGTAAATGATTATACCTTTCGTCGTTTTCATAAGTTCTTCCGTTAAAAATTTAGGTATGTAAATATTTTTTGTTAATACTGAACTTAGTCCTAGGTTGGCAATGGGTATCATTAACATTAAATAAATGACAAAGAAAATAACTGGTACACCTATGAGTTTACGCACATTGACAAAGGCATTTTTAAAAATGGATTTAAATGTAATAATTTGTCGATCAAAGCCGGCATAAACCATATAAACTAACAATGAAAACTCTACATAAATCAGAAAAGCAACACTTAATATGAATATAATAAGAAGTATTACACTGGCAGGATGACTTACGATTTCCATCCAATTGTTAATCGTAAGTTGGCTTTGCCCAGCTACTTTTAACATCATATTAAATAGTAAAATTAAGTATGTACTACTAATAAAAATCATGATTAACTGCAATAGTAAGGCGTTAATGCTAAAACGCCCTTTATTTTGATACAGTAATTTAAATACTGCCCATATATCTTTACTAATTCTCTTCATAATCACGCTCCGCATTGCTTTAATATTAAGTTTCATCTTAATATTTTTCATTACTCAGGGTCAATAAAAATTTGAAAAGACTCATATTCATATGCAAGTAGCAATTAATAACCCATTCGATGATATTGGAACCCCACCTTTAACAAGGCATCACATTCTTTATCAGCATAGCTACTTACAAAAACGTCTTCCTTCAACCATTGTAGAAGTTGTCTCATATACCTACTACGTCTTGCTAATACTCTATACTCAATTGAAAAAGAAGCATATGCCCCTTCACTCTTGAAGTTACATATGCTTTCTTTTCGGTCTGAATTGTATTTATAATTCAACGGGAATTTTCCCTTTGAAGTTAACATAACGGTAGGCTGCTTTAACAGCTTCATCATCGGGCGCTTCGACATCTTCTAATTCATATGCAATGCCCAATGTTTTCCACTTATGAACACCTAACTGATGATATGGCAGAATTTCAAACTTTTCGACGTTATCAAGAGAATTAATAAATTCCCCTAGTTTAATTAAATCGTCTTTATCATCAGAATAACCAGGCACAAGGACATGTCGAATCCATACAGGTTGTTTCATATCTGACAGTTTGCGCGCGAAGTTAAGGATGTGTGTATTAGGCTTTCCTGTCAATCTAATATGTTTGTCATTATCAATATGTTTTATATCTAATAATATCAAGTCTGTATGTTTTTGTAATTCTTCAAAATGCCTTTGAAATGCTTTTGTATCATTAGCACATCCAGCCGATGTGTCTAAGCAAGTGTGCACACCATTTTCTTTTAATTCTGCAAATAATTTTTCTAAGAATGGCATTTGTAACAATGGTTCGCCACCACTGACTGTTACACCGCCACCCGATGCATCAAAGTATGGTTTGTATGGTAATATTTCATTCACCATTTCATCAACTGTGACTTCTCTTGATGGCTCACTAATTTTCCAAGTATCTGGATTGTGGCAATACAAGCATCTAAGTAAGCATCCTTGTGTAAATAATATATATCTTAATCCCGGTCCATCGACAGTACCTAAACTTTCGACAGAATGTAAGTGTCCCTTAAGCATAGTGCTCCCACCTTAAATTTTGTTACATACTTTCATGGAATGTACGAGAAATTACATCTAATTGTTGTTCACGTGTTAATTTAATGAAGTTAACAGCGTAACCAGATACACGGATTGTTAACTGTGGATATTCTTCTGGATGTTCCATTGCATCTATTAATGTTTCACGGTTAAATACGTTAATATTTAAGTGGTGACCACATTGCATTGCGTAACCATCTAACATACTAGTTAAGTTACGGTTTTGATCTTCTGGTTCTTTACCTAATGATTTTGGTACGATACTGAATGTATTTGAAATACCATCTTTACAGCAATCGTAAGGGATCTTAGCTACAGAACTTAATGAAGATAATGCACCTTTTTGGTCACGGCCATGCATTGGGTTTGCACCTGGTGCAAATGGTTCGCCAGCTTTACGTCCGTCTGGTGTGTTACCAGTTTTCTTACCGTATACAACGTTTGAAGTAATTGTTAATACACTCATTGTATGTTCTGAATCACGATATGTTTTATGACTACGTAATTTAGTCATAAAGCGTTCTACTAAATCAACTGCGATATCATCTACACGGTCGTCATTGTTACCGTATTTAGGGAAGTCGCCTTCGATTTCAAAGTCTACTACAAGACCTTCTTCGTTACGAATTGGTTTAACTTGTGCATATTTAATTGCAGATAATGAGTCAGCTGCTACTGATAAACCAGCGATACCTGTTGCCATTGTACGTACAATTTCTGTATCATGTAATGCCATTTCAATACGTTCATAGCTGTATTTATCGTGCATGTAGTGAATAACATTTAATGAGTTAATGTAAACACCTGCTAGCCAATCCATCATTTGATCAAATTTCTTGAATACTTCGTCATATTCTAATACTTCGCTGTTAATACCTTCGAAGTTTGGACCAACTTGTGCACCAGATTTTTCATCTTTACCACCATTGATAGCGTAAAGTAATGTTTTAGCTAAGTTCGCACGTGCACCGAAGAATTGCATTTGTTTACCAATTGTCATCGCTGATACACAACATGCGATACCATAGTCATCGCCATAGCTTTCACGCATAATGTCATCATTTTCATATTGGATAGAACTTGTTTTAATACTCATTTTTGCACAGTATGTTTTGAAATTGTCAGGTAAACGTACTGACCATAATACTGTTAAGTTTGGTTCTGGTGCTGGACCTAAGTTATCTAATGAGTGTAAGAAACGGAATGAGTTTTTCGTAACAAGTGGACGTCCGTCAATACCTACACCACCGATAGATTCAGTTACCCAAGTTGGGTCTCCAGAGAATAATTCATTGTAATCAGGTGTACGAGCAAATTTAACAATACGTAATTTCATGATGAAGTGGTCAATAATTTCTTGAACTTCGCTTTCAGTAATAACACCTGCTTTAAGGTCACGTTCAGCATAGATATCTAAGAATGTTGATGTACGACCTAAACTCATTGCTGCACCGTTTTGTTCTTTAATTGCAGCAAGATATGCTAAGTATAACCATTGAACTGCTTCTTTGAAGTTTTCTGCTGGACGGCTTAAATCGAAACCATATTTTTGTCCAAGTTCTTTTAATTCTTTTAATGCACGATATTGTTCTGATAATTCTTCACGTAAACGAATTACATCTTCTGACATTTCTGTAGACATCGTGTTGAAGTCGTGCATTTTTTCTTCCATTAAGAAATCTACACCATATAAAGCAACACGACGATAGTCACCGATAATACGTCCACGTCCGTATGCATCAGGTAAACCAGTGATTACACCTGCTTTACGGCAGTTCAACATTTCTCTAGAATATGCATCGAATACACCTTGGTTATGTGTTTTACGATAATCTGTAAAGATTTTTTCAGTTTCTTCGTCTAATTCGTAACCGTAAGCTTCACAAGCCGCTTTCGCCATACGAATACCACCGAATGGTTGCATTGAACGTTTGAATGGTTTTTCAGTTTGTACACCTACAATTGTTTCTAAATCTTTGTCTAAATAACCAGCATCATGAGATGTGATTGTTGAAGCTACTTTCGTGTCCATATCCCACATGCCGCCACGTTCACGTTCTTCTTTCGATAACTGCATTACTTGTTCCCAAAGTTTAGAAGTTGCTTCTGTTGGTCCTGCTAAAAATGAATCATTACCTTCATAAAGAGTGTAGTTTAATTGGATAAACTCCCTTACATCTACGTGTCTGTTCCATCTTCCATTTTTAAATCCTTGCCAAGCTGTTGCATGATTTTTATTTGTTTCTAACATACTAAACGCCTCCATCTGTATAATGTTGTGAATTTGAAATGCTATGTTAACGTTTTCATAGTCATTGTAGCATGTTTGTTGTGATTTTTTTCACATAAATTATGTACAATTTTCATCAAATGTATGTCAAAACATAGAAACTGTACTAATTTGTGTAACAGTAATATGCTAATTGCATTCTGTTACACAACAGTTATAATGTTCACTATTTTCATTGCTTTAAAAGTTAATTTAGGTGGATATATTTGTTTATAAAAAATGATTGTTAATAAGCGTTAAATCAATACTTAGAAAGATTTACTTTTATATATGAAGAGACAGGATTAAATACTTTTATTGACGTAAAAATTTACTTTTGAACCATTCAATATCTTGCCAATTTTTATATAACAGCTACAAATAAAATATAACAGTTTGATTTTACAGCTTCGGTAAGTCGTCTTGACAAACAAAAATTATGTGCTATCACAACATTTGCAACGTCTTAACAGGTCATCTATAAACATTTCTAAATATTTAACATTACTTATGCGTCATTTATTGCTAAAATTATTGTATTAAAATATACATAGAATTGATGGGATATCATGAAATCAAAAATTTATATCTTACTATTATTTCTCATTTTTTTATCAGCATGCGCTAATACGCGTCACTCTGAATCAGATAAAAATGTATTAACAGTTTATTCTCCGTATCAATCAAACTTGATTCGTCCAATTTTAAATGATTTTGAAAAACAAGAGCATGTCAAAATTGAAATTAAACACGGATCTACTCAAGTACTGCTTTCAAACTTGCATAATGAAGATCTTTCGGAGCGTGGTGATGTATTTATGGGTGGTGTGTTGTCAGAAACAATTGATCATCCAGAAGATTTTGTTCCCTATCAAGATACATCTGTAACACAGCAATTAGAGGATTATCGCTCGAACAATAAATATGTTACTAGTTTTCTATTAATGCCAACAGTTATAGTAGTTAATTCAGATTTACAAGGAGATATTAAGATTCGAGGTTATCAAGATTTATTACAACCTATACTTAAAGGTAAAATTGCGTACTCAAATCCAAATACAACAACGACAGGCTATCAACATATGCGTGCTATTTATAGCATGCATCATCGAGTAAGTGATGTGCATCAATTCCAAAACCATGCGATGCAACTGTCAAAGACGTCTAAAGTCATTGAAGATGTTGCAAAAGGTAAATATTACGCAGGTCTAAGCTACGAACAAGATGCACGCACATGGAAAAACAAAGGTTATCCTGTATCAATCGTTTATCCAATTGAAGGAACAATGTTAAATGTTGATGGTATTGCTTTAGTTAAAAATGCACACCCTCATCCTAAGCGTAAAAAGTTAGTGCAATATTTAACAAGCCGCTCAGTACAACAACGATTAGTTGCAGAGTTCGATGCCAAGTCAATTCGAAAGGATGTTAGTGAACAAAGCGATCAGTCTATCGAAAATCTTAAGAACATACCTTTAATACCGAAATCTAAATTACCGGACATTCCACATCATAAATTTTTGGAGATGATTCAATGACGGCATACAAACCTTATAGACATCAATTGAGACGATCGTTATTTGCGTCTACTATTTTTCCAGTATTTTTAGTCATTATTATTGGACTAGTAAGCTTCTATGCCATCTATATTTGGATTGAGCATCGTACGATTCATCAACATGTTGATGAAAGTCAGTTATCTTTACATCACACTGAAAAGCAGATTCAGACATTTATTACACAGCATAATAATTCGTTTCAAGAGCTCGATTTAACAAATCATCATGATGTTACCGCTACAAAACGTGAATTATTAAAATTAATACACCAACAGCCCGCAACACTTTATTATGAATTATCTGGACCAAATCAGTTTATAACCAATAATTATGAACATTTAAACACTAAAAATATGTATTTATTTTCAACGCATCAGCTTAAATTCAAAAATAGTACATATATGCTTAAAATTTATATGGCTAACACCCCACGTTTAAGTGAAATTAAGAAAGATAACCGACAATTCGCACTTATCGTTGATCAATATGACAATATTTTATACGCCAACGATGACCGTTTTACTATAGGTGAAAAGTATAGACCACAACAATTCGGATTTATGAATGAATCTGTAAAATTAAACCGTGCTGACCATCGTCTCATTATTTATAAAGATATACATGAAAACATTGAAGATGGTATCACGTTGTTAATTGTTATGGCCGTAGTTCTTGTTTTACTAGTAATATTTGGTTTCATTAGCGCAGATAATATGGCTAAACGACAAACAAAAGATATCGAAACGATTATTCAAAAAATTTACTATGCCAAAAATCGTCATCTAGGTACATATACGCCTTTAAAAAACAACAGTGAACTAGAAGAAATTAATAATTATATTTACGATTTATTTGAATCAAATGAGCAACTGATCCATTCTATTGAGCATACAGAACGTCGCTTGCGTGATATTCAGTTAAAGGAAATAGAACGCCAATTCCAACCTCATTTCCTATTCAATACGATGCAAACAATACAATATTTAATTACGTTATCTCCGAAATTAGCACAAACTGTGGTCCAACAATTATCGCAAATGTTACGTTACTCATTACGTACAAACTCACATACAGTGGAATTAAACGAAGAGTTGAACTACATTGAACAGTATGTTGCGATACAAAACATCCGTTTTGATGACATGATTAAGCTCCATATCGAAAGTTCTGAAGAAGCGCGTCACCAGACAATTGGTAAAATGATGCTTCAGCCACTCATAGAAAATGCTATTAAACATGGTAGAGATACTGAGTCACTAGACATTACTATACGCCTGACATTGGCACGTCAGAATTTACATGTTTTAGTTTGCGACAATGGTATTGGGATGTCGTCATCTCGCCTGCAATATGTACGCCAATCTCTTAATAATGATGTATTTGATACTAAGCATTTGGGATTAAATCATTTACACAATAAAGCAATGATTCAATATGGTTCACATGCACGACTCCATATTTTTTCAAAGCGTAATCAAGGTACGTTAATTTGTTATAAAATACCACTTTCAAGGGGGAATGTAGATGTTTAAGGTAGTTATTTGTGATGATGAGCGAATTATTCGAGAAGGTTTAAAGCAAATCATTCCTTGGGGAGACTATCATTTCAATACAATATACACTGCTAAAGATGGTGTTGAAGCATTATCACTAATTCAACAACATCAGCCAGAATTAGTAATTACTGATATTCGTATGCCACGTAAAAATGGCGTCGATTTACTCAATGATATTGCGCATCTAGATTGTAATGTCATCATATTATCGAGTTACGATGACTTTGAATATATGAAAGCCGGCATTCAACATCATGTTCTTGATTATTTATTAAAACCAGTAGACCATGCACAATTAGAAGTTATTTTAGGAAGACTTGTTCGTACCTTATTAGAGCAACAATCACAGAACGGCCGTAGCTTAGCATCTTGTCATGATGCCTTCCAACCATTATTAAAAGTAGAATACGATGATTATTATGTAAATCAGATTGTTGATCAAATTAAGCAATCTTATCAAACGAAAGTGACTGTTTCAGATTTAATTCAACATATCGATGTTAGTGAATCGTATGCGATGCGAACATTTAAAGATCATGTTGGTATTACAATTGTCGATTATTTAAATCGCTATCGTATTTTACAATCTCTGCAATTGTTAGATCGACATTATAAGCACTATGAAATTGCAGACAAAGTAGGCTTTTCAGAGTATAAAATGTTTAGCTATCATTTTAAAAAATATTTACAAATGTCGCCAAGTGATTATTGTAAGCAAGCAAAATAGATTAACAAATAACTAATGATTATGGCACATCCATTTTGTTCTATGAAAAAGCGGACTGCTAGAGAAGTTTTCACTTTTCTTTCAGTCCGCTTTTTAGAGAGTTTAAATATAAAACAATACTCCCTACAATATTGACACCGCTATATGTCTTTATTGTAAGGAGTAAATTCATTGAGTCACCCTAAGTCGGGCAAATAAGGATACTTCATAACAGGGAATTATGATCTGCCCCGAGACATAGAGATGATATATTTGCAAGGGTAGAAGCAGTATCTTTCATCTCTTCACGCACATGCCGTCGGGGCAGGATTGCCAACTATACTGCAATAAATTGGCGATACTTTTAATCCGATTGATATTAGATTTTTAAACTTCTAATTTTCTTTTCTTCATAGAAAGCAACGATTCCTAATAAAATCATGCCTAGGAATAATGCAATATAGAAGACGATGAAAACATCTGTCCATCCACTTAATGTATATCCAAAGATGTTTAAACCGTTACGTGTTGGATCAGCAATAGCCGCCAAACCAACTTTTGCCATTGAGTCACCGAATAGATACGCGAATGAACCTGTCATTCCGTTTGCTACACTGATGGCATTTTTAGGAACAAAACCAGTCAATGATACACCAATTAATAATTGCGGACCAAAGATTAATGCACCTAATGCAAACAATGAAATGTTAACCATCATTACACTTGTAGCATTTGTGTAGAATAAGACAACAAATGTAATCATAAACATACAGCCAATAGCTACAATTGCACGACGACCTTTTAATAAGTCTGATACGTAGCCCCATAATAAACTTGCAACTAAAGCACCAATTTCAAAATAGAATATCGTATTAACTGCATCGCCTTTACTAAAGTGTAAATGCTCTGACACATATAACGGTGCCCAGTTATCAATACCGATTCGTACAATGTATACAAAGACGTTTGAAACACATAGAATCCATATAACAGGATTTCCCAGGATATATTTTTTAAAGATCTCCCATTTTGTCATACCTTGAGAATCAATATTTTCTTTATCAACCGGCTCTTCCCAAATTTCTTCAGCACGATTCCAGCCTAATTCTTCTGGATCATCTTTTCCGATAAATAATGTTGCGATACCAATAAGTAATGCAATCACCGATGGGAAAATGAACATCCCTATAACATTTCCATGGAAGAATACATTAGCACCCCAAAGTGCAACACCACCTGCAATGGCACCACCGATATTATGTGATGTATTCCAGAAACCTAAGTATCGGCCACGTTTCGTTCTTGGCGCCCATCTTGAAATCGTTGAATAACTTGCAGGTCCACCAACTGATTGGAACACCCCGTTAAGTCCCCAAAGTACAATTAATAATCCCATTACAGAACCAAAGTAACTTAACACAAATCCCATAATTAAAACTGTAATCGCAGACAAGATAAGTAAGAATGAGATAATACGTTTTGTGTTACGTCCATCGACAAAATATCCAAGTAATGTTTTCCCTAAACCGTACGTGATACTAAATGCTAATCCGATATAACCAAGTTCTAATGTAGATAATCCAATTTCCTCTTTTAAAAACGGTTGTGCCGCCTTAAAGTTGTTTCGAATTAAATACATAGCCATATAAACAAAGAACACTACGAAGAAAGCTTGCATGAAGTTTCTAAGCCATAATTTACGTTGCACCGATAATGGAATGCCTTTGTTCGGAATCTTATGGATATCAAAAAAGTTCATCTCTGTCACCTCAATCATTTTCGTTAAGCCAAATATATCACGTCGGTGTAAGCGCTTAATATCCTTAAAATTATTAAATTATCCAAAATACTGAACATAAACACATACTTAGAAACATATTTATGTACTAAAATTAATAAATAGTTAATAGTATTTGACAAGTTTTATCTATAAAATACTTTATGTTGTCAAAATCAACGCTTATACATATGACATAATGACGGAGGACATCATGATTCTATCTATATTACTTATCTTTTTCTGTATCAGACTTGTCAGCTTAAAGATATCTATTAATCACTCAAAACAATTAAAAGCAGACGGTGCAGTTGAATATGGCGTTAAAAATTCGAAGTTTTTAGCAATGACACACGTTTTAATTTATGTATTGGCTGGTGTAGAGGCATTTATTAATAAAGATACATTTAGCTTTGCAAATGGTATTGGCTTAGTTATATTAATCTTTGCTTATATCATGTTATTTATGGTTATTAAAACTTTAGGTGGTATTTGGACATTAAAATTATTCATTTTACCTAACCATCCTATTATTAAATCTGGATTATATAAAATTACAAAACACCCAAATTACTTCTTAAATATTATTCCTGAATTAATCGGTGTATTATTATTAACACACGCAACATATACAACTATTTTATTAGTACCGTATGCGTATTTCTTATATGTACGTATTAAACAAGAAGAAAAATTAATGAATATTTAAAAATGAAAGCCTGTCATCACATTAGTCGACATCGACGTCCATCTTTAAAGTGCGTTCTGATATATTATATTCAGAAACCTTTAAAGTATGTCGTGTCTATGACCATTGTGACAACAGGCTTTTTTATTATCATATACCTCACCATTGAAAAGGTTATATACTCTTTTCAATGGTGAGGATTGTTACTGTAAATGGGTATGACCATCGCTATATACTTATATAAAGTACACCTTCTTTACAAACAATGACTTAATTTAAGGTGTGAAATTTTTGGCAATGGCATGGCGACATATGCATTTATTCAACACTGCCACCAGTCTTACTTCAGACAAACTTCAGACTAACCTCGAGTTCGTATTATGCCCACCACATGTCTGCTGGCTTGTCGTAAATATTAACAGATTTCAAAGTTTGACAAGCTTTTTGGAAACCTTCTTCTACTGACATAATAGGATCTTCATGTTCAATACTTAATACATAATCATATCCATTAATAATAAGTTGACTTATGATATCTGCCCATACATATGGACTATGTCCATAACCAACTGTACGGAATGTCCATGCTCTTGTTGCAACGTTACCATATGGTTGCATATCAGTTAGACCATACATATTTACATTTTCTTGATTAATATACGTATCTTTAGCATGGAAGTGATGAATTGCATTTGCTTGGCCTAATATGCGAATCGCAGCAATTGGGTCAATACCTTGCCACCATAAATGACTAGGATCTAAGTTAGCACCGATATATTCATTTGTAGCCTCACGCAACTTCAACATCGTATATGGTGTATGCACTAAAAATCCTGCATGCAACTCTATGGCAATTTTTACATCTTGCTCTTTTGCAAACTCAGCTAAATCTTGCCAATATGGTATCAACTTTTCACTCCACTGATAATCATAAATTTCAGAGTAGGCTGTTGGCCAAGGTGTAACAGGCCAATTAGGCTTTTTAGCGGTATCATCTGATCCTGCAATGCCAGAAAATGTATTAACAACTGGCACGTCTAATAGATTTGCTAAACGGATTGTTTTACGTAACGTTTCATCGGCTTCTTTCGCTTCTATCGGATCTGGAGAAATTGGATTGTTATGACAACTGAAACCACTTATTTGTAAGCCTCTGTCTGTGATTGACTTCATAAATGCTTGTCGCTTGTCTTCATTTTCTAACAACTCATCTAACTTACAAAATTTATCTCCTGGGTTACCACCTGTTCCAACTTCAATCATATCCAATCCAGATTCTGCGACATAATCTAACATATCTTCAAAATTTTTATCGTAAAATAATACTGAAAATACACCTATTTTCATTGAAAAGCACTCCTTCTTTTTATATTGAGAATTTTGTATTATATATAATAATCATTAAAGTTGTATGCTCTTGTTATCAAGATCGCTACGATAAATCGCTTCTATAAGGGCGTTGACATTGCGTGCTTCTTCCGGTTTCACGACAATCTCTTCTATCCCTATACACGCATTGACAAAGTTACGCGCCTGTCTCTCACCAGCAATGTCTTCGTTATGCTCAACATTAGCTTTGCTTTCAAAAATAGTTCCAAAGCGGGGCTCATATATTTCAAATGGAAATAAATTGATACCGCCATCTTCGCCTGATAAACTAACGTGTACCTTATCTTCCTTTATATTTGCAGACCACGAACATTCAAACTGCATGCTTGCTCGATTGGCAAATGTCATATAACTAGTAACATGATCATCTACATCAAATTTAGTGTGATCAAATGTTCCCCAATCATTAATTTGATTCGGTTGTTTGCTCAATTGATTATATGTTTTTCCTAGCACTTCATGCGGCACCATATCTTTACCTAGTAGCCACAAAGATAAATCTAACAAGTGGCAACCATAATCGATTAAGCTACCGCCACCTTGCAACGCTTTATTAGTAAAAACGCCCCAGCCAGGCACTTTACGCCTACGCATCGCTTGTACACGTGCTACTAAAGGTTTACCAACCACACCTGATTCAATTGCTTTTTTAGCAGTAATTGCGACATCCGTATGGCGATAATGATATGCGACAGTTAATAATTTGTGATTTTTATTAGCCGCTTCAATCATGCGATCACATTCTTCCGTCGTCATTGCCATTGGCTTTTCACACAATACATGGACGCCATGATTCAATGCTTCTATAGAAAGATCAGCATGGAATTTATTAGGTGTACAAATGACCACCGCATCAACAAGTTTAAACAGCTCGCTAGGTGTCTCAACTGCATGAGGTATATTAAAGCGCTTCGCAACATCAATCATCTGCACTGTATTAATATCTTGTACTGCAACTAACGAGACTGTGTCTTTGAGTTTCAGCAATGCTGGAATATGACGGTCTTGTGCAATACCACCAACACCTATCACACCAACTTTTAATTTTGTCATGATGTGCCTCCTTACCGTATGATGTTATTCAAAGTAAATTGCTTTGCCTGATTTTGCAGACTGATAAATCGCTTCAAGAATTTTTGTAACTACCATTGCTTGTTCCGGTTTCACAACTGGTTCAGTATCATTTACAACTGCATCAATCCAAGCTTTTGCTTCTTCTTCAGCTTCATCCACTTCATTACCTTCATAAAAGTCGACGCCTTTGTTTTCCAATTCAACGTGTTTGGTATAAAGTGTGCCCATATCTTCACCATGAATACGTAGACCATCTTTCATATCAGCCCCTGCTTTCGTTCCTGATAATGAACATTTTGCCTCATCCACTTCTAAAGAATTAATCGCCCAAGCGGATTCTAAAATGATCGTCGCTCCATTCTTCATTTTAATAAAGCCAAACGCAGAGTCTTCAACTGTAAATTCATCTGGATTCCATGAACCCCATGCGTTTGCCGCATCATGCTGTTTATTTAATTTATGGAATGTTGAACCCATCACTGATTCTGGTTCATAATTATCCATCATCCATAACGTTAAATCTAAAGCGTGTGTACCGATATCGATTAATGGTCCTCCACCTTGAGCTTCTTCATCAAGAAAGACACCCCATGTTGGTACTGCTCGACGACGAATGGCATGTGCCTTTCCGAAATAAATGTCACCTAAGTCGCCACGTTGCGCTGATTTATATAAAAATTGACTATCTGCTCTGAAGCGATTTTGATAACCTATTGTTAATTTTTTACCTGTTGATTTAGCTGTATCTATCATTTTTTGAGCTTCTGCTGTCGTTTTAGCCATTGGTTTTTCACACATCACATGTTTACCGGCATGCAATCCTGCTACAGTAATTTCACAATGCGAATTATTTGGCGTACAAACATGGATAACATCAATCGTGTCATCTTTTAACAATGCTTTGTAATCATCATAAACCTTTGCATTGTCAGTACCGTATGCTTCTGCCGCACACGCTGCTTTCGAAATGTCTACGTCACAAAATGCAGTCATTTCAACATTTTCAACTTTTTGTAAACTTGGCATGTGCTTGCCATTCGCAATACCACCACACCCAATGATTCCAACTTTAATCGTCATCATAACGTCCTCCTTTAAATCTTTATCGTCATTAGTGCGTATGTCGAGCCTTAAACATCAATCAACGTTCTAGGCTATACAATGTTATATTGGTGAGCCCTCAACATAAGAAATACTTTTTCTTTAGAAATTAGTATTTCTTATACATGAGTTTTACTCATGTATTCCTATTTTTAGGTACATATTAGCTGTGGCTAGTTTGTAAGAGCCACTACACAATAAATTCATTAGTGGTTCTTTACTATTTCTGCCCCGCTCCTAATTTCAAACTAACCTTTTGTCGCACCTGTTGTTAAACCTGATACTAAATAGCGTTGCAAGAACAAGAATACGATTGCTATAGGTACTGCAATCATAATTGCCCCTGCTGCAAACACTGTGAAATTATTTGCATACTTATCATTAATAAAGTTGAACAATCCAACTGCTAATGTGAATTTTTCAGGACTTCTTAATAGTATTTTAGGTAATATAAAGTCCATAAATGGCCCCATAAAATTGAATAAAGCAACAACTGCTAAAATCGGCTTAGCGAGCGGTAGCATAATTTGTAAGAAAATACGCATATGCCCTGCACCATCAATTTTGGCAGATTCATCAAGTTCTTTTGGAATCGTATCGAAGTAACCTTTCACTAAAAAGGCATTCATCGGTATTGATCCACCAATATATACTAGTGTTAGTCCAAATAAAGAATCTAATAATCCAATTGTATTTAGCAAAATATAGATTGCGACCATTGCCATTAATACAGGGAACATTTGTAAAATCAAAAATGTAATCAGCCCGTATTTACGACCAACAAAGCGATATCTAGAAAAAGCATATGCTGTTAACGTGACAAATATCACGCTAAACAGTGCATTTGCAGATGCTACGATAAGCGTATTTTTATACCAAGTCAGGTATTGACTACTGTCATCGAATAGTAAGAATGCATAATTTTTAAATGTTGCATTGTCTGGTATCATTTTGGCACCATACAAGTTCGTACCTGGATTAAGGGAAATGCCAAATGTCCACAGTAGTGGATATAAAATGATGACAAACATCATCGCTATAAAACTATAAATACCGATTGCTTTTAATATGTTTTTCTTCTTTGCCACCTTATAAACCTCCCTCATCTTTAAACGTACTTGTACGTCTGAATTGAATAAATGCGACAATAGCAACAATAAAGCCAATAATTAATGACACAACTGCACCCATGTTAAAGTTGTTAAACTCAAATGTCAGATTATACACCCAAGATATCAAGATATCTGTACTACCAGCATTCTGCCCTGACACTGGTGGACCACCTTTATTAAATAGATAAATAAGATTAAAATTATTGAAATTACCTGCATATTGCATAATTAACAATGGCGCTGTGGCGTAAATGACATGCGGGAATGTGATGTTTCTAAACTTTTGCCAACTAGACGCACCATCCATATCTGCTGCTTCGTACCAATCTGATGAAATACTTTGCAGTACACCAGTGAACAGTGCAAAGACAAATGGGAAACCAAGCCATACTTGAATGCCAATTAATGCCACTTTTGCCCAAAATGGATCACTTAACCATGCTGGTGCAACACCTAATAAAGGTTGCAATATATCATTATTTATCGCACCAAATTCATCATTAAATAACGCTACAAATATTAAAATTGTCACAAATGATGGTACAGCCCAGGGTAGGATTAACACAGTACGGATAAATTTCTTACCTTTGACGACAGGGTGATTTACAATAATTGCCAAAAACAGCCCTAATGCAATTTGAAGTGTCGTTGCAACAAGCGTCCATACTAATGTCCAAGTAATAACACTGAAAAATGTTTTACGCCAAACGCCAATTGTGAATAACGTTTTAAAGTTATCTAAACCAACCCATTCTAATGTGTGTCTCGGAGGCGCGTTGTATAAATTGTAGTTTGTAAATGCTACTCCAAACATAAATATTAATGGAAATACAACTACAAATATCAATAAGAATGTACCTGGTGAGATTAGTAAGTATGGGAACGTCTTGTCCCATGTTGCAACCATACGTGCCTTCGGATCCTTTATTTCCTCATTGCGATTAAATCGTTCAGCATTACGATATGCATCTAAAATATTAATGACATATAGCATGATTGCAAAAGCAACGAGTAAGATAGAAATAATACCTTGTGCAAGTAAGACACGAGAATCGTCTAACTTAGGTACTGTCCCTAATGTGAACAATCCCCAAAAACCAATATTTAAAAAGCTATAAAATACAGAAATAAAGCTGATGAAAAAGATAAAAAATATCGTACCTTTAATGGGTCTTTTATTATAAAACTGTCCCAAACCAGGTATAACAGATAATAACGCCGCTAATTTAGGGTTACGTTTCTTCATAACTAATCTCCTTTCTTATCATTTTGTGACGGATGAAGAATCTTAATATTTTGCGTTATATCATTCGTCGCCTCATCTAACGCTTGTTTAGGATTCTTACCATTTGAGATAAATATGCTTGCATTGCCCATCGGCTCCCAAACTTGTCGCATTTCAGGGATATTAGGCATCGGTTCAGCATGACGTGCTTGCTTTTCAAACACTTTTAAATTTGGATTAGAAGATTTCACGTCAACACGTCCAGTAATTTCGCTCATTTCATCTGTATATTTTTGTAATGTATCTTTACTAGTGATATACAGCATTAAATCTTTAGCCCAATACTTATGTTTACTATATTCAGATAAATACCAACCACGTACACCGAGAAATGGTTTCATAGGTTTGCCACCATCTGTAGGCAATGTTGTTACTCCTAAATCTTTACCAAACGTTTCTTGATATTCATTAATGTTCCACGGTCCAGTGACAAATTGTCCTACTTTTCCTTCTTTAAAAAGACCAATCATGACATCATGTGTTGCTGCCTTAGGAAGATACCCTTTGTCGTACCATTTTTGTAATCGTTCAGCATTCTTGACGACATGTTTTGAATTTAGTCCTAGCTGATGAATATCATATTCACTGCCATTTTTCTTGAAAATATAATCATCATTGCCGAATAAAAACGGATAATTAAAATAGAAATTTTTAGCATCAAATAACATACCGTATTGTTTCTTTTTACTATCAGTTAGTTTGGTAGCATTAGCTTCAACTTCTTCTAACGTTTGCGGTGCATTTTTCACTAATTTTTTATTATAGAAAAGTGCGGTTGTTTCAACGATAGCTGGCAATGCTAGTTGCTTATTGTCATAATTCATCGCTTTAAGTGCTTGCTTATTGAAACCTTTCAACTCATCTTTTGATAATTTGATTTCAGCAGCTAAGCCTTGTAGATAGGCACTTCCAGTATTATCATGTGCTAAGAAAAAGATATCTGGACCTTTTCCAGCAGGAGCGTCTAGCGAAATATTTTCTAGTTGATCATTTTGACCAATATTTACAAGCTTTACTTTTATGCCAGTTTTTTTAGTATATTGATCCGTAATTTTTTTATAAAACGCCATTTGCTTGTCGCCATCCACCCACATCGTAAGTTGGTTAGGCTTGTCTTTAGAATTATCTTTATTCAATGCTTTATCTATATCTTCTTTCGAACGATTAGGGCCACATGCAGTTACGATTAATAACATTACCACGGCTAACGTGATACATTTTATAATTTTAGACATGAATACTCCCCCTTAGACGATACGATTTCCTGTTTTTTCATCAAAAAAGTGACACTTATTCATATCAAATGCTAGTGTAATCTTGTCGTTCGCCATCACTTGTGTTCTTGAATCTAATTTAGAAATCATTTCCATTCCTTGGAATGTGCTATGTACCATAATTTCTGAACCTAACAGTTCGGATACAACTACTTCAGATTCAAATTGTGTTTCTGGAGAAGTTTGAATAAATATTGGTTCTTCATGAATGTCTTCAGCTCGAATACCTAAAATAATTTCCTTATCTAAGTAGCCAGCAGCTTTTAACTTTTCAAATTTTTTATTATGTAATTTAAAATGGTGTGTTCCTATCTTCAATCCATCCATTTCAACTGTGGCATTCAACATATTCATTGCTGGTGAGCCGATAAATTGCGCCACAAATATGCAATTAGGGGCATCATATATTTCTCTAGGTGTGCCGACTTGCATAATGTCGCCATCTTTCAAAACAACAATTCGACTAGCCATCGTCAATGCTTCAGTTTGATCATGTGTAACATAAATTGTCGTAGTATTAAGTCGCTTATGTAATTTCAATATTTCTGTGCGCATTTGTACTCGAAGCTTCGCATCTAGATTCGATAATGGTTCATCCATTAAAAAGACTTTCGCATCCCTAACAATAGCTCTGCCCAAAGCAACACGTTGACGCTGTCCACCAGATAACGCTTTTGGTTTACGACCAAGATACTCAGTTAATCCTAATATTTCTGCTGCTTCATTAACTTTTTGTTCAATCTCTTTTTTATTCACTTTACGTAGCTTTAGCCCAAATGCCATATTTTCAAAAACAGTCATATGTGGATATAATGCATAGTTTTGAAATACCATCGCAATATCTCTATTCTTTGGTTCAACATCGTTCATGCGTTCCCCATCAATATAAAAATCTCCAGATGTGATAGACTCTAGTCCAGCAACCATTCGTAATGTTGTTGATTTACCACATCCCGATGGTCCAACAAATACAATGAATTCTTTGTCAGTAATATGTAGATTAAAATCTTTCACTACAGTATTGTTGTTATCATACGTCTTTTTAATATGCTCTAACTTTAATTCTGCCATGTTATGCCTCCCATACTTTGTTTACAATTTGATTGTGCAATACACTTTGTGAAAACGTTTGCACAAGTACTTACATAAATCATATAGTCACTTATTATTAATGTCAATCATAAATTGTAAACGTTTACATTACTGTCAGAATTAAACTTTTATACAGAAAATTGATATAGCGCACAACTATTTTTAGTGTGACAATGATGATTTTTTTACGTGCGAAATTTCACTGCCAATGCTAACAACCTTGTCTTACATTTTTGTAGTAATATCTAAATCAAACAAGTATGACTTAGCATTTCGATTTTCATTGAAAAAAGCAACCATTATGTAAGCATTCTACTCACATAATAATTGCTTAATTTTTTAGACTGCGGGCACTCTTCTATAACTACAAATCATATAGGCTACGTTCCCCATCAGGTAACTGATCGATAAACGGTTTTGGATCTTCTGCATATGCATTACCTACGCCACCCTTCATTCTTTGAAAATGTAAATGTGCGCCTGTCGTTTGTTTACCTGTATTGCCTGAATATGCAATAATATCACCTGCTTTGACTCGATCACCTACTTTGACATTATATTTGTCTAAGTGTAGATACCACTGGTGATATTCTCCATTGTCTTCGGCAATCTGTAATACCTTGCCGCCTAATTCATTATTAAAGATACGTGTTACTTTACCATTCGTCGGTGCTTTAATTGGTGTACCTTTTGGCAATGCAAAATCAATGCCATAATGCTTACCATCAAATGGTGAATGCTGATATTTACCAAAAGTTTCAGTAATCCGACTCCCTCTAAAAAAGTCTTCCCATTTTGAGTGTCCTTTTCCTTTATGATTTTGTGTCAATTTATCGGTATATTGGTTAAACCATTTTTGAATGTCATCTATATAAATAATCGTAAATAATAGTGAAAGAAAAATGATAATTGTTGCCAAAATACGTTTTGGTCGCTTTGTCATAGTGGCATCCATCCTTCATATATTTTGGGTATTAAGTATATATTCTAAATCAACTATTTCATAATTAAATGCACTCATACTTTAGTAGTACTGCCAAATATAGATGAAGAAAATGATGGTAATTTGAATATTTTGATTGATATTAAATTTTATATCGAGTATAATAATTATACTTAAGAAAATAACAGAAACAGAGGAGAATTTTCAAATGGCAAAAGTATTGTATATTACAGCACATCCTTTTAATGAACTGGTATCAAATTCTATGGCGGCTGGTAAAGCATTTATCGAAACATATCAACAACAACATCCTGAAGATGAAGTGAAACATATTGATTTATTTGAAACTTATATTCCAGTTATTGACAAAGATGTATTAACTGGTTGGGGGAAAATGAGTAATGGCGAACCGTTAACTGATGATGAACAAATGAAAGTTTCAAGATTGAGTGACATTTTAGAAGAATTTTTAAGTGCAGATAAATATGTATTTGTAACGCCTATGTGGAACCTTTCTTTCCCACCTGTAGTTAAAGCATATATTGATGCAATTTCAATTGCAGGTAAAACTTTTAAATATTCTGCTGAAGGACCACAAGGTTTACTAACTGACAAAAAAGTATTACACATTCAATCACGTGGTGGCTATTATACAGAAGGCCCTGCTGCTGATTTTGAAATGGGTGATCGTTATTTAAGAACAATTATGACATTCTTAGGTGTGCCATCATATGAAACAATCATTATCGAAGGCCACAATGCCGAACCTCATAAGACTGAAGAAATTAAAGCAACTAGTATTAATAATGCTGAAAAATTGGCAACAACATTTTAATTGTTATCTACACTGTGTGACTGATCAAACGTCATACAGTGTTTTTTATTGTATACCTTTCCCGTTTTTTATAAATATCTATTATTTTCATAAATTTAAAATTTGATATTCACTTTAATACTGATGTAAATATTTTTTAAAATATATTATTATAATGTTAATGAAGTATTTTAAGAAACGGTGGGAATGTATGAAAGCGTATAAAATTTTCTGGTTAAACTTAGCAGCAATTATTATTATTTCAATTGTAGTCAGTGGCGGTATGTTTTTGGCAATGAAGTGGGAACAAATTCATTTGAAAGATGGCCTTAAAAAAGTACTAAGTACATATCCTATTAAAAACTTAGAAACGCTTTATGAAATTGATGGTCACGATAATCCCCATTATGAAAATAATGATCAAGACACATGGTATATAGAATCCTCTTATTCAGTTGTTGGATCAGATGAGCTTTTAAAAGAAGACCGTATGTTGTTAAAGGTAGATAAGAACACACATAAAATAACTGGTGAATATGACACAACTACAAACGATAGAAAAAATGCTACTGACTCGACATACAAAAGTTATCCAGTAAAAGTAGTTAATAATAAAATCGTTTTCACAAAAGACGTAAAAGATCCCGCGCTGAAACAAAAAATCGAAAACAATCAATTTTTGATTCAAAATGGTGATTTAACAAGCATTTTAAATAGCAATGATTTGAAAGTCACACATGATCCTACCACTGATTATTATAATTTATCTGGTAAGTTGTCGAATGATAATCCAAACGTTAAACAATTAAAACGTAGATATAATATTCCCCAAAATGCATCAACAAAGGTGGAATTAAAGGGAATGAGTGATTTAAAAGGCAATAATCATCAAGATCAGAAACTTTATTTTTATTTTTCAAGTCCTGGAAAAGACCAAATCATTTATAAAGAAAGCCTTACTTATAATAAAATAAGTGAACATTAATATTTATGATGTAACTATAAAAATATCCAAATCATTTATTAGCATTTAACATTCTAAAATCCCACATTATAAAAACACCTCACATAACTCGTTCAACTGTACCAAACCACATCACATTAGATTTTAGACTAACTATTGTAATGTACATCAAAAACGAATTTGTGAGGCGTTGTATAATTTACAAAGGTGACTAGCGTTTCGTATAGCATTTCCAACATTACTACACTCAAGCGTCACGCTAAAGTTCGAAATCGAATCCTTTCTTTCAACAAAAGCCCTTATCCACTACAAATTTCATATCAAGCGTATAAACTATCTTGTGATACTATCTCGATCATATCTATAGTACGCATTTGTGTTCCGTTTCACTGAAGTATATGTATCATCAGTTAAGTATAAACCGTCATCCTTCAATGTTACTTGATAACCTTTCTTTCGTGCTAACCAGGCAATATCTATATAATTTTCTCCTGCGTTTTCATAACTTCTTAAATCTTCAATATGTGCACTAACTTCAGAGAAGATGATTCTAACGACACTTTCATCAACCCAATATTTGTCATGCATCCATCGCACTTGATCTGCCAATAAAGGTAACTGCACATCATTGAAATATACACGATATACATTACAATCATACATTTGCCGATATGGTAATGGCTGTTTTCTAATCACTAACACCTCGCCACCCATTACGGTGCCTTCTCTAGTATCATCACTGCCACCCGAAGCTTCATACGTTGTTGGGTCAACATGTAGTCCATGTACATCTCCAATATAGGCATCTGGTTTATGTTCCATTGCATGTCCACGTGCAATCAATGCTAATATTGTAGATTGTGAAAATTGAGGCTCCCATTCAATGCGATTAGGATGGCTACTATAAATTCTAGGTTCATCTATAGCCTGCTGAATATCCATACCAAACACTAATACATTGATTAATGTTTGCGCAACACTTGCAATGATACTTATAGCACCAGGTGCACCTACTGTTAATATTGGCTTCCCGTGATGCATCACAATCGTTGGAGCCATGTTACTTAGTGGTCGTTTATAAGGTGCAATTTCATTGATCCCACCCGCCACAACATCAAAACCATCCATTGTGGTATTCAATAACACGCCGTAGCCTGGAATCGTGATACCCGATCCGTAAATCATACCGATTGATGTCGTAAATGAAGCAATATTACCTTCCTTATCAATCACACAAAAATGAGTTGTTTCGGTATGATTTTCTTCAACATCTGTATGACTAATGCAATCAGACACAACACCATGCTCTATATCAATATTTGCTTTATTGCTATCAATGAGCTTACTGCGTGCTTTTAAATAATCGTCATCAATTAATGACTGTACAGGCACCTCATGAAAATTATCATCCGCCAAGTATTGCGCGCGATCACTATATGCTAAATGCATCGCCTGTATCAAATGATGCAAGTAATCAACAGATCTTGGACCCATAGATGGTAAATCGACATGTTCTAATAACTTCAATATTTGAATTACCGTGATACCGCCAGAACTAGATGGCCCCATTGAATAAATGTCATAGTCTTTAAATGTCGCACTGATTGGCGCTTTAATCTGAATGTCATAATTTGCTAGATCCTCTAAAGTGATTGTCCCACCACATGCTTTAACAACATTAACTAGTTGTTTCGCAATGTCACCTTTATAAAATGCATTAAATCCTTGCTCTCTTAATATTTGAAGTGTCTTACCTAATTCGGTTTGTACAATCCAATCATCTTCACGCCAATATTGATTTTCATTCGTAAAGACTTTCGCCGTTTCATGATACTTTGTCAACCGTGCGTGTTGCTGGCGTGAATATTTTTCAGTAGCCCAATTGGCTGCATGACCTTCAATGGCTAGTTCAATTGCAGGATTAATTAAATCTTCCAATGACAATTTAGCATAACGCTTGTGAATATAATCAAACAGCTTTGGAATTGCTGGCACAGCGACAGTTTTACCATGTGTAGTCATATCAAAAAATGATTTATATTCGCCTGAATCATCTAGATAAAATTGTTTGTCTACATGTGCAGGGGCTGTCTCACGCGCATCAAACGCAGTTATACTGCCAGTACTTTGCTCATAATATAGCAAGTACCCGCCACCACCAATACCTGATGCAAATGGCTCTACCACATTCAATGCCAGTTGAATTGCAATCACTGCATCCATGGCGTTGCCACCTTGATCTAATACATCCTTACCAATTTTAGCCGCAAGAGGATGTGATACGGAAATTAACCCTTCTTTAGATGTTTTTGTCTGTTTGTCATTTAAGTTAATGACCATACTATATCCTCCTACTTTCTGTTAAATATTTAAAACATTATTGATTAATGGCTTTTTCTACTTTTTCTAAATCTTGACGTTGCTCGTTACCAGTATCGACAAGTGGTGTAATCGGTGATGCAATTTTAAATTTATCGCCACGATAAAACTTAATAAATTGATCCTGATCTATCGCATTAACTACTGCTTGTCTCAAGTTTGGATGCGTCTTAAATATACCTTTTTTAATATTTAGCATTAAAAAGACTGACTTGCGTCCATTTTTGCGAATAATGCTTAAATTTTTATCCGACTTAATTAAATCAAAATGTTTTTGATTCACATCTGCCAACATATCAATTGAATGATTTCTAAGTTCTGACAATGCATTATTCGGGTCACCATTAAACTTCAATGTAATATTTTTAATTTTAGCTGGTCCATAACTACCTTTTTCTGTTTCGTTGAATCCTGGATTACGTTGAAACGTTGCTTGATATGCATTTTTCTGTGTCATAATGTATGCGCCACTTGCATACAGCGCATTTTTCCCATCTGAATTTGCAGGAATTGTACTGCTATCCCCATATCCTTTTGGATATTCTTGATTTACTTGATTAACAAATTTTTTAGATAAAATGCCTGCCGAAGAGTGTGTTAAGTAATTTACCTCTCGAGGCATCGATTGATCTGTCGTAATTTTAACAATTTGATAAATACCGTCTTTATTATTTACTTTTTGACCATCTGTCGTTAACGATTTGACGTTATAAGCTTTAATCAACTTATCATAGATGGATTTATCGTCCTTGTCTTTCTCTTTACGCAACTGATCGATGTCCTCATCTTTTAATATCTTGATGTCATTTATATGTTTGTGCATATTGTAAGTATTATTGTTAGGCACAGACTTTTTATCACGTGCTCTATCTAAAGAAAACTTAACATCTTCAGCCGATACACGCTCTCCAGTATTACGTGCTTGTCCATTGACCACTTTCGCAAAATAATCATCATCTCTTAACAAGAAATAAAATGCTTTATTGTCCTTATTCACAGCATAATCACGACTTAACGAACCTTTCGTTGTTAAGTGGTCATTTTCATCTAATAATAATAACCTTGTGTACATATTCATATTAATTGAATATACTGACGGCGCAATTGAACGTATTGGATCCAATGTAGGAATTTCACCATCTTGTTGTGTCATCACAAGTGGCCGCGTATCTCGTTCTCTACTATTGTTGTAATCAAATTGTTGCCATATTAATGCACGTGAATTTGGCAATCCAACACTATTTTTATCTAACACTTTATTGTCATATACTAAATTCTTTTTTGATCCATATAAAGGCGCCATATACCCTTTATCAAATACAACTTCATCTTCAATTTGCTTATATGTTTGTTTAACATCTGCTTCATTTTGAGTAGAAGCTTTATTTAACAACTGGTCTACATGTTTATCTTTCAATAAACTATTTGATCCTGTAGAACTAAATAATGCCGTCATAGCATAGTTCGGGTCACCGAATACTGTCATCCAGTCATCGATTTGGATATCATAATTGCCGGCTTGACGTTGTGTACGATAGCTACCATAATCTGGTTGGATATTCATCTTCACGTTAAATCCTGCATTTTCCAATTGATCTTTAACGATATTCATATCATTTTCATAGCTTGCTTGTCCTAGGAAATGTATCGTTGGTCGCTCGCCTTTCACTTCAACTTTCGATGACTTTTGAGCCACTTCTGATTTCGTAGGGACACCACAACCACTTAATACCAACGCTAAAACTATAATTGCGATACTAATGATTTTCTTCACATCTATCCCTACCTTTTTAATGAATTCTTGGATCTAGTGCATCACGCACTGCATCACCTATAAAATTAAATGCTAAAACGACGAACATAATACAAATACCAGGTACAATAGCTAAATTACTGTGCGTTTCCAAGTAGTTACTACCGGTACGTAAAATGTTGCCCCATTCAGCTACATCAGGTGCAACACCAAGTCCTAGGAAACTTAAACTACTTGTTGTTAATACAACCACACCTATATTTAATGAAAAACGTACAATCATAGGCGCAATCGCATTCGGTAAAATATAACGCCATATGATATTCCAAGTGTTTTCACCAGTGATACGTGCTGCATCTACATATTCCATGCGTTTAATTTCTAAAACACTGGCACGCATTGTCCGTGCAAATGATGGTATATTACCGATACTTAAAGCAATAATTAAATTTGGAATACTTGCTCCAAATGATGCAATAATTGCCACCGCTAACAATAATGATGGAATTGCAAACACTACATCTAAAATTCGCATTATTAAATTATCAATATGATTAAAATAACCTGCGATAGTGCCTAGTAACACACCAAAAATAACTGCAATAACTACTGAAATAATTGAAATTGAAAATGTCAGTTTCGTTCCGACAACTACGCGTGTAAATAAATCTCTACCGAAATCATCAGTACCAAACGGATAGGCTAGACTCGGTCCATGTAACAGTGCATTGAACTGATTTTTAGTAGCCAATGTCGTATCAAATGTAAATTGTGACACAATTGATAATGTCAGCATGTAGACTAAAATAAGTAACCCGATAATCGCAATACGATGTCTAGTAGTTTTTCGTATAAACGATTCCCACCCGTTATAACTATGTATTTGCGATGTACGTTGGTAACGTCTAATACTTACAAACATTAATAATGTAAAAACGTTGCCTGTTAATGTCATCAACAATAACAACACTTCGACGATACGTCGCCATAGGTCACGATGCTTCCATGTTTGTTCCGTTGTTAAGATGATAATTAAAATGATGGTTAAAACGATTAGCAATGTTTCAGCAATATAGAATGTATCGGCCACATAACCTTTAAAAAGATTTAATGCACTCGTTAATATAACTAAAATATAAGTTGCAATAGCATAACTTGCGAATAGTTTTAAGGAAGCTACCTTTGTTGTAAGTTTTACCATATGCCTCACTTCCTTTCGTTAATTTCACTACGTAATTTTGGATCGATTAAAGCATAAAATATATCAATAATTAAGTTTGCTAAAGATATTACAATTGATATATATACGACCCCACCCATGACTGCTGGGATATCAGGTATTAGTTGTTTTTGGACGATATAACGACCGATACCATTAATGTTAAATACTTGTTCAGTCACTGCTGAACCGCCTAGTAACTCTGCCACTAGAAGACCAACTAGCGTTACAATTGGAATAATGGCATTTTTCAAAATATGTTTAATAACTACTTGTGTCGTCGATAATCCTTTTGCATAAGCAGTTAAAACATAATCGCTGCGCATTACTTCAAGTACAGAAGACCTTGTCATACGCGTGATAGAAGCAGCAATACTTGTTCCAATGACAAGTACAGGTAAAATCAACGATATTGGATGTTCTGGCATATAAGATGGTGGCAAAATATCCAATTTCAATGAGAACGCTAAAATGAATAATAACCCTTGCCAGAAACTTGGAATAGATAAACCAATTAATGCAATTATCATTAACGTGATATCAAGCCAACTATTTCGCTTCATCGCACTGATAATTCCAATTGGTATCGCAATAATTAATGCCACAATTAGCGCTAATACTGCGACAATTATTGTAATTGGAATTCTTTCGCCAACTGCTTTAGTCACAACCTCATTCCCTTTGTAAGTCGTACCTAAGTCAAAAGTAAAAACACCCTTGATGGTATCCCACAATTGAATAAAATAAGGCTCGTTAAGATGATGTAATACATTGAATTGATGTATCTGTGCCTTTGTTGCATTTTGTCCCAGTATGCTATAAGCCGCATCAAGCGGTGAAAAATACAGAATGGTAAACACACTGACAATAACACCAATGATGACAATCACAGCCATGACAATTCGCTCAAAAATATATCTAACTAATGGCTGTAAATAAATAGTCAATAAGATGAACATCGGTAACGCCAATATCACTTTGATTATGATGAACTTATGAAATAATACATTTTCAAAGTATGTTGAAAAATGTGCTTGTTCAATATTCTTTGAATTCGTATTAGAACTTTGTGCCTTGAATATTTTTAATGCTTCTTTATGTATTTGTGTGGATGACTTTTGCTGCGATAAATATTTATATTTTTGATGTAACGCCTGTTCAATTTCTGAAATTTCAGAATTATTAGCGTAAAAATTTTTTCTCTTAGCAGAAAAGAAAAACTTTATCACTGCATATAAAAATATTGGCAAGCTTAATACCGATAATACAAACTTGTAAAATGCCTTGTGATACAACGACTTAAAAGATTCTAAATAAGTAATTATGATAATCACTCCTTGTAAAATAATCTTGAGTAGATTACTATGATATACAAAAGTATAGAATAAATTTACACATTTGTGAATAGGGAGGCACAACATCATGTCAAATTTATTAGAAGTCAACAGTCTGAATGTACAATTCAATTATGATGAAACTACAGTTCAAGCGGTAAAAAACGTCTCTTTCGAATTACGAAAAAAACATATCCTAGGTATTGTTGGTGAATCAGGATCAGGAAAAAGTATTACCGCTAAATCTATTTTAGGGCTACTACCAGATTATCCAGATCACACGTTAACAGGAGAAATTATTTTTAATGGGCAATCGTTAACTAATTTATCAACTTCAGCGTTACAACAAATTCGAGGTAAGGATATTTCAATGATTTTTCAAGATCCACTCTCTTCGTTGAATCCAAGATTAACGATTGGCAAACAAATTACAGAAGTACTATTTCAACATAAACGTGTATCTAAATCTGAAGCAAAGTCGATGACAATAGACATTTTAGAAAAAGTAGGTATAAAACATGCAACTCGACAATTTGATGCTTATCCGCATGAACTTTCTGGTGGTATGCGTCAACGTGTCATGATAGCAATGGCATTGATTTTAAAGCCACAAATTTTAATCGCGGATGAACCAACAACGGCATTAGATGCCAGTACACAAAATCAATTACTGCAGTTAATGAAGTCCCTTTATGAGTACACAGAAACGTCTATTATTTTTATCACTCACGATTTAGGCGCTGTGTATCAATTTTGCGACGATGTGATTGTAATGAAAGATGGCAGTGTCGTTGAAAGTGGCACGGTTGAAAGTATTTTTAAATCGCCACAACATACCTATACGAAACGCTTAATAGATGCGATTCCTGATATTCATCAAACGCGTCCGCCAAGAACGTTAAACAATGATATTTTATTAAAATTTGATCGCGTTAGTGTAGATTATACATCGCCAAATGGTAGCCTATACCGAGCAGTTAATGATATTAACTTGGCTATTAGAAAAGGCGAAACATTAGGCATTGTCGGTGAATCAGGGTCAGGGAAATCGACATTAGCTAAGACGGTCGTCGGTCTAAAGGAAGTGTCAGAAGGCTTTATTTGGTATAACGAATTACCATTAAGTTTATTTAAAGATGATGAATTGAAATCTTTACGACAAGAGATACAAATGATTTTCCAAGATCCATTCGCATCTATTAATCCAAGATTTAAAGTCATTGATGTGATTAAACGACCACTAATCATTCATGGGAAAGTCAAAGATAATGACGACATTATTAAAACTGTCGTATCGTTGTTAGAAAAAGTTGGTCTAGATCAAAGTTTCTTATATCGCTATCCACACGAATTATCTGGTGGGCAACGCCAGCGTGTAAGTATCGCGAGAGCACTTGCTGTAGAACCTAAAGTGATTGTTTGCGACGAAGCAGTGTCAGCTTTAGACGTTTCAATTCAAAAAGATATCATCGAGTTATTAAAACAATTACAGTTAGACTTCGGCATCACTTATTTATTCATCACACATGACATGGGTGTTATCAATGAAATATGTGATCGCGTTGCAGTTATGAAAAATGGCGAAATCGTTGAACTGAATAACACAGAAGATATTATCAAACATCCGCAATCAGACTATGCAAAACAACTTATTTCAGAAGTAGCAGTTATTGCTAAATAAAAGTCATGCGTTGTGCAACTATATCACTGTATGGTCTGGAATAAATTGGGCAACTTCTGATGTGTTATGTTAGATGTCTTTGTCATACTAACTATATTGTGCTAAGTTAGGGCTCGGCACCATATCAAGTGTTAGATGCTTTGCCATGATTTAAGAGTCACACCCATACTTTGGGTATTTTGACGCCAGAATAAATCCCCCGCCACTATATAAAGTGCGGGGGATTATTTGCATCCTTAAGAAAATGATATAGTTTATTTTTATCTTTCTTTGTCATTTTTGCGAAATATAACAAGAACTTAATTTCAGTCGGAGCTGCTAAAAATTCATCTTTGTATTCTTTCATGTTGCCTCTTTTTTTCAACTCAGAAATCATATTGTTATGCAGTTTCGTCATTGGTATTTCTTTAAACACGTCAAATAACACATCATACTCTGTGAAATCATTATAAGTTGGCACATCCATATGATTTTGTGCAATAACTCTTTTTCTTTCTTCTTTTCGTAAAAAGTTGTACATCGCTTTTGTGTTTAAGAGACTATTGTTTTCTTTAGGTTTTTGAACTTCACTCAGTGTATTTCTAGAAGTTAACACTAAAATTCCAACTGTTGTATCTTTGTATCTAGCCATAACTTTATTCAGATGTTTGTCATTTGTAATGACTACGACATAATTAAACACTTCATAATAATCATTAATTTGATTATCTAATCTATCCAACTTATCTAATTCTGTTTTAATCTCATAGACAACACCTTTGCCGTTTAACAATATAAAATCAGCAATACTTTTCCCTATGGGCATCTCAGAAAGTGCAGTAGTTGTATTAACAGAATGTCGTCCTAGAAGGAGTTTATTAAGCATTGTGTTTTTGTAAAAATATTCGTTACGATAAGACTTTTTAAGATAATTATATAAAGATTTCATCTTCTGTATTACATTGATATTTTTAGGTCCCTGTATATAAAAATCATATGCCTCATCAACAACATCACTTTTATTTTTGATTGCAATTTGATGTAATATCTTTTGACTAAAAACACGATTAATCATATTTCTATTATCCATAGCTACGCACCTCCTTCAACATACATTTAATACTTATCCTGTTAATATTATAAACTATTTTAAATGCCTATAGACATTATTTCTATACACATACGATGATAAAATTGTATTGAAACCAAGTGATGATTGCCAAACACATGAGCCTTTTCTAATGAAATAATAATGCCCCCTACACTAATCTAGCGAGGGGGCTGAATCATTACACACCGTATTTTTCAGTTGTTTCTGCCACGAAAGATTCAATGGCTTTTCTTGCTTTACGTTTTTCTCTCAATGGCAAATCACCAATCATTTTTTTAAGGTGATGTGGGTTTACTACACCACTATACTGGTAGTCATTTGAAATTGTTTTTAGGGCTTGTTCATCGATAGATCTCTCTCCAGCAAAGCCTTTGAACTCCGCTTCTTTTTTAATACTTTCGAAATTAACATATTCTTGATCGATATCATCATCCTTATTTAAAGAAGGTACAACATTGTCGATGAATTCTCTAATTAAATCTCGTTTTAACCTCAATGTCGGATCATCTGCATGATCTAAAATACGTCTAATTTGTTCTTGGTTACGACGTTGTTCCGCTTTGTCTTCAAGATCAATTTGTCTCAATATATTCATAATATAATTCACATTAATCGTATCATTACGCATCATTTCTATTTCGAAATCAATATCATTTAAAATGGATACTTTATTTTTCTCAGCCGTCGCTCTTTTTACTTGATCGTACACGGCTAAATATTTACTTTTATAGTCTTCATTCTCTTGTTCATCCATTCCAATTTCATCAATTGTAAACTCAAACTCATCAAATGCTTTTAAACGTAATATTATTTTAGCTAATAAACGATAAGCTTCAACAAAGCGCTTTAGCTCTTCTTCATCTTGAATGTCATCAACCATGTGTGGTGTCGGCACAATCATTTTAAGCTCACGATAAGCGTCCATAAATTCTTTTTTATACTCTTCATAACTACGCATTAAAATTGTATCCGTATCATTTGTTTGTGAGAATACTCTCAGTGCATCGTCTGTCTCTTTTTTCAAGTCACGATAGTTTACAATTTTACCAAATGGCTTTGATTCTTTTTCAACCCTATTTGTACGTGAATACGCTTGAATTAAATCATGATACATTAAATTCTTATCAACATATAAAGTGTTCAGTACTTTACTATCAAAACCAGTTAAGAACATATTAACAACGATTAAGATATCAATTTTACTATCTTTAACGCCCTTTTTAACGTTTTTTGAAATATGATTAAAATACTCATTAGTCGTGTCTGTTGAAAAATTCGTCTCGAACTTTTTATTATAATCACTAATCATTATCTCTAATTTTTCACGTGAATGATATGGCACTTCACCATCACGATCATCTTCATTAGGTTTAAAAGTAAATATACCAGCTACCGTTAATGGTTGTTCCAACTTTTTGTTAAGTCGCTTAAATGTCTCATAATATTTAATAAGCGCGTGAATACTTTGAACTGTAAATATACTTGAATATTGACGATTACGTGTATATTTATCATGATTATTGATGATATGTCGTGTTACTAATTCCACACGTTTATCCGCTAACCATACTTCTTCCGTATCAATTGCTTCAACCATGCTGTTATCTTCTGCTTTTAAAGCTTTATTTTTAAAAGTATTAATATAGTCAACTGAGAAACCAAGTACATTACCATCATGAATGGCATCTCTAATTAAATACGTATGTAAGCATCTACCGAAAATATCTGCAGTTGTTCTACCATCTTGACTACTATTTTCTGGGAAACGTGGCGTACCAGTGAATCCAAAATATTGGGCATTTTTGAAATGTTGTTTAACTAGACGATGCATGTCACCAAATTGACTGCGATGACACTCATCAATAATAAATACAACTTTATTCGTTTTATACTGTTCTAATAAATGGGCATTACCTTGAATCGCTTTAGCCATTTTTTGAATTGTCGTTACAATAAGTGGCAAACTTTTATCATTTAGTTGGCGTACCAGTTGCGAGGTATTAAAAGTTTTGTCGACAGCACCCTTAGCAAATTTATTAAATTCCTCTTCTGTTTGACTATCCAAGTCTTTACGGTCAACCAAAAAGATAACTTTCTTAATGTCATCTTGTTGTGATAAAATCTGACTCGCTTTAAAAGAAGTCAATGTCTTACCACTTCCAGTTGTATGCCATACATATCCATTATTCCCTGTCTCAGTCGCTTGTTGAATTAGTGCTTCTACCGCATACACTTGATACGGGCGCATTGCCATCAGTATTCTATCTGTTTCATTAATAATCATATAGCGCGATATCATCTTAGCTAATTGACAAGGTCTCATAAACGACTCAGCAAACGATTGCAATGTATTGATTCGGTTATTCTGTTTATCACTCCAATAAAACATGTGACTCTTCAATAGTTCGCTATCATTATTAGAAAAGTATCGCGTTTCAACACCATTACTAATGATAAACATTTGTATGTAGCGGAATAAGCCTGTGTAATTTTGTTTACGGTAACGTTTTACTTGGTTAAACGCCTCATTAATATCAATACCTCGACGTTTCAATTCAACTTGGACAAGGGGTAGTCCGTTGATTAATATCGTTACATCATAACGTGCTTTATATGTATCTTCGACAGATACTTGATTCGTCACTTGAAACTTATTTTTACACCAACTTTTCGTATCTAAAAACGACAAATAAATCTCAGACTCATCATCACGTCTAAGTGGTAATTTATCACGTAAAATACGGGCACTCTCGAAAATACTTTTCCCATCAATCATCGTTAACAGACGTTGAAACTCTTTATCTGTTAAGGGATTGCCTTCTAATTTGTCCGCATGACGCTCATTTAAAATCGTTCTGAAATTATCAAGCAATTGCTTATTATCACGTATCGATACCCTTTCGTAACCCAATTGTTCAAGTTGATTCATCATTTCATTTTCTAATGCGTATTCACTTTGGTATGCCATTCATATCCCCTTCCACACACTTTCTATTGCTCTAAATATATCATAAACTTTAATGAAAAATGTTTGTTTTTTATCTTCAAACGTAAATTTATTCTAATTTTATTGTCTTATCTTTTAATATTTGTCTTTGAGGTAAGTCGTATACTAAAATTTGAATATAAATAATCAAATCATTGATAAATTTTTTGCCTACGATTAATGGAGGGACTTGAATGGTGTTAATTGCCTATCAAATTATTTTATTTTTAATTATCAGTCTAAGTTATTATTTAACATTAAATCATTTCATGGCAGTCACTGTAGGTAACTTCACTTCAATATTCGGCATGTTCGCAGCCATACTCTTTATGTACTACTACCTACTCTATAAAAGTCCCGAATACAATCAACGCAAACGATTTAAACATTTCATTCATATCACTAATTTGATAATAATTACTTTTAGCACCTTCGTATTAGTTCATTTAGCATTAAAATTATTCTTCAGCATTTAATTTCTATACTATGAAAAAAGCAAAGCTCAAATCTGAACTTTGCTTTAATTTGTCACGCCTTTATCATTTTCAAAATAGCCTCTATGCCAGTTTTACAAACTTGTATCAACAATTTTTCATCAAGCAACTGAATCACATCAAAAACTTCAATTGTTTACGTTGCAACTAACTTTATATTAGAACACACACAATATCTAATGTTTAAAATCTATCGTCGCAAGATGCTTCCTGTAATTATCAAGTGCCATTTTCGATTGGGTTATACAATCTAGAATCGCATGATAATTTAATGCTACAAATCGATAGTACAATATATCTACTGTGAATAACTGTGCAAATAGTGACGTTGTAGCCGCCATACGCATTTCATTTTCATCAGTTCTGCCATAAATCAATGCATAGTCTGCAATTTGGGCCACTGGATTATTAGCTGTACTAGATATAGTTATGATGGGAATACTGTAATGTGTGGCCACCTGTGCAATTGACTGCAATTCACTATGACTACCTTGATTCGTCACAAAAATCATGCAATCTCTATCATCATGCGTCGCAAATGTTGACACAAGTAAATGCGTTTCATGTAATAATCTGACATTTAAGCCAATACGAGATAACTTTTGAAAAAGATCACCAATAGTCAAACTCGATGCGCCAAATCCAAATAAAAATATTGTCCTGGCATTTTTCAACACATCACAAATTGCATCAATTTGCGCATCCATGATATTAGTAGCTACAAATCGCATCGTATTGGTTGCTCTAGCAATCATTTTATTTTTCAAAGTTTCTACAGATTCATTTTCAATCAATTCTAAATGTGGATTGGTTGCAATATCTTCGGGTAAGTATCGAGATATCGCAATCTTTAGCTCTTGAAAACCTTGATGTGTCATTTTCCGACTAAATCTAACAATTGATGCTGTACTAACATTCGTAACATCTGCTAAATCATTCACAGTCATATCAATGATTTTATGTGGATTCTTTAAAATGTAATCAGCGATTATCTTTTCTGTCTTCGTAAAATCACTCAACTGCTTATCAATGCGATATAAAATATTTGTCATCATTAATCACCCAACAAATCTGTCTGTCGCATCGCCTTTGTTGTTCCAAATAAATATGTACAAACGAATCCACCAGCATACGCAGCAAGTAACCCTGCAATATAACCTAAATACATATTATCTGAGATTAATGGTAATAGTGACACACCACTTGGGCCTATTGCTTTGGCACCAATATGTCCAATTCCACCTATTACAGCGCCACCAATACCACCGCCAATACAAGCAGTTAAGAAAGGTCGACCTAATGGCAAAGTCACACCATAGATTAATGGTTCTCCGATACCTAGGAAACCAACTGGCAATGCACCTTTTAAAGTATTACGTAATGTTGTGTTGCGTTTACATCTTACCCAAAGTGCTAATGCGGCACCTACTTGTCCAGCACCAGCCATCGCTGCTATTGGCAATAAGTAAGTAGCACCAGATTGGTTAATCATTTCTATATGAATTGGCGTAAAAATATGATGAAGCCCTAACATAACTAACGGTAGGAAGCTTGCACCAATGATAAATCCACTAAATACGCCACCAATACTAATAATTCCGTTAACTACTGAAACTAAACTGTCTGAAACAAAACCTGCTAATGGCATAAAGATAAAGATAGTTAATAGTCCTACAATCAACAATGCAATAGTCGGCGTTACAATAATATCAATCGCATTTGGCACAATTTTATGCAATCTCTTTTCGACAATACTTAAAATCCAAACGGCAAAAATAACGCCAATAATTCCACCTTGTCCAGGTTGCAATGGTTCTCCAGTGAAGACATTCATTAAAATATTTTTACCAGCAATACCCGTTAATAACGTTGTACCACCAATCACGCCACCAAGTCCTGGTGTCGCACCAAATTCTTTAGCCGCATTAATACCAGTGAAAATAGCTAAGTATGCTAACATACCGTCTTTAATGACATTAAATACTGTTATAAGTTGCGTAATCCAAGCACCTGAAATGTAGCCTGCCACCATTAAGTTACTCAGTACTGCTGCAATACCACCAATTAATCCAGCTCCAATAAATGCAGGAATCAACGGTATAAAGATATTGGCAATTGATTTCAATACTTTATTCAACTTACCATTCTTTTGTTTTGCTTTATGTGCTTCTTTATTCGCCTTTGCTTTATCAGCTGCATATGATTTATAGTCCATTTTTTCACTATCATTGTGATTGTGTGGTATTCGGTCACCTAGTTTAACACCACTTAATTCCGCCATATGATTAGCCACTTTATTGACTGTACCAGGTCCAACCACAACTTGAATGCGTTCATCGTGTATAACACCCATGACACCATCAATGTGCCTTAGTTCTTGGTCATCTACTTTATTCTCATCTAATACTTTAATACGCACACGTGTCATACAGTTCATGACACTATCTATATTATCCATACCACCTACTGCAGCAATAATTCGTTCTGCAAGTTGTTGTTCTTTGGTCATTTAAATCCCTCCTAAGGTTGTCTATCTCTGATTGCTCGTTTAACAATGTCACCATTGTTTAATAACCGTCTTGTTGCTTCTTCCTTAGAAATGCCACACATACCCATAACTGTCGCAACTTTCACATCATGCTCAGATACCTGATATAACGCCATTGCTTCATCATATGTGATAGCACATATTTCTTGAATAATACGCACTGAACGGTCGATCAGTTTTTGATTGGTTGCTTTAACATCAATCATGAGGTTATCGTAAACTTTTCCGACACCAACCATTGTTATGGTTGAAATCATATTTAAAATTAATTTTTGTGCTGTACCAGACTTTAAACGCGTTGAACCAGTTAATACTTCTGGACCAACTTTAACTTCTACTGGATACTGCGCAATTTCACTTATAACTGCATGTTCATTGCATGAAATAGATACTGTTGTAGCACCGATTGTGTTAGCAAATGTTAAACCGCCTATAACATATGGCGTTTTGCCACTCGCGGCAATTCCTATAACGACATCTTTTGATGTTAAATCTATATTTTTCAAATCTTCTTCCGCTAATTTTTTGTGATCTTCCGCACCTTCTACAGCCATCGTCATAGCATGTTGTCCACCAGCAATAATACCTATAATTTCATGAGGATCAGTATTGAATGTAGGTACACACTCCGCTGCATCTAAGACACCCAATCGTCCACTTGTACCTGCACCGATATAGATCAATCGTCCACCTTTTTTATACTGTGCAATTGTTTTTTTAATTACTTTTGTCAATTGTGGTATTGCCTTTTGAACTGCTAACGGGACTTGCTGATCTTCTTTATTCATCGTAATTAAAGCCTCTTCCACAGTCATTTCATCAAGATGCATCGTCGCTTCATTACGCGCTTCGGTCGTACTATTTTCCATCACTTCTTACACTCCCTAGTTTTTTGAAAATCAAATGTATCATTCGGCTCGATACAGCTTAACAGTGGTAAGTCTTCTTTAATAATTTGTGCAACAACATTCACATTGTCATGTGCACTAAGCGTTTGTCTCACAATTTGCATTTCACCTTGATAACGTCCGTTATTCAAATTATCAACGGTTACTGAACCAATGCGTCGTTGCGTTGTAAACTGTGGTTGTATCGAATGTGGACATATTTGTCTTGATGTTTCCGAACGAATGACATTTTCCGGATTATCCGGACGTACTTTATGACACATATCGAAAAGGTAAGTCACTGTCGTATCAAACACTTCTTCAATACATAACGTGAAATGCCTATGCTTGCAAAAATCTATAAGTTGTTTTGCCTGCCTCATTTCAATCAATGCGTCTCCAACTAACACTTCAGATACACCAGTTTCTTGTAATAATTTAGCTGCAACGACAGGATGACTATGTCTCGTTGCTTCAATTGTTGGCAAGCCTTTATGCAAAGGACCTCGCAAACCACTCCCTACAATAAAACCATATATTTGTGCCTTTGGATTAAATTGATAAATGAGTTCATTTTTCTTATTGACCAAGTCAACAGATAATCCCGTATCTGGTCTTGGATAATAGTTATGACAAAATGAAAGTAATGTAAAATCATTCAATTGTTGATGTAAGCTTGTTAACAATTCCCGGGAAATAATACTTGCATTCAAACAGCACTTTAAACCCTGTGCCATTATCGCTTCGATTGCCTCAATTGATGTACTATGATCGATACGAATCATAAATTGTGCATCATATTGTCGAAGATGCTCATAAAAAGATGGTGTTAATATAGATGGATTAGCATCTATGAGGTAAGTCACTTGTTCATGTTTTAATAAATTGAGTAGTTTTGTGAAATAATGATATTTTGTCTCGTCATCTTCTTCTGGTATTTGTACAGATGTAAAAATCATTTGGTAACCTTGTTTAATCATTCGCTTAATATACGCTTCATCTAAAGGTTGTCCTAAATACACTGAAAAGCCTGTCAAAGTAGCCCTCCTTAACAATATAATTATTAGGAAAATATAGTTGAGTTGTGTAATCGCTTACATTTTACTATAAGAGAAAACACATTACAATATTAATCAGTTAAAGCCTATTCATTGTAATAATCTTACATATTTCTGTCACAAGTTAATTTTTTAAAACGACATATTTTTCTTATCATTTAACGCTCGAAAACAGTTGCTACTGCTGAATTGTTGCAACAACTTTTATACATTTTATTCAGGATTATCTTATATTATATTTTAATAATAATTTGTGAACAATTAAGAGATTTGAAATTGAATTTAATAATTGTATTGAAAACGCATACTTCACCATGCTAAAATAGGAGTCGCAAACAAATAAGATTCAATAAGATGTGATGGTAAGCTAGATAAACTAACGTATCAGTTTTATATACTACTTAGTCAATTGCTTCTTTTACATTAATTACATACACCAACGTGTTACTAAGTAAGATTAGGCATGAGTTAAATTAAGCTGTGATGGTTACCAACACAGTCTATTTGCTCGTGTCTTTTTTATTGAATCTTAAATAATAACTACAACTTTGGAGGTTGGACAAGTGAGGAAGAAACTTTTCGGTCAATTGCAACGTATTGGTAAGGCACTAATGTTACCTGTTGCGATTTTACCAGCAGCGGGTCTGTTATTAGCTATCGGTACAGCTATGCAAGGTGAAGCATTACAACACTACTTGCCGTTTATACAAAATGGTGGCGTACAAACTGTCGCTAAATTAATGACAGGTGCTGGTGGTATCATTTTTGATAACTTGCCTATGATTTTCGCATTAGGTGTCGCAATCGGATTAGCTGGCGGTGATGGTGTAGCAGCTATCGCAGCATTCGTCGGTTACATAATCATGAACAAAACAATGGGTGACTTTTTACAAGTAACACCTAAGAACATTGGTGATCCAGCGAGTGGTTACGCTAGCATTTTAGGTATCCCAACATTACAAACAGGTGTGTTCGGCGGTATTATAATCGGGGCTCTGGCAGCTTGGTGTTATAACAAGTTCTATAACATTAACTTACCATCTTATTTAGGTTTCTTCGCTGGTAAGCGTTTCGTACCTATTATGATGGCTACAACATCATTTATTTTAGCATTCCCAATGGCATTAATTTGGCCAACGATTCAATCAGGATTAAATGCATTCAGTACAGGATTATTAGATTCAAATACTGGTGTTGCCGTATTCTTATTTGGTTTCATCAAGCGTTTATTAATTCCATTCGGTCTACATCACATTTTCCACGCACCGTTCTGGTTCGAGTTTGGTTCATGGAAAAATGCAGCTGGTGAAATTATTCACGGTGACCAACGTATCTTTATCGAACAAATTCGTGAAGGTGCACATTTAACAGCTGGTAAATTCATGCAAGGTGAATTCCCTGTTATGATGTTCGGTTTACCTGCAGCAGCTTTAGCAATTTATCACACAGCTAAACCTGAAAACAAGAAAGTAGTAGCCGGTTTAATGGGTTCTGCTGCTTTAACATCATTCTTAACTGGTATTACAGAACCTTTAGAATTCTCATTCTTATTCGTAGCACCATTATTATTCTTTATTCACGCAGTACTTGATGGTTTATCATTCTTAACATTGTACTTATTAGATCTTCATCTAGGTTATACATTCTCAGGTGGTTTCATCGACTACTTCTTACTCGGTATACTACCTAATAAGACACAATGGTGGTTAGTCATTCCTGTAGGTCTTGTATACGCAGTTATTTACTACTTCGTATTCCGATTCCTAATTGTAAAATTAAAATACAAAACACCAGGTCGTGAAGATAAACAATCACAAGCGGCTACTGCTTCAGCAACTGAATTACCATATGCAGTATTAGAAGCTATGGGTGGCAAAGCAAACATTAAACATTTAGACGCTTGTATCACACGTCTACGTGTTGAAGTTAACGACAAATCTAAAGTTGATGTTCCTGGTTTGAAAGATTTAGGCGCATCTGGTGTATTAGAAGTCGGCAATAATATGCAAGCAATTTTTGGTCCTAAATCTGACCAAATCAAACATGAAATGCAACAGATTATGAATGGTCAAGTAGTAGAAAACCCTACTACGATGGAAGACGATAAAGACGAAACTGTTGTTGTTGCAGAAGATACATCTGCAACAAGCGAATTGAGCCATATCGTTCATGCACCATTAACTGGTGAAGTAACACCATTATCAGAAGTGCCTGATCAAGTGTTCAGCGAAAAAATGATGGGTGACGGTATCGCTATTAAACCTTCACAAGGTGACGTTCGTGCACCATTCAACGGTAAAGTACAAATGATTTTCCCAACAAAACATGCAATTGGTCTTGTATCAGATAGTGGTTTAGAACTATTAATCCACATCGGTTTAGACACTGTTAAATTAAACGGAGAAGGCTTTACTTTACATGTTGAGGAAGGTCAAGAAGTTAAACAAGGTGATTTATTAATCAACTTTGATTTAGACTACATCCGCAATCATGCAAAGAGTGATATTACGCCTATTATCGTTACACAAGGAAACATTACAAACCTTGATTTTAAACAAGGTGAACATGGCAACATTTCATTTGGCGATCAATTATTTGAAGCTAAATAATGCTTACTATAAACAGGTGCGTATACCTTCATAAGGTGACGCGCCTGTTTTTTCATTGCTATTGTGTTTTGCAGCATCATTGATAGTTCGCTCTCCCCTTAAATTTTGAATTTTAAGATCATCAATTAAATCCCCCTTCATACTCATTTCCTAAAAAATATTAATTGCTCACTATTGTTAGCGTTTTCACAACAAAGTCAACTTCCTTGACCTTACACTATATTCGAGGCTATCATTTTAAGTGTAAATATAGAGAAAAGGTGGTTTTTTTATGAAACAACGCATTGGAGCTTACTTAATTGACGCTATTCATCGAGCAGGCGTCGATAAAATTTTTGGTGTTCCTGGTGATTTTAATCTCGCTTTTCTAGACGATATTATCAGTAATCCCAATGTAGATTGGGTAGGAAATACAAATGAATTAAACGCAAGTTACGCAGCGGACGGTTATGCCCGTCTTAATGGACTCGCTGCATTAGTTACTACATTTGGTGTTGGCGAATTAAGTGCCGTCAACGGTATCGCAGGTTCGTATGCTGAACGTATACCTGTCATTGCGATTACAGGTGCGCCGACACGTGCTGTTGAACAAGCCGGTAAATATGTACATCACTCACTTGGTGAAGGTACATTTGACGACTACCGAAAAATGTTTGCGCATATAACCGTTGCACAAGGTTATATCACACCTGAAAATGCAACAACCGAAATACCACGTTTAATTAATACAGCAATCGCCGAAAGACGCCCAGTTCATTTACATTTACCGATCGATGTCGCAATCTCTGAAATTGAGATACCAACACCATTCGAAGTGACGACAGCCAAAGATACTGATGCATCAACATATATAGAGTTATTAGCATCTAAATTGCATCAATCGAAGCAGCCTATCATCATTACTGGACATGAAATTAACAGTTTTCACCTCCATCAAGAATTAGAAGATTTTGTAAATCAAACACAGATACCAGTAGCACAACTTTCATTAGGAAAAGGTGCTTTTAATGAGGAAAATCCATATTATATGGGTATATACGATGGGAAAATTGCCGAAGATAAAATACGCGATTATGTGGACAACAGCGATTTAATTTTAAATATTGGAGCCAAATTAACAGATTCAGCAACAGCAGGATTTTCATACCAATTCAATATCGACGATGTCGTTATGCTAAATCACCACAATATCAAAATTGATGATGTTACAAATGATGAAATATCTCTACCATCATTACTACAACAATTGACCGATATATCATATACGAATAACGCATCGTTCCCTGCTTATCATCGTCCAACATCACCCGATTATACTGTTGGCACAGAACCATTAACACAACAAACTTATTTTAAAATGATGCAAAATTTCTTAAAACCAAATGATGTCATTATTGCTGATCAAGGTACATCATTCTTTGGTGCTTATGATTTAGCATTATACAAAAACAATACTTTTATAGGGCAACCGTTATGGGGTTCTATCGGCTATACATTACCTGCAACATTAGGTTAACAATTAGCAGACAAAGATCGTCGTAACTTATTATTAATTGGTGATGGCTCATTGCAACTAACTGTTCAAGCTATTTCAACTATGATTAGACAGCATATTAAACCGGTATTATTTGTGATTAATAATGACGGCTATACGGTAGAACGACTTATTCACGGCATGTATGAACCTTATAATGAAATTCATATGTGGGATTATAAAGCTTTACCAGCTGTATTTGGTGGTAAAAATGTTGAAATTCATGACGTTGAATCATCAAAAGATTTACAAGAGGTATTTAATGCAATTAATGGTCATCCCGATGTGATGCATTTTGTCGAAGTCAAAATGTCTGTCGAAGACGCACCAAAGAAACTCATCGATATTGCTAAAGCTTTTTCGCAACAAAATAAATAATTTCATCGTATACAGGGTATAAGCTTTAACAGATATATTATTAAATGAAAAGGACTTTGATATAAGATGATTAATTTTGATAAAACCGCTTTAGTGTTAATCGACCTGCAACAAGGTATTCTTAAAATGGATTATGCGCCACATACAGCTGAAAATGTTGTTCAAAATGCTAACAAGTTAATTGAAGCTTTTAGAAAAAACAATGGCTTTATCGCGTTTGTTCGCGTGAATTTCTATGATGGTAAAGATGCATTGCAACCAAATGCAATGATCTCATTACCAGCAAAAGAAGGCGATGACTACAGCCATTTCCATTATTTACTAGACAAAAGAGATGACGATTTTGTCATAGACAAACGACATTTTAGTGCATTTGTAGGAACAGATTTAGACTTACAATTGCGACGTCGAGGAATTGATACGATTGTTCTTGGTGGTGTCGCAACGCATATTGGTGTAGATACGACAGCGCGAGATGCCTATCAATTAAACTACAATCAGTATTTTGTTACAGATATGATGAGCGCTCAAAACGAAACGCTACATCAATTCCCAATAGATTATGTATTCCCATTGATGGGACAAACCATAACCACAAACGACTTGCTAAACATATTGAACTAAACATACACTTCCCCCTTCGATTATATTGAAGGGGGTATCTTTATTTCACAATGTATTAATACGTCGGGTTGTCTAACCTCCACTATATAAACATATTCTATATCTGTTAAACCATTCTTAACCTATTCCCTTACTACATAAAAACAGTATTTATTCCGGAATTTTCAAAAAATTTAGTATTTATTACAAAATTATGTATCACTTTAGGTTTAATTTTTGATATTATCTTAATTAAGTAGATTTTTATAAGTTCTAAAAAGGAGAACAAATACATATATGAAGAAGAAACTAACATTTAAAGAAAACATGTTTATAGGTTCTATGTTATTTGGTTTATTCTTTGGTGCCGGCAATTTAATCTTCCCAATACACTTGGGTCAAGCTGCTGGTTCTAACGTTTTTATCGCTAACTTAGGATTTTTAATTACAGCAATTGGCTTACCGTTTTTAGGTATCATTGCTATTGGCATTTCAAAGACATCTGGTTTATTTGAAATTGCATCACGTGTTAATAAAACATATGCTTACATTTTCACGATTGCCTTATATCTAGTTATTGGGCCATTTTTCGCTTTACCTAGACTGGCAACGACATCATTTGAAATTGCATTTTCGCCATTTTTATCACCAAAGCAAATTACTTTATATTTATTTATTTTTAGCTTTGTCTTCTTTGTGATTGCATGGTTTTTTGCGAGAAAGCCATCAAGAATTTTAGAATATATCGGTAAATTTTTAAATCCGGTATTCTTAGTATTATTAGCAATTATTTTATTATTTGCTTTTATCCATCCATTAGGTGGCATATCTGATGCACCTATTAGTAAACAATATCAATCAAACGCCTTATTTAACGGCTTTTTAGATGGATACAATACCTTAGATGCGCTAGCGTCATTGGCATTTGGTATCATTATTGTTGCAACGATTAAAAAGTTAGGTATCGAAAATCCAACTGATATCGCTAAAGAAACAATTAAGTCTGGTACTATCAGTATCATTATGATGGGGATCATTTATACCCTACTAGCAATCATGGGTACATTAAGTATTGGTCATTTCAAACTTAGTGAAAATGGTGGTATTGCCTTAGCGCAAATTACGCAATACTACTTAGGTAACTACGGTATCGTCTTGTTATCACTCATCGTTATGGTTGCTTGTTTAAAAACAGCTATCGGTTTAATTACGGCATTTTCAGAAACATTTGAACACCTTTTCCCTAAAATGAATTACCTAGCGATTGCAACAGTTGTGAGCTTTATCTCATTCTTATTCGCGAATGTTGGCTTAACTAAGATTATTATGTACTCAGTCCCAGTGTTAATGTTCTTATATCCATTAGCAATTGCCTTGATTGTACTAACATTATTTAGTAGCAAATTCCATCATTCAAAAATTATTTATCAATGTACCATTTTCTTTACAATGATTGCTGCATTAGTAGATGGATTAAAAGCTAGTCCAGAGTTCATTTCAAGCACATCATTCTCACAAACTTTGATTAATTTCAGCCAAAAATATTTACCATTATCAGACATTGGTATGGGCTGGGTTGTTCTCAGTTTGATTGGTTTCATTATCGGCTTCATTATTTATAAAATTAAGCATCGTAAAATTCCACAAGCATAATACTATGGGAGTGGGACAGAAATCCCTAAAAAACAGCAGCAAGATAATTTTCAATTAGAAAATATCTTACTGCTGTTCTCTATTTATACAATACTTCGTATTGAATGGCTTCGCTATGCCCATCTGGCACATTACTGTAAAATTCTATAAATAGAATTTTTGATGATGGGTCCCTTCCTAGGGTGCCGTCTCAGCCACCCC
>NZ_KV831003.1:60886-145296 GCF_001836945.1 Staphylococcus sp. HMSC062H10
TGCTCCCTCAGGAGTCTCGCCATTAATACTACGTTTTAACATGTAATTTTACTTTTAAATACTTTAAAAAATAAGACACTTTGCCCAACTTACACTACCAATAGAAACTTCTGTTAGAATTCCTCAAAATGATATTTCGCGATATGTTAATGAAATTGTTGAAACGATACCTGATAGCGAATTCGATGAATTCAGACATCATCGTGGCGCAACATCCTATCATCCAAAAATGATGTTAAAAATCATCTTATATGCATATACTCAATCTGATTTTTTATTCATACTACATTAAACTGCACTCGTATACATACATATCAATGGTTATCCACGAAAAATATTAGTACTTTCATTTTACGAATCACATTAATACAAACACAATCTTATCTTTATATTATTAAATTTACATTTGACACTTATATTGAACAACTGTAATATATTAATATTAATTCTTTAAAATGTATAAATATAAAGGAGGGGGAGACCCATGAATTCTATCATTGAATTAACTGATCATTATAGCTCTAACAATTATGCACCACTGAAGCTTGTCATTTCTAAAGGTAAAGGGGTCAAAGTTTGGGATACTAATGGCAAACAATATATAGATTGCATCTCAGGTTTTTCAGTTGCAAACCAAGGCCATTGTCATCCAACAATTGTTAAACCGATGACAGAACAAGCTTCAAAGTTGTCTATCATTTCACGTGTCCTTTATAGTGACAATCTCGGGAAATGGGAAGAAAAAATTTGTCATCTTGCTAAGAAAGACAAAGTACTCCCCCTTAACTCTGGTACTGAAGCTGTTGAAGCAGCCATTAAAATTGCTAGAAAATGGGGCTCTGAAGTTAAAGGCATCACTGACGGACAAGTTGAAATCATCGCTATGAATAACAATTTTCACGGTCGTACACTTGGCTCATTATCACTATCTAACCACGACGCATATAAAGCAGGATTTCACCCCCTACTTCAAGGCACTACAACAGTAGAATTTGGAAATATTGAGCAACTAACACAAGCTATTACACCGAATACAGCAGCAATTATTTTGGAACCAATTCAAGGTGAAGGTGGCGTTAATATACCACCGAAAGGATATATCCAAGCTGTACGTCAATTATGTGATAAACATCAAATATTATTGATTGCAGATGAAATTCAAGTTGGTCTTGGTAGAACTGGGAAATGGTTTGCTATGGAATGGGAGCAAGTCGTTCCAGACATTTATATTTTAGGCAAGGCATTGGGCGGTGGCTTATACCCTGTATCTGCTGTACTAGCAAATAATGATGTCATGCGTGTTCTAACACCAGGTACACATGGTTCAACATTTGGGGGTAACCCTTTAGCCATTGCAATATCGACCGCAGCGCTTGATGTACTTAAAGATGAACAACTGGTTGAACAATCAGAACGCTTAGGTTCATTTTTATTAAAAGCGTTGCTACAACTTAAACATCCTAGTATTAAAGAAATTAGAGGTCGTGGTTTATTTATAGGCATAGAGCTTAACACAGATGCTGCACCTTTTGTGGATCAACTGATTAAACGTGGAATCTTATGCAAAGACACGCATCGTACTATCATTCGATTGTCACCACCTCTAGTCATTGATAAAGAGGAAATCAATCAAATTGTTGCAGCTTTTCAAGACGTTTTTAAAAATTAACAATTAATCATTTATATATGATATAGGAGGGATTCATGATGATTAAAGTAGGTATCGTTGGCGGTAGCGGTTATGGCGCAATTGAATTAATTCGATTATTACAAACACATCCTCATGTAACGATTGCACACATCTACTCACATTCAAAAGTAGATGAACCGTTGAAATTAACATTTCCACATTTACAACATATTATGCAACATTTCGAAGCACTTACAGTTGACAATAATGACTGTGATGTAATTTTCTTTGCTACACCGGCACCCGTGAGTAAAACATGTATCCCTCCTTTAGTAGAAAAAGGAATTCATGTTATTGATTTATCTGGTGCATTCAGAATTAAAAACCGTGAAATATATGAAGCATATTACAAAGAAACTGCTGCATCACAAGACGACTTAAATCACGCTATCTATAGCATTTCAGAATGGCAATCGTTTAATAACAATGGAACGAAGCTCATTTCTAATCCTGGCTGTTTCCCTACAGCAACATTATTAGCATTACATCCACTCATTAGCGAAAGAATTGTAGATTTGTCATCTATTATTATTGATGCTAAGACCGGCGTGTCAGGTGCTGGACGTTCATTATCACAACGTGTTCATTTTTCAGAAATGAATGAAAATCTAAGCGCTTATGCAATCGGAAACCATAAACACAAACCGGAAATCGAGCAATATTTATCTATCATTGCGGGTCAAGATGTATCAGTGATATTCACACCACATCTCGTACCAATGACACGTGGCATTTTATCAACGATTTATGTCAAATTAACTTCTAAATATACAACTGAATCATTACATAAATTAGTATCTTCTTATTATGCTGACCAACCTTTTGTCAGAATTAGAGATATCGGAAATTTCCCGACTACCAAAGAAGTACTCGGCAGTAACTACTGCGATATCGGTATCTATGTAGATGAAACAACGCAAACAGCAATTTTAGTATCAGTGATTGATAACCTTGTCAAAGGGGCAAGTGGTCAAGCCATTCAAAACTTAAATATATTATATGATTTTGAAGTTACGACTGGCCTAAAACAATCACCAGTTTATCCATAAGGGGTGTTAGAATGAAACATCAAGAAACGACATCACAACAACATAACTTTTCAATTATTAAACATGGCGATATCAGTACACCTCAAGGCTTTACGGCCGGTGGTATGCACATCGGTTTACGCGCTAACAAAAAAGACTTTGGCTGGATTTACTCATCGTCTTTAGCAAGTGCAGCTGCCGTATATACTTTAAATCAGTTTAAAGCTGCACCACTTATCGTTACTGCAGAAGCTTTACAAAAGTCTAAAGGAAAATTACAGGCACTCATTGTGAATTCAGCAAATGCAAATTCTTGTACCGGTCAACAAGGCATAGATGATGCACGACAAACACAAGCTTGGGCTGCTCAGCAACTCCATATACCGTCTGAACACGTGGCTGTAACGTCTACTGGTGTTATTGGCGAATATTTGCCTATGGATAAAATTAAGACTGGGACCGAACATATTAAGGATACTAAGTATACAACGGCTGGTGCGTTTAACGAGGCAATTTTAACAACTGATACATGTACAAAGCATATCGCTGTATCACTAAAAATCGATGGTAAAACCGTTACAATTGGTGGTAGCGCCAAAGGTTCAGGTATGATTCACCCAAATATGGCTACCATGCTTGCTTTTATAACAACAGATGCATCAATTGAATCGAATACACTTCATCAATTATTAAAATCTTCGACTGATCATACATTTAATATGATTACTGTTGATGGCGATACAAGTACAAATGACATGGTATTAGTTATGGCAAATCAGCAAGTTGATCACCAAACATTAAATCAAAACCATCCACAATGGGAAACATTTGTTGATGCATTCAATTTTGTCTGTACATTTTTAGCTAAAGCTATAGCCAGAGATGGCGAAGGCGCAACAAAGTTAATCAGTGTCAATGTTTCAGGCGCTAAATCAATATCAGACGCAAGAAAAATCGGTAAAACTATCGTAAGTTCAAACTTAGTCAAATCAGCAATTTTTGGCGAAGATGCCAATTTCGGTCGAATCATTACAGCTATTGGCTACAGCGGATGTGACATTAATCCACACAGCACATATGTTCAACTGAACCAAATACCTGTCGTGGATAAAGGTATGGCTGTACTATTTGATGAGCAAGCTATGTCGAATACATTAACTCATGAAAATGTCACAATTGACGTTCAGCTTGGTTTAGGTAACGCTGCAGCGACTGCATACGGTTGTGATTTATCCTATGATTATGTGCGTATTAACGCATCATATCGAACATAAGGTGGTGTTGGTTAGATGAAATTTATTGTCATTAAAATTGGTGGCAGTACACTAAGTGACATGCATCCATCAATTATTAACAACATTAAGCATTTACGATCAAACAACATCTACCCCATTATCGTTCATGGCGGTGGCCCATTTATTAATGAAGCATTATCAAATCAGCAAATCGAGCCACACTTTGTTAATGGCCTAAGAGTGACTGATAAAGCAACCATGACTATTACTAAACACACGCTCATTGCAGACGTTAACACTGCATTAGTAGCTCAATTTAACCAGCACCAATGTTCTGCAATAGGCTTATGTGGTTTGGATGCTCAATTATTTGAAATTAAACGTTTTGATCAACAATATGGATATGTCGGGGTACCGACCGCTTTAAATAAGGATGCTTTACTGTATATATGTACTAAATTTGTACCTATCATCAATTCGATTGGTTTCAATACCCATGATGGAGAATTTTACAACATAAATGCAGACACGCTTGCCTATTTTATTGCATCATCATTAAAAGCGCCTATTTATGTATTAAGTAATATTGCAGGTGTACTCATCAATGATGTTGTTATACCTCAATTGCCATTAGTCGATATTAATCAGTATATTGAGCATGGTGATATTTATGGAGGTATGATTCCCAAAGTGCTTGATGCTAAAAATGCTATTGAAAATGGCTGTCCTAAAGTTATCATTGCATCAGGAAACAAGCCAAATATCATTGAAGCTATTTATAATAATGATTTTGTTGGGACAACGATACTAAAATCATCAGTATGACTTTGAATATGACCACTCAATCTTGTATTATTCGGCTTCGAAACATAGTTGTACCTATTTGTTTAATGATTATGCAGCGTCACCTTTTCACCTGTCTCATTTCACAAAAGAAATTTCAGAATACAGTATGATACAATATGAGATGCAAAAAAACTAATAACCTTTTACAAATTTGTTCATCAAAATATTTTAAGTTTTGCAAAGCTTTTCATTGTGATTATTTTCACAAAATACTATAATGAGGATAGTAAATAGAGAGGAGTCCTTAAGTTGACAAAACGACAAATGGGTATATTCATTTATGCTGGAATTATCGGTGGCTTGTTATCTGGAATTGTAAAATTAGGTTGGGAGGTCATGTTTCCACCTCGCACACCAGAACGTAATGCAACGAACCCACCTCAAGAGTTATTGCAACAATTAGGATTTAGTAGTGAGTTTACGCATCAAACATATACATTTTCAAATATGCAATTGCCTTGGGTAAGCTTTATTGTCCACTTTAGTTTTTCTATCGTCATTGCAATTATTTACTGCATATTAGTTAAAAAATACGCTTACTTAGCAATGGGACAAGGTGCTGTTTTTGGTATTGCTATTTGGGTATTATTCCACCTTATCATTATGCCAATCATGCATACTGTACCTGCTATGTGGGATCAACCATTCCAAGAGCATCTGTCAGAATTCTTTGGCCATATCGTCTGGATGATGACAATTGAATTAGTGCGACAACATTTTGTCTATCGCTATAAATTAAATTAATACACTGACTAACATTAACGTGAGTTTTAAATCATCGTTTGAGTATGATGATTGATACTCACGTTATTTTATTAACTGACATGATATGATTCCAGCCAACTTACGTGAGCATTAAAGTCTCAAATGCGTCGTAACAAGCCATTATTTTTGGCAATTTCAATATTGCTCAGTATATTTTCACCTTATCACTTACTTTAATCTCGTTATGATTTTGAATGATGCCATCGTGTATTCACCTTTCATTTTTCCAATAAAAAAAACATCTAACAGTAAACATTTAGGCAGTATATTTTAAAATCACTGCGCAATGATACTGTCAGACGTCATATTAACTACTCAATAACTGAAATACAGACACTTTTTTATACCCCCAGGGTGCTTGTCCTAAGAAACATACCTGTACCATAAACTGATCAAAAATAAATTGTTTGAACTTCACTTCACGTGATTGATAAAAGTGTGATTGCGTCATATCATAAATGTCCAATCCTTTGATTAAACCTTCACCAATCAATTTTGTAAAACTTTCTTTTTGTGTCCATATTTGATAAAAATCATTTAAACTACATATTTGCTGTGCTTCGTTTGTAGAGAAACACGTCACTAATGTACGCCAGTCTAAACGTTGTGATATCTTTTCGATATCAATACCAACTGGTTCTTTATCGACAACACACACGATATAAGGATAACTATATGATAAGCTCACATAGATGGGCTGTCCATCACGATTGTGTTGAACAATATCTGCCTTACCTCGTGGCGAAATGTGATAATGCCATTCATGTGGTAATAAACCTGTGTCATGTTGAATTCCATATTGCACTAAAATATCTCCCAATCTGTGCATGAGTTTATCTTGATTGTATCTATAGTTGACTGTACGCGGTTTTTTATATGACCAACGACTTTGTGATATTAATTCTTCAATACTTTTCAAGTTACTCTGTAATTGCATTACAAATACTGTCATAACTTTCCCTACTTACTTATTGAATATTGTTTTGATATATTGCGCCCAATGATACAGCCAATTGTTAGTTATCGTTGGCCATTTTTCACTGATATGATTCATTATTTTTAATGTTAATTTTGTATCTATCATTGCTAGTTGTTGTTCACGGTCAACACTAGTTAATCCAATCGTTTCGTACATGTCTTGTTTCTGTAAAATTTCATTAAATGATTCATCGCTGACGAGTTCAATTTCTTTACGCTTAACGCATTCTAACAAAGATTTCACCGGCATTTTATTAGGTGATAGCACATGGTAAATGATTTGTGGTGTGTTGACCTGTGCTAATGCGACAATTTGTCTTGCAGTCGTATCCACAAAAGAAAAATCTACAGGCATTTCAGCGAGGCTAAACCCGATACAATTTAGTTGTAACAAATCATTCATTACCATTGAAAAACGGTTAGTCCTTATATTTCTCATATGCCATCTTCCATTGTAAGGACTCGTCAAATTACCAACACGTACAATCCGACCATCTAAGCCATTATTTACAGCTTCTAATACTTTTAATTCACTATAAAATTTACTCCGTGTATATGGTGATGTTAGTAGTTGTCCTTTATAGACATCCGCTTCTGAAAATGTCACATCTTCTGTGTCTATATCAAAATAAGTTCCCACACTTATCGTAGACACATATATTAACCTTGCATGATGTTGACGTGCCAAACGTATGACATCAACAGTACCTTGAACATTTACTTTTTCAAATTCATCATCATCACCAAAATGATCTGTACGAGCACCTGCATGAATAATCGTATCCATGTTTTCTGGTAAAACAACATCATCCATACACTCAAAATCACCAACAATGACTTCAATGTTTGATAACATCATTTCAACCGTCTCTTCTGAAAAATAATCATTTAAATTCGTCATCAACTTATACCATGCTATTTCCTCATTATCAGCACGTATGAAACAATAAATGCGATGACTGTATCCTTGTAGTGCTTCAATCAGATAAGCACCTAAAAAACCTGTAGCGCCAGTCAATAGTGTATTTCCTAGAGGTCGATGACTTAGACTATCCTCTAAAATACCCAAATTATAACGAGACATAACAATCTTTTGTAATTCCGAAAGATTATCCGGTAATGCGACTAATGATTGTTGATTTTGGTGCATATAATTAACAATCTGTCGCACGGTTTTATATTGATATAATGTCTGCATTGAAATATGATGGCCAAATCGTTTTAAATGCGAGACAACTAACATCGCCTCTAATGAGTTACCACCAAGTTCAAAGAAGTCATCGTCAACACCGACATCATTTTGTTTCAATACCTCTCCGAATACATCAACAAATGTCTGCTCAATTTCATTAGATGGTTCGCTATACACTTTATTAGACTGTTGTATAGGTGATGGATTTGGCAAACGCGTAGTATCCACCTTGTCATTCGTAGTTAATGGTATACAATCGATATGCGTTATAGTCTTAGGAATCATATACTTAGGCAGATGATCATTTAAATATTGCTTCAAATCCTGCTCTACTTGTTGTTCTCCGACATAATAAGCATTCAATATATCATGCGTATCAAAGTGACTTACTGTGACAACACAATCAGATATACCACGAATAGCTAATATTGCATTTTCAATTTCATCAAGTTCAATACGGTACCCGTTAACTTTCACTTGTTTATCTATTCTTCCTAAAAATTCAATTTGACCATCAGATGTATAACGTGCTAAATCACCACTATGATACAACTTTCCTTTACCAAATGGATTATTTTGCCATTTATCAGCCATTAATTCTGGACGATTAATATATCCTATCGCTAAACTATCACCTGCAATACACAACTCGCCTGGCATACCAATACCGCATAACAAACCATCTGACATAATATACACTTGGATGTTAGATAAGGGTTTGCCAATTGGAATCGTCTCAGGTATCAAATCACCACATTGATGTGACCAATACGATGTGATGACTGTTGACTCAGATGGTCCATAGGCATTGAAATACGTGCCGCAATGCTTCTCAATATATTTAACAAAGGATGCCGTACTAGTTGCCCCGCCTGTAATCAATTTTTCAATATAAAAGTCTTCCATAACACTACACATCTGTAATGGAATCGATGCCACCGTAACACGATGCTTATTAATGAGGTGTTGTAACTGTGCTGGATTAACACGTTCCTCTCTATCTGGAATCACAAGCGTATGACCATTTAACAAACAACAATAAATCTCCATAACTGATGCATCAAAAACAATATTTGCATGTTGCAAAAATACTTCATTGTCGCCTAATTGCAATTCAGTTGACCATGCATGCACTAAATTCAACAAATTTCGTTGTCGTATGGCAACCCCTTTAGGCACCCCGGTCGTACCAGATGTGTAAATAGCATACATCTCATTATCTAACATCGCTGTGTTTTCAAGTTGATCGCCATGTAAATCATCATATTGTTCATTTTCCTTTGATTCAACAAAACCTTTAGCATTTTCCAATTGAATGACTGGTAATGTCGTTTCAATTTCAATGCCGTAAGACATGACTGCAGTTACTTTAGCATCCTCCAAAATTGCACATTGTCGCTTTTTCGGAAAATCAATATCGATAGGTATATAAGATGCACCTACTTTAACTGTCGCCAACATCGCCGCAATCATTTCAAAACTACGTTCTGTTATTAAGGCAACCCGTTGACCATTGCCCACACCATTTGATAGGAGCATGTGCGCAATAGCATCTACATATTCATGTAACGTCTCATACGTCATTGCCAAATCATTCATAACTAGCGCAACATGATTACCTTGTCGTGAGACAACTTCATTAAAGTAACTTATGATAGATTTATTTCCCAGGACATTAAGCATTCGATCGTTAACATGCGTATTAACCCAATTTAGAAGTTCCTCCGTGCCGTTTGGTATATCACAAATTTGTAGTGTATCTTGATGCTTCAAAATATAATCAATCATAATCATACATTGATTACCCATGTGACGAACTGTTTCTGAGTGATATAAATCGGTATTATACTCGATATTGATTGTATAGTCATCGCAATCTTCTTCAATGATGAAAGATAAATCAAATTTCGCCGTCACCGATTTGGGTTGAATGTGTGTTAATTTACTATGCCCAAAATGAGCATGATTCGTTTCATTGTTTTGTAGTACTAACATGACATCAAATAATGGGTTCCGTGAGGCATCATGTGATTGATCTAAGTCATTTACTAAACATTCGAATGGGTATTCTTGATGCTCATATGCCTCCAAACTCATTTCCTTAACCTCTTGTAAAAACTGTATCCACATTTTATCAGGTGACGGTTGCCCTCTATATACCAACGTATTAGCAAACATGCCTAGCATTTTCTCCGTGCCTTTATGCATACGCGCACTCATGACACTACCGACTACAACATCATCTTTTCGAGCATATCTGCTTAACAGCGTCATGACCACACTCATAAAGAACATAAAATCAGTAATTTGATGCTTTTCTACATACTTTTGAAGTAGCTGTCTCGTTTGTTGATTCATTGTAAATGATATCATTGCTCCATTTGTCGTTTTAATATTTGGTCTAACATAGTCTGTCGGTAAGCTTAAAATAGGTACTTCATCTTTGAATTGAGATAACCAATATTGTCTATGTTTCGTCATATCACGATGCGACATCCACTCACTATAGTCTTTATATTGCAATTTAAGTGGTAACAATAATTTATGTTGATAAAGTGCGTTAAGATCATTCATTAATTGTATATTACTCATACCGTCATTAATGATATGATGTGTATCTATAAACAGGTATGCATGTAATGGACTTCGAATGTATCTCACTCTAATTTGACTCGGCGTTTCCAAATTAAAAGGTGCCACAAATTGGCGCATGATTTCTTGTTCATCCGTAAAATGTGTGTTAACTTTTTCAAAGTCAGCTACAACATCTGCCACAATACGTTGTCGAACCTCATCATCTACAACAATATATTGTGTTCGTAGAATCTCATGTCGCGCTATCAAATGCTGAACTGCTTGTCGCAATTGAGCTACATTAAGTTCTGATGATAACCGCCATAAAAAAAGTACGTTATATACCGTATCTTTATGGTTTGATTTCCATAATAAATACATACGCTTTTGTGCAGAGCTCAACACATAATCATCTTTAACTATAGCTTCAGGAATCACTTCATAGTTTTGTTCTTGAACCTTAGCAATTGCTTGTGCTAGTTCAAATACAGTTGGCTTTTGTAATAAATCACCAATTTGTAATCGTTTCCCAGTAGATGCCTCTATCCGATTCACCACTAACGTTGCTTTTAATGAATGGCCACCTAATTCAAAGAAATTATCATGAATACCTACTTGATTCACATGTAAAATATCTGCAAAAATTTGGCATAGCAAGTGTTCGGTATCTGTACTCGGGGCTACATAGGCATCCGTATCGACATAGTCCATGATAGGCAATGCCTTCTTATCTAATTTCCCATTAATAGTAATAGGAATTTGCTCAATATGCATAAAATTAACTGGTATCATGTACTCCGGTAAGGTCATACGTAATTGTGATTTAATCTTATTATGTGATAATGTATGCATCGCTTCATAATAAGCAACGATATACTGATCTTGATCATGATTTTGAACAATAACAACTGCTTTATTAATACCTTGTATACGCTCGAGCGCATGCTCAACCTCTGACAACTCAATCCTAAATCCTCGAATCTTAACTTGTTTGTCCTTACGATATAAATAATCTATGTTGCCATCGGGTAACAAACGAACGATATCACCACTTCTATACATCAGCTGATTTATATTTGAATCTTTGATAAATTTATCTGCTGTCAATTCTGGCTGATTTAAATAACCAGCAGCTAACCCAAAGCCACTTGTACATAATTCTCCAGGAATACCAACGCCACATCGACGCTCGCCTTGCATGATATAAACGTGAGTACCAAGAATCGGTTTACCAATAGGAATACGATTTGGAACTTTGTTAGGTATATTATACGTCGTTGTAAATGTTGTATTTTCAGTTGGTCCATAACCATTAATAATTTGAGGATGCTTCGGTCTTTGATTAAGCAAATCCACCCACTTAGCATTCAATACTTCTCCACCAATTAATAAATACTTTAACGGTACCAATACTTCTATTCGTTCACTAGCAATCTGATTAAATAATGAGGAGGTTAACCACATAGTATTAACGGCATTTTCATTGATTAATTGTTCTAACGCTATTGGATTTAATAATTGTTCTTTTTTAGCAACAATCAGTTTTCCACCATTGAGCAATGCACCGTATATTTCAAATGTTGCAGCATCAAAGGCTATAGTTCCTGATAACAAAATCGTCGTCTCTTCATTTAATGGTACATAATGATTTTGATGGACCAAGCGAACAATACCTCGGTGCGGAATTAGTGTCCCTTTAGGGTTACCAGTTGTCCCCGACGTGTAAATAACATAAGCATGATCTTCTAACGTGTTACATTTAGAAAGATTATCAACTTCTTCCCACACGATCGCGTCCAACTCAAAGTGTGGGATACAGTCATCATTATTGTTGTATGCTACTTGATATGTGATTACAACTTTAGGCGTTGCATCTTTTAAAATGTACTCCTGACGATCACTTGGATAGTTCGTATCAATTGGCACGTAAGCCCCACCAGCTTTCAACACACCTATCATCGCTATTATCATCTCAATACTTTTTTCAGCTATGACAGCGACACGATCATTAGGTTCAACACCGTACTGGTTTCTCAAACGGTGTGCTAAATCATTCGCGCGTGCATTCAATGTTTGATATGTTATAAACACTCCGTCAAATTGCACAGCGACATGATTCGGCGTTGCTTCAACTTGTTGCTCAAATAAGGTAACAACTGTTTGCGCATCATCTATCTCAGGCAAACTTAAATTGATATCGTCATATAATTGAATATCACTTTCTGTCATCAAATTAAGTTCATCTACGGTTGTTCGTTTATTTCCATTTTCTTCAGTAATTTGCAAATAAATATTTTGAACTAAGTCACTCAGAGTCTCGATTGAGAGCAAATCATATGCTGCACTGTTATATATAATTTTGAACCCGTGTTGATGTGGAAAAATTTCAATATCCGCTAAAGATGTATGTGCATCATGTATTTGATGTACATCCTCAATAACATCATTACAACAAGACATCATTTGATGATAACAATGAAAAATAGTCTCTAATGAAAGCGAAGACTTCGCGCACTGTAATTGCGACATATTTTGCAACACACTTTTATTAAAATCTGTTGTAAAACGTTGACATACATCTTTTGCATCGATTGTTAACGTTAATGGCACAATATTTCCGTGTAAATCATTTGGTAAATGTGATGGTACATGTATACCTAATGTGACATCATGTTGTTGACTCATTATATGGTTAGCTAAATACACACTAACAGCCAACGATGGCAAATCTATTGATGTCATATCATCAATCAAATACGTTTGATATAAAGCTTGCTCAAATGGATGCTTAATTGGTAAATAACTATCAATATGGATGTCAGAGTTATTCTCTAACCGAAAGTAGTTTGAGTCTAATGCTATATGCGATGCATCTTGATTGTCTTTATCATCATTTCTATTTAAATGTGCATGCTGTCGAGTATTATTAATAACAGTATTGCCACGATATGCATTGCATAAATCATCAAGAAAAATATCAATTTGACTATCATCGAAAATGGACACATGAAAATCTAATAGTATATATGCAGCATCAGCGAACTGAAACAATTTAAATTTGAATAAAGGTGAATCGTTAAAATGGTAAGTACTTAATTCTTGCTTAAAAAAAGCTTTTAAATCATAGTTTACAGAAGAAGATGGAACTTGTTTTATCTCAATAAAAGGCAGAAATTCATGAAGTATCATTGTTAAATTGTCATCGGTAGTAACATCAAAAAAATGTCTTATAGATGCATGTTGTTGCACAATTGTCGATAATGCATACATCATTTTAGTAGCTTCAACATTTTTAGCGAGTTTAACCCAATACGCATTACGGTGTGTCGTTGATTCTGTATTATTTTTGTATATACGAAAATATTCCTGTTGAAATCTCAAATTACCCATAATCATAAAAAGTCCTTCTTTCATATCATAATACTCATTACTTACTGAAATTGCATGATGATATGATAATGAATGATAGTACTACTTATCTCGTTAGAAGATGATTATGACGAAATATCATTTGTAACACCAGGTTAATAGCGATATATTTTTACCCTAAAATACATCTTGTATCAATCATCAAACGTTTTAAATGTAATTTGCATACATTTTGATAAATAACACTTTGTTTTTCACTCATAACTATCATTTGTTCATATCATTCATTAACTTCAGTACAGTTGTTACAAAATATCCATGAAGCAAGTTTATATTAAACAAACAACTCGCATAAAACAATTGTTATCATTAAATTTTAACAAATTCTTAATAAATTTATCTCTATTTTAATTACGACCAAATTAATAGGTTTTCAACATAAAAAGATGCATAGAATAAATATTTAAATAAATTCAATTTGTATTAACTTGTTTTTGCCCCCCGAATACACCAGCAACAAGCATGCTAGCACCAATTGTTAAAACTATAAACATATACAGTCCCATTTGTAATGTCGTTAAGAAAGCACCCAACACAATCCCTAACCTAGCTAGTGTTTCTGAAAAATGAATGCCTAATGCATTAACTGCACTATATGTTCCTCTTTTAGCTTTAGGAATAATTTTAAAACGTTGTTCTGAAACTATAGGCGAATAAATAATTTCACCTACAGTCGCAATTATCATAAAAACAACTAATAAGCCAAACTGATTAAGATAGGTTAGACCACTATAGCCAACAATATAAATCAGCAAACCAGTGATTAAAGCTTTTTTAAAATCTATTTTCAATACAACTTTCGAGATTGAATACGTGAGTAAAATGACGACGACCGTATTAATCATTAGCAAGATTGCTAACATCTTAGCTCCTGTAATATCATATGAACCTATACTTATTGTTTCAAACTGATCCTTTAGTCTAATAGCAATATATGAGGAAATTGAAAATTCACCCATCATGATGATACTGAACCCCGAAATCAATAACATATAATTACGGTCTTTCAAAACTAATTTATAACTGCGAAATATATTCATTATTTGTAATTTTTGATAACGACTTGCATGTTTCTTGTCATCACTTTGCTTTACTTGATTTCGGTCTTGGGGTAACCAAATATATAAAATAAACAGTACAATTAAAAATATACAAGCGGCTATTAAGAAAAGCAGTAACATACTGTAGCCATACATCAAGCCACCTAACAATGCTCCAATAGCTACCGATAAGTTCGTCATCCAATAGCTAATCTTGTATATATAATGTTCCACGTCTTCGGTAATTGCATCCATAATTAATGTGTCCATAACTGGAAATTGTAATCCCCAAACGATTGTAAATATGGCATATGCAACACAAAAACCAATAATTTGCCACAATTGATGTGACCCAAATATGCCCATGAACACAAGCATTATCACCATCGTCGCTTGATAAATAAGTACTAGCAACTTTTTCGGAAATATCTCAATAAGGTAACCAGATATAATAGACAATGGAAATTTTAGAATCACTAAACCAACAAGGTATATACCGACTATTGATTGACTTAACATATCTGTTAAATATAGTGCTATAAACGGTATAAATGCTGTCGTAATAATTAACTGTAAAAAATTGCTAATCAATCGTACTTTCAAAGTCGTACTTAAACGTTTCATTGATAACTACACCCCTATCCGCACATATGCACACTACCATTTATATAAAATCTATTATTTGATCATATGTTGAAGCAAAGAATTTTTAGTTATGGCAAATTTATTTAATAAATAATTGCATCGACTTTAAAATGCATCTTGCATATAATGTCTCAAAAAAAATCAGCACTATATGACTATATATTATTCCAATTGAGTGAAATTTATCAACATTTGCGTAAGTGAACACATATGTGCGTAAATGTTGCGGATGCTCACTATAACGAACTAATCAATATGCGTAATCGCACTAAAAAACTACTACCATCTATAAAACGGTAGTAGTTTTCGATGAATAGAATTATGCACCATCTTAATTCATTTAACTATGCAACTCTGCCTCAAGTTTACCTAAATGTCTTAATGTCGGCGTTAATGCAGCAAAGAAAAAGCCTTCTTTTAATTTACGTACTTGTGGTGAATATGGTGTATATGCTCTTGAGCCACCATTGACAACAGAAGCTTGATTCACATCTAACAATAAATAGCCGATATCCTTCTTCAATGATATTAATTCATTTAAATGTGAAGTTAAGTTACCGTCATCTAATATTGCATAATATTCCTCTCTAAGTTGACGATAACGTTTTTTAAAAGCTTCAACATCATACTCTAAATATTGATTTATTCCGTTTTGCGCATTTGAAAATGCATCAATTAACTCTAAAGAACTTTTAATTGAGCCTAATCCTATTGGAATTTGGTAAGCAATAAATTGCGGGCGAATAGTTGCCGCAAACTGCTTCGCATCATGCGTGATAATTTGTGATTGTGGCACTACGACCTGATTCAAAGTAATTTGATACGTTGCTGAGCCATTTACCCCTAAAAAGTTTGTTTTTTCAACAAGAGTGATACCATCTTGATTAGCACGTAGAATGAACATGACAAATTCATCTGATGATTCATGCTTCGAAATCGCACCAAAATAATGGTCTTCTTGAATATTACTTACAGCTGGCATACGTCCACTGACAACCAATTGTCCATCAACATAAGTGTGTTCAAGGTTCAACTTTTCTAAATCATTAAATGACTTCATCGGATTAGACAATCCGGTAGCACCTAATATTTCTCCAGATAACAATTGCTGTTGTAAGTCATTATTTAAATGTGTCTGTGTGGCATTTTCTAAATACGTTGAAAAAGCCAATTGGCACCATAAACAAAATCCTGTTGTCAAACAAGACTGCGATACAGCTTCGATTACTTCAGCATTTTTTCTCAGTGTCGCTTCACCAAAATAGCCATCTACAAATAATTGTTGGATAAATGTTCTCGGATAATACGTCCCTTCATCAACTTCTACTAAATGAGGATCTAATTGTTCTTTGATAAGCGTTTCTAAAGTCATCATCATCTCTCCTTATTCACCAAATCTTCTAAGTATAAACTGCTCAATATAACTAATGAATCGATCAATAATAAAACCAAATAATCCGATAAAGAATATTGCTGCTAAAACATCTTCTAAGTTCAACATATTTCGTGCATCAACGATTAAAAAACCTAACCCCGACTGTGCACCAATCATTTCACCAGAAACTAAAAATATCCAACTCGTTCCTACCGCCATATGTATCCCAGCCATGATTTGTTTAAATGCCCCGGGAAATAATATATTGCGATACAATGACCACCCAGTTAAATTTAAATTTGCCGCTATTTTTAAATATTGAGGTTCAATGTCTCTAACGCCTTTAATGGTATTGAACGCAATTGGGAAAAAAGCAGCGATAAAAATAATCGCAATCGCTGGCAAACTACCAATACCAAACCATAGAACAACAAATGGTGCCCAAGCTATCGGAGATATCGGCCTAATCAATTGAAATAGCGGTTCGATAGCGTTGTATAGCCAACGATTCCTTCCAAGCAAGAAGCCCAATGGAATAGCAACCAACAATGCGACAACAAAGCCCGCTACAAATCTCCATAAACTAATTGCTAAATGTTGGAAAATTTCTCCAGTAACAATGAAAGTCCATATACTTTTTCCTACAAGAGCAGGACCAGGTAACAATACAGGTTGGTAATGCCCAATAATAATGACCATTTCCCAAATGCCTAAGAAAATAATAAATGTGATAATAGGTAATATAATTTTATTAATTGTGAGACGTGTCATGAACGTGATGCCTCCTTATACAATGACGGTTCAACAAAGTCATCATATGCAGGTGGATTAAACAAATGATGTTGTTTTACCAATGTCGTAATTTCTTGATAGCCGGATGGCTTAATTGTTAAATCACCATAGGATGTCCATGCCGCTGACTGTGTTAAAACGTCACGACTTTGTTTAAAATGATGCGTCATAATGTCTACACTTTGCTTGCGATCATTCATTTTAAAGCCAGACTTTTTATAATCTTGTACAAATGCTTGCGCTACATCCTTGTGTTGATCAAGCAATTCGCCTCTCAGTACTAGCACACAGCAATACGCATCAGGTATAACGTCATCACCATGTTTCAAAGTCTTACCTTTGCCTAACTTTTCACCCAGTGCACCGAATGGTTCGGCTACAGAATACCCTGTAATTCTGTGTTCACTTAATGCGGCTGGCATTTCTGCTGGCGACATTTCATGATAGCTAAAATGCCCCGGTTTAATCTTTAATTGTTCTCGTAATGCTTCAAGTAAGAGATAATGTGTTGAATAACGATGCGGTATACCAAAATGGTAATCATCGCCATTATTATTAAATTCATTTAAGTGCATACCTTTTTGTCCCATAATGACATTGCCTTCATGATGACCCAATGCCACAGCTTTTATATTCGAGCCCTTCTGCTTTGATTTCATCGCGAGCTCTATTAAAGTTGATGCACCATCAATACGACCACTGTTTAATGCGTCCATTAAATCTGGCCAATTATTGAATTTAACTAATTCTAATTTATATTTCGGATGATTGTGTTGTGATAATAATTTTTTAGTCATCATCAAATTAGCTGAATGTGTAATCGGCAAATATCCAATTTTAATCACTTGCTGATGTTGGGCATTATTAGACGGTTCTTTAGACGTCCTTTGCCAATCACATCCTGTAATTATAAAGATTCCAATGATGACGATTATGCTTAACCTTTTCATCGTCACTCACTCCTTATAAATAATATTCAGGTTCAACTTGATGATGATTCAATGCAAATTTTTCCATAATTTCATTACGAATCTTAAGTAGGTGGCTATCATTACGACTGCGTGGATGTGATGCTGTAATTTCATATTGAGAAATAATATTGCACCCTTCACCTAACAGAACAATGCGGTCGGAAAGATAAATAGCTTCATCAATATCGTGAGTGACTAAGATAATAGTTGATTCCGTTTTGTGTTTTAGTTGTACTAGTTGATCCTGAAGTTTATAGCGTGTAAATGCATCTAATGCACCTAATGGCTCATCCATCAATATAACGTTAGGCTTATGCACATGCGCTCGACATAATGCTACACGTTGTTTCATACCACCGGACAATTGCTCGGGAAAATGATTTCCTCTGCCTTCTAAATCAACTAATTTAAGCTGTGCGTTAATCTCTTCATCACTAATTTTCTGTTGGAATCCAATCCTAATGTTGTCATTAATCGTTTTCCATGGCAGCAGATTATGATGTTGAAATAGCATTAAACAATCTGGAGATGGCTGTTGTTTAATTTCGTTATCAATAATGACACGACCAGATGATGGATGAATAAATCCACCGATGATATTGAGTAAAGTAGACTTCCCGCAACCACTTTTCCCTATAAAAGTGACTATTTCTCCCTTGCTAATGTCCAAATTAAAGTTATGAATTACTTTATGTGATCCAAAGTGATGTTGTAATTGTTGTATTTTAATCATGACAAGCCCCCTTTTAATCCCTACCATTTTAATAAGAATTAAATGTATATCTAAAGGGCTATGCCAAACACAGCCCTTATATCGTGAATTGTTATATCTATAGATGATTATGGCTTGGTGCGAACCCTCTTATAACATAAACGTTATTCAATTAACGACGTTATATTAATTTCAGCTCTACTAAATTTCAATAAAATGATTATTTTAGACAAAACTTGCATTTAGTTCATTAGTTTCGTCATATCAACTACTTACATTTATAGCATTGAGCTATTCTAATTAACTGCAATCGAAATCCACGCCAAACCTATATACATATATCTCATCAACTTGTTGTCTTATTAAAGTTTTTCGATGCCATCAATCGGTGTATCAACTGCTTTGCGCGCGCGACGTACCGCTTCTTCATCAGGTGCGTTGTATAAACAAATACATTTAGACATATCTTCACATACATATGTGCGTTTAAATTCAACTTCTGGCACTTCTTCATAATGAACAGAATTTTTCTTTTTACGTGCTAAATATTGATCCATCGTAATGCCTTCCGGAATGTTCCAAGTTACAAGGTAATCAACATGTGCATCACCATTTTTTACTTCATCTAAATCTTTACCAACTAAGCGTACCTCTTTGACTAATTGAATGCTAATACCTGCTTCTGTTAAAAATTGTTTAGCTTCTGCTTCGTCATTTGCTTCCACAATAAAATAGCCATGAGTTAAATTTTCAGTAGCTTGTACTTCAATTAATGTTGGAATTGTCTTCGTAGATAGTGATGATGCCTTTGCTTCTAGTTCTTCTTTCGTTGATGCAAAATCAAGATTGTTAGCTTCTAATAAAAATAATGTCATTAATAAGACCTCCTATAACAATGGTTGAAAAAAATATTACTATAATTCTTATCGGATTACAAGGATATTGAGCGATTTTTTTAAATATTTAGATAAAATTCTGCAAAATATATTTTCAAAGAGTATAAAAATAATGTTAGGGTATAAGTAAATAAAGATATATATAGGAGGCTATCATTATGGATAAAGAATCTGTCGTAGCAAGTTTAGCAAGAAACAAAAAGATTGCTGTAGAAACAATGACCGGTCAAAGGTACATCATAGAACGCATTTTACATACAAATGATGAAAAACATATTCATATTTTGAAACCTAAAGATGTCGTGTTAGATGTAGATACCATCAAAGACATCGACGAAAATCATTTAGATGATGCAACATAAGTATAAAACGAAACGTGCGCCTATGACATAGATTAATGTTTTAGGCGCAACAATGTTTTATTTATGTTAATTTGTCGAAGTATGGCTCATCTAATGGATTCAATTGTAAGTTTTCAATTTGCAACGTTGAATGTGCAATGCCATATTTTTCTTTCAACAATGATGATACTTGATCAATCGCTTGATAATCATCGCCCTCATATTTTTTATCTAACACAACATGGGCACTTAATGAGTAATGTTCTGTTGTAATACTCCACAAATGAAATTCATGTACATCTAATATGCCATCTATGTTTTTTATATCTGCCATAATTTGATCAGTATCCAAATGTTGAGGCACACTTTCCATTAAAATTAACCACGCATTACGCGTAATTTTATAACCACCACGTAAAATGATGAGTGAAATTACAATACTAATGATTGGGTCGATGATGCGCCACCCTGTAAAGTAAATCAATACAACTGCAACGATGACACCAATTGAGTTCAATAAGTCTCCCATGAAATGCCATAATGCACTTTGAATATTGATATTGTCTTCTTGTTTTAAAGACCTTACAAGTATAACAGTCAAAATAATATTGACGAGTAAACCAATACTAGCAATCATAAACATAATGCCACTTTCAATGGGTTGCGGATAAATAATACGTACAATAGCTTCATATAAAATCCAGATTGAAATTACAATTAATGCTAAACCATTTAAAAATGCAGCTAATATCTCAAATCTTAAATATCCAAATGTGTATCGTGCAGTCGGCTTCTTACTTGCAAAATAAATTGCCAACATTGACAAACCGAGTGCTAATACATCACTAAGCATATGAAATGAGTCTGACAGCAATGCTAATGAATTAGATACTAAACCTCCAACAAATTCAATCACTGTAAATAATAGTGTGATGATAAGTGATGCCCATAGCGTCTTTTTAGAACTTTGTTGAATTTTTTGATGATCGACATGATGAAAATATTTGTATCTGTTTATCGTATTCGCCTTTTTCCCGTTCATAGTTTGCCACTCCTAAATAAATGCGTCGTATTTAATATTGTCTCTTTTAAAAATAATTCTTTATAGCTTCTCAGGTTAATATTAATGCTTCCGTAATTAACCATGATTTATACATCATCGTTCTTTACATGACAACTCATTAATCTTTACCCTTTATACCTTTATGTAATATCAGCTTGGAAAAACTTTTACAGCACACTCGCGCTTTGCTTTATCCCTATCATATAGAAATTTTTAATAATGTACGAGATTATTGTGTTAGTTACATAAAAATGACAAAAAAGTTTCTCAAATTCATTTGTTTTATTTCATCAAGTCCAAAAATAACAATAGCTTTAATGATTGTTCCACATATTAAAACAAACGATGACTTATCACATTGAACTTCATATTTCTAAATCACCATAATTCATAAACAACTCTGTCCTTATAATAGCCACATCGCAAATTAGCATAATTAAAAACAGCAGTAAGATGATTTGCAATTAAAAACCATCCTACTGCTATTATTTTAGTCATTATATCCTAATATCATTATGCATGTTCCTAAATATTTTGTTTCGCTTAAAATCTAAACAACGCCGTAAACATGCTAAGACTTACCGCTAGACTGCATACAAACACGCTTCAGAAACGATATTTATTCTAGTACAAACCTTTTAAAGCATTGCTTGTATCAATATAAATATTTTTAACTTGTTGATAGTTACTTAACGCACCTTTATAAGTTTCTCGACCGATACCTGATTTTTTATAACCACCAAATGGTGCGCCTTCTGGTACTTGGTTGTAAGTGTTAATCCAAATACGTCCTGTACGAACAGCTTTAGCAATATTTAATGCACGTGTGATATTTTGAGAAAATACGCCGCCAGCTAAACCATACTCTGAATCATTAGCTATATCAATTGCTTCTTGATCGTCCTTCACTTTAATCACTGTTAACACTGGTCCAAATATTTCTTCTTGCGCTAATTTATGATGATTATCTGGCACAGCAATTAATGTCGGTTCAAAGAAGAATCCTTTATCTAAACCATTTTCAGTTAAACGATGACCACCTGCTAAAATTTGTGCATCTGATTCTTTTGCTGCATCAATATATGATTGAATTTTATCTAATTGATCCTTACCAGTTTGACTACCCATTTGTGTAGCTTCATCTTGTGGATCTCCAACTTTAATATTTGAAAATGCCTCTTGTAAACGTGGCAACAATTGATCATAAATTTTTTCATGAACTAATAATCGAGAACCTGCACTACATACTTCACCTTGGTTGAATAAAATACCTAACTGAATACCTTCAACTGCAAGGTCTAAATTAGCATCATCTAATATGATATTGGCACTTTTACCACCAAGCTCTAAAGTAGCAGGTACTAGATGTTTCGCTGCAGCTTCGGCAACTTGATAACCTACATCAGTTGAGCCCGTAAATGATAATTTATCTACACCATCATGATTGAAAATTGCATTACCTGATTCTGAACCTTTACCAGTTAGTATATTGACAACACCTTTAGGTAATACCTCTTGGAAAATTTTAGCAACTTCCAATAAACTTAATGGTGTTGAAGACGAAGGTTGAATCACAATTGTATTACCTGCAGCAATGGCTGGCGCAATCTTCCATGCAGCTAATAGCATTGGGAAGTTCCAAGCAACAACAGCACCTACGACGCCAATCGGCTCATGTCGTACGATACTCATTGTGTCTTTATCGATATCATTCACTGTACCTTCTTCTGTTTCAATAACACTTGCGAAATAATGGAAATGTCTTGCAGCAAATGGAATATCAATTGCTGTTGTCTCACGAATCGGTTTACCATTATTTAATGTTTCAATCATTGCAATTTTATCTTTTTGTGCCATTAATTTATCACCAATATCACGCAACATTTGTGCACGTTCTGATTTAGAAGTTAATGACCATGATTCAAATGCCTCTTGCGCCACTTCGACTGCATGATCGACATCTTTATCTTTTGCTCTTGTAATATGTGATAGTGTTTCTCCAGTTGCTGGATTAGTCACTTCGATTGTTTCGTCACTGCTACCTTTAACAAATTCCCCATTGATAAATAAACCATAATTCTCTGCTATATAATCTCGAACGTTTACTGCCATATTATCTCTCCTTTGTTTATTGGCTATAATATAAATCTCTTAGCATCATATTTAATAATGCTTTTAAACGATATGATTCACATTATATAGTAAGCGTTTACATTTTATAAAATAATCAGCTCACAGAAGTCTCATTTTTAAAACTTTTGCGTCGTTTTTGCACATAAAAATAATCTTATTTTCGAAAACATATTGCACTTTTCAAAAATAAAACACATAATATAACTATAATACTTGAGAATAATTCTCATTAAATAGTTTGCTTGTTATGAAAGTCGCGCTTAAAATGCGTTAATGGGACAAGGATAATTCAACAACGTTTCATTTTACTGAGTCATTGCACTTATCATACACATTATATTTAGCATGAGTTATATTACTAAAACAATATTACATGCGCATTAGTACTAGAATGGAGTTTTTTCAATGCGACTTATTTTAATCGTCATTGGCTTAATATTTACAGCGCTTGGTATTGCAGGTGCCGTATTACCTTTACTGCCAACGACCCCTTTTTTACTCGTAGCAGTTTTTTGTTTTGCTCGAAGTTCAGATCGCTTTTACAATTGGCTTATTAATCAAAAAATTTATAAAGAATATGTAGAAAACTTTTATTTACATCGCGGCTACACGCTACAACAGAAAATTAAAATTTTAATTAGCTTATACATTGTAATAGGTTTTTCAATTTATATGGTGGATGTTCTTGCAGTCCGTGTAGGATTAATCATAATGGTTATCATACAAACCGCTGTACTCTTTACATTTGTAAAAACATTACCCAAATCAAATAATAAAATAGAGGAGTGATTGCCCATGTTCATGGCAGAAAATAGATTACAATTACAAAAAGGCAGTGCGGAAGAAACGATTGAACGTTTTTACAATAGACAAGGTATTGAAACTATTGAAGGCTTCCAACAAATGTTTGTCACTAAAACATTAAATACCAAGGATACAGATGAAGTTAAAATCTTAACTATTTGGGAATCTGAAGATAGCTTTAATAATTGGTTGAATTCCGATGTATTTAAAGAAGCTCATAAAAATGTACGTTTAAAAAGTGATGACGATGGACAGCAAAGTCCAATATTATCAAATAAAGTATTCAAATATGATATTGGCTACCACTATCAAAAATAAACATATTAAAAACCCCTAGTCACCGCTGGTTGTCTAAACCAACTTCATGATTAGGGGTTTTTTATTATTTATGACGTAAAGGTACGAATTCATCCGGCTTGTCTGAACGCAATCCAAAATAATATTCTATTGCTTCACAAATACGTCGTGATGCTTGTCCATCACCATATGGATTATTCGCTTGACTCATACGTTGATACGCTTCATCATCCTCAATCAATTGTTTCACATTTCGAACAATATTGTCATAATCTGTGCCAATTACTCTCGATGTTCCCGCCTCAACGCCTTCAGGACGCTCTGTATGATTCCTTAATACCAACACAGGTTTTCCAAATGTAGGAGCTTCCTCTTGAATACCACCAGAATCTGTCAGTACGAGGTACGATTGATTTGTAAAATTATGGAACTCAATCGCATCTAATGGCTCAATTAATTCAATCCGATTTCTCCCAGATAAATATTTTTCGGCAATCGCTCTTACCTTTGGATTACGATGCATTGGATAAATGAAGACAACATCTTTATATTCATCTGCCAAATCTCTAACTGCTTTAAAAATCTGATGCATCGGTTCCCCAATATTTTCACGACGATGCGCTGTTAGTAAAATAACTTTCTTGCCTTTATGTTTATTAATGATCGTTGAAACAAAATCATTTTGAACTGTTGTTGACAATGCGTCAATAACTGTATTTCCGGTAATAAAGATACTCTCTTTGTCTTTGTTTTCAAAAAGTAAATTTTTAGCTGCAATTACTGTTGGCGCAAAATTCAATTCAGCAATATTACTTACCATGACTCGATTTAACTCTTCAGGAAATGGTGAGTATTTCTGATGTGTTCGAAGTCCAGCTTCTACATGTCCGACCGGAATTTGATGATAAAATGCTGCCAAACTTCCTACAAAAGTCGTTGTAGTATCACCATGTACTAAAATCATATCCGGCTGTTCCTCATTAATGATGCTATCAAGTTTTGCAAGCGCATTCGCCGTAAGGCCCGCTAACGTTTGTTGATCTTGCATAATATTTAAATCATGATCAGCTTGAATATCAAATATACTTAACACACTATCTAACATATCTCTATGTTGTGCTGTAATCACAATGTTCGCTTCAAAGTTCCCATTATGATCAATTTCTTTTACTAATGGTGCCATTTTTATTGCTTCGGGTCTCGTACCGAAAATAACCATAATTTTTTTCATAACATTATCCTCTCTGAAGTTCAAACACATGACAGCTTATCTTTTCTTAATCATGTATGCCCTAGTTTGACACATTTTATTTGTCGATAAAATTAAATATAGTGCCATAATTATAATACGATACATCTTCAAATGATGATTTCACAACATTTTTTGTATCAAAAATCACTTTATGCTTCATTTTATCAAAATGACTGTCCGATAAATTTTTAAATTCTGAGTGGTCACTTAAAATCAATACTAGCGATGCGTCTTTGACAGCATGTGACATATCATGTTCCACAAAATCTAATTCAACATGTGGATCATAAGCACATACTTCTATGTCTGGTTCTTGATTTAATAGCTCATAAATATCAAATGCTGGTGATTCTCTTATATCATCAACATCACCTTTATAAGTTAAACCAAATACTGTGACTTTATTCCCACTCAACGCTTTGATGATTTGCTTCGTTGTATCAACAACATAGGCCGGCATTGAATTATTAATTTCACGTCCAGTTTGAATTAACTTTGCATTTTCAGGGTCTTTAGCAATAATAAAGTACGGATCAACAGCTAAACAATGACCGCCTACTCCTGGACCAGGTTGATGGATATTAACACGCGGATGTTTGTTTGCCATTTCAATCACAACTAATACATTAATATTTAAGTTATTGCAAATTTTTGTTAATTCATTAGCTAAAGCAATATTCACGTCTCTATATGTGTTTTCCATTAGCTTACTCATTTCAGCAGTACGTGCATCTGTTTCAATCATTTCTCCCTGAACAAATGTGCGATAGACATATTTACCCGCTTCAATACAAGCTTTAGTCACACCGCCAATGATGCGATTGTTATGAACTAATTCTTCTAAAATTTTTCCTGGCAGTACACGTTCTGGACAATGCACTAAATAAATATCTTCACCTATTGTAAACCCTAAATTTTCAATGACTGGTTTTACAAAATCATCCATCGTTTTAGGCGCAATTGTCGACTCTACAATAATGGTATTTCCTTTTTCTAAAAATGGTAAAATACTATCTAATGCACGCATAACTAGCGAAATGTCACATGACCGGTACTGATCATCATTATTCGGCGTCGGAACGGCAATGATAAAAACATCAGATGCTTCTGGCGTTGTAGATACCTTCAATTTTCCCGATGACAGTACCTCTTCATAAACCTCTTGTAATCCAGGTTCTTCAATACTAATTTGACCACTTTGTAACTTATCAATCGTTTGCTGATTAATATCAACACCAAGCACATCGACGCCATGCTTTGCAAACATAATTGATGTTGGTAAACCAATATAACCTAAGCCAACTACTGTTAACTTCATACTATAACCTCCAAATAAAAACGATTTGTATGTTGATTTTATTTAATAGATGACTTATGCCTTATCTTTGGTTGTCGTTTCATCCATGATGTCCGCAATAACAAGTGACATTTTTCCAGGAATAACTTCAAGTGCATTATTTTTTTCATATAACGTATTGCTGTATGTTAAATTGCCGAATAATTTTCTAAAGACCGACAACTTATTAAAATACTTATTTAGCATTGAAGGCATGTTGATCAATACCGTTTTACGATGTGATTGGCGACGTATTTCATACATTACTGACGATGTATCAAAGTAAAAACTATCTTGAGGATGATATACTCCTGTCACTTCTAATGATATTAATTGATCAATAAATGCTGTCAGATGTTTAATATATAAAGCACTGCGCTGATTTTTAATAACAGGAATGATTGGCAATCGCTTTGACAATTGCATTAACCGTTGGAAATTTCCTGGGCAATGTGCACCATAAATCATTGGTGGTCTCACAATTGCTACTTTAAACGAATCACTAATCAACTCTTGTAATGCTTGTTCAGCGAACTTTTTGGAAATACCATAATTGGTCGTAGGGTTCATTGGTGTTTGTGTATCAATTTGATCTGATTTACCAACCTGACCTTCTTTTCCATAAACTGCCATAGTACTCATAAAAATAAATTGTTTAACGTCTTCAGCTTTAGCCTTTTGTGCCAATTGTTTCGTAAGCAACATATTCACTTGCATATAATCAGTTAGCCTTGCTTGAGGTGAATTGTTGTGAACCAAAGCTGCTGTATGGATTAAAACATCATAATCTTTGAACGAGGTCGACTTCCACAATTGATTCCTAACATTAATTTGATCCACTTGATGTCCTTGTTCAATAAGCTTATCTTTTAAAGCATTACCGATATATCCATGTACGCCTGTAATTAAAATATTTTTTCTCATTAGTGATGCACACCTTCTGAAGTAATAATATTTTTAACCGTTTTATAAATGATATACATATCAAGCATCATAGATTGATGTGTTAAGTAATAATGATCATACGCTACTTTTTGATCATCAGTAATATCATCTCTCCCCATCACTTGAGCTAGTCCTGTCACACCTGGTCTAATCGTATGCACGTTCGCTTTTGTACGTTTTTCGATTAATTCGTATTGATTATAAAGCGCTGGTCTAGGACCTACAATTGACATTTCTCCTTTTAAAACATTCAATAATTGTGGCAATTCATCAATAGAGGTCTTACGAATGACCTTCCCTGTCTTTGTTATATACGATGTTGAATCCATTAAATCAGTTGCAACATTAGGTGTGTCTATTTTCATTGATCTAAACTTATAAATATTAAACAATTCATTATTAATCGTCGGTCTTTTTTGTTTGAAAATGGCTGGTCCAGGTGATTCCATTTTAATTAGTAATGCTGTAATTAACAGAATCGGACTTAAAACTACTAAACCATATATTGAACTCACTACATCGAATAATCGCTTCATAATTATCTCCTCACTTCAACAGATTGTAATACTTTATAGTATTAATTTCTCTCGTATATTTATCTTTAAACAGTTGATGTGCGCGCTCACCCATCTCGTGCAATTCCTTACTCGAGTGAGTGTTGATGAAGTTATAAATGGCATGTTCATCGCCATTATCAATTTGGATACCCGCATCATATTGTTCAACATGTTGAACGATATCAGATTGCTTATCCATGATGAGTACCAACGGCTTCTTAGCTGCAAGGTAGCCATAATTCTTGCTCGGCACGCCTAAACCGACGCCTTCTTTAATCAGCGATGCAATACATACATCCGCAATTTTTAATACGTCAGCATAGTCTGTACCTGTTAAAAACTCAAACATTTTAACATTTTCAATACGATGGTCTTCTATTGCCGTTTTGACATCTGCAAATTTCTTACCATGACCACAAAGTATTGTTAACGTTTGAGGCTGATCCTTATTTAATTTTAAAAATGAAATAAGTGTCTCCATATCCTGTAACTGCCCCATATTACCGCTATACAATAAAATTTTGTCGTATTGCTCACGGTAAGCTTTAAATGTGTCATTATAGATATGATTGTCTTGTAACTGACGCATGTCATACCAGTTAGGAATCACATGGATATTGTCAGCATTTTTAGAAATTTGATGATTTAGTAAGTAGTTTTTCATTTCCGTACCAAGGACTATGACATTTTCAGCATTCTTATAGACATGTCTATTAATGTAACGCATCAGTTTATCAATCATGCTACCTGGACGTGTTGCACCTGTCTTAATCGCATTATCAGGTGCTATATCATACACCACAAAAGAATATTTTTTCTTAAGCAGTCTGTGTAGTACGTCTGGTATTAATGGCAAGATTGGTGGATTAGAGTAAACAAGAATCTGATCATATTTCAACATTTTAGGTATATTAATCACGAATTTTGAAAATAAACTAAAGAAATTGATGATCCTTCCAACCTTACTTTTGTTATTAAATCTCGAATACTTGAGACGTCGAATGCGAATACCACGATGCATCTCGGTTTTAGATATATCTCGATGATTACTATATTCATATGGCCATCCACACATGACATCGACATTAATGTGATTCGCAATTAAATCTTCCGCCAATTGAGTTGGTAACGTCGCAGAAGATACATATTCCGGATAAAAATACTGACATAAAATCAAAATCTTTTTTTCACTCATCTAATCGACGTCCTTTTTATTAATGAATTTAGACTAAGAATTTTTGAACTGTTTATTTTTAGCAAAATAATAGAGTGCTATGAAAAATATCATGTAAGATACGATTAAAACAGCTGTATTAATAGATACAAAGTTTAAAAAAGTTAGATTAAGCATTTTTGATATAACAAATGTTACAGTAGTACCTATTAAAAATAACGCTTGTAGTATTAATTCTAACTGTTGTTTTTGTAATACAATCACAGAAAGTGATACCGTTGATACAATCAGCCTTATAACAAATAATGGGATAACAATTTTTATAACTGTAATTGCGTCAACCCAACTGTGTCCTATTAATATATTGACTAATTCTTCACTAAATAAATAAAGTGGCACATAAAGAATTATCGAAACGATAACTAGTGTGGAACTAAATTTAAGTAATAAATTTCGGAAGTTACCACGTTCAATATAATAGTCATTAGCTTGTTGCATAAATATTTTTGATAACCCTAGTGAAATAATTGTCACTGGTATACCTAATACTCTTATAGCCATACCATAAATACCTACTTCTGTATTGGTATACAAAATACCTATAAAGAACACAACAACTGAGAAAGACAAACTATTTAATAATATTGATGGTGTTGAATAAACTAACTGATTTTTATTTTCTAAAAATAATGCTTTAGTTTCTTCCTTATTTCTCACAATATTAAAGTGCTTTTTAAACGTTTTATATCCTAGTGTAATGCCTGTGATATAGGATAATGAAAAACCAATAATTAATCCTAGACTTCCTAATGATAAAAGTCCGAAAATGATTTGAAGTAAAGCCATTGATCCAGCTCTAAACACATTGATCAAACTTAACACTTTATATTTCCGTTCCTTATTTAGATAATTTGTAAATATGTTTGTTAAACTTACCAAAAACAACATAATAATAATGAAAATAAAATCTAATATAAAGTTTGGGTACAACCATGCACTAATGGCAAGTATTGGTATCAGTATTAATAAAATAAGCAATGATATCAAAAAACTGATTTGTGAAAGTATATTAGCACTACGGTCATTTTTGGCATTCACAATCAATAAATCGTATCTCGCATTTATTATTGGTATTAAAATCATTGCGATATTTGAAAAAATTGTAAACTCACCAAATTCTGCAGGTGAATATAGTCTTGTAATAATTGGGGTAGTGATGATTAATATGACTTGAGCGATGCCACTACTTAAAATCATTAAGAACGAATCGCCAATAAATTTATTTAATCTCATAATCAACCTCAGATTTTCTTGATGACTTTCGCTGGATTGCCACCTATAACAACGTTACCTTCTGGAAAACTTTTTGTTACAACTGACCCAGCCCCTACAATTGTATGTTCCCCCAATTCTACTCCTGGTAATATAACTGAGTTCATTCCAATCCAACTATAATTCCCTATTTTGACATCTTCACCTGGTGCATGTGACTTCAAATTTTTAATATTATGATTAGCTGTAATAATACCTACGTTTGGCGCTATATAAACACCTCTACCTATATATATAACTGCTGAAAAATTATTAAAATACGTCCCGGGCGATTGGAAAATATGAATATCATTTTTATCAAAAACAATGTTATTAGGGTTATGCATTCTAACAGTTATATCTGCAGGAAATGGCAAGCTCGTATTTATTCCTAACAGCTTGAACGGAACAGCTTTCCACGCCCATAACCATCCAGCCACTTTATTTTCAAAATAATATCCAGTTAAATATTCTTTCTTATAAAATAATAATAGTGGTGTATTCATTAATCTAAATATTTTCGATTTCATAAATGTTTTTACAATCATTCTATCCCTACTTTTTTAGTAAATTTTTTTATTATAATGCCTGGGATAATAGCTATAACATATACAACTAAAATCATAGAAATCAATGTGATTAATGGTGTCGGGTGACTAAAAATACTCGTAATAAGTCTCATATAAATATATGTACCAATAAATATCACTTCTAACGAATGACTCTTCCGAATAATATACTCACTCAGAAATGCAAAAAAGATATTTGCAATTAAATTCAAATAGAAGAATAAGGGTCCAAAATAAATAATTCCATATCCAGCACTCGAAATAAGATGACCAGTCAATTGTTTACTACCATATATCAATTGGTTAAAAAGTTGGCTAGTAATCAACTGCTTTTTATCTAAGAAGAAATTAAAGCCAAAAACAGCTCTGGTATTATCAAATAAATATTGTTTGAACGAACCATTATAGTAATTCAAATAGTCTATAGAAGCTGCAATATTGCTAGGTCCATAAAAATATGATTGCAACGTGTCAACTATTTTAAGATTACTTACACTTGTACTATTTAACGCCTCGCTATATGAACTATAATTAAACACATACAATTCTTTATATAGTGTCATCAATGCTAATACGAAAATTCCAACAGAAATAATAACGATATTGATACGTCTTTTGTGCTTAGAAAACAAGAGTGACACCACTGTTAAAACAGCAACCATCGTATAAAGTTGGTAACTTCTTCTTTCACCAACAATTAAACTAATATTTAAAATCCCTATAGCTAGCGGCATTACAACATAAATAATTTTAGGATTCTCTTTATACTTTTTATATGAAGCATATGCGATTATTAAGAATAATAATGCTAAGGCAAGTTGAAACAGCATTACAAAAAGGACATTTAAACCACTTGTTACTTCGGTTCCTCTTCCCATTGCATCTGTTTTAATAATTAAAAATGATATATTTTTACGCACTTCAGGAAAAGCTACAAAAATCCCACAAATAACAAGACCAAACACAATGTAATAAATTGATGAACCAGAAAGTGTAAAGCTACTTCTTGATATCACTTCATGTTTGAATAATTTAGATAGTATTAATATAAATAGTGAGCCTATGATAAACTCTACACTCATATAAATAACTGCTTGATTAAAATAAGCTTGTCCTAATGGTAAATTATCTATAGTTGAATCCTGGAAAAACACTATCATAGCAGGTATAAATACTAATCTAAGAAAACCTAAAACATCGTATACAATTTTCGAAAATTTAAAATTCGGATTATTCGAGAAGCTTATAAAGAGCTTTCCTACTCCATAACTTATAGGTGCTAAAAATAATAAAGGTTTATCACCTAACATAAGGCAAGGAAACATTAAAATGGCGATAACATATGAAGTGACATTGTATATCTTACTCATTAAATATCCTGCCTATCTCTTGATAGAACTGTTTATTATTTCCAATTACATCATTTCTATAAGCTTCTCTTTTATGATTAATGTCAATTACATCCAAATTGTTATACCAATCCATCAATTCATCACCAATACCTTTTAAATTTTCTGGATTAATACTAAAACCCAGTCCGAATTTATTAGCTTCTGTAGCGGTGAATGTATCATCTGTTGTAATAATAGGTTTATTTAAAAACAACGCATAATACATTCTTATGGATAAAGCAGTATCTAAAGCAATATTTTGATTACCAAACAAATTATTAAGTATATCAATTTCATTTAAATATTTCGGTGTTTCTTTCAAATCAAACCCACCAGAAAACGTTACATTATTAATATAATTTTCTCGTGCAAAGGCTTCTAATTCTTCAGACCCTGTTCCAAAATATTGCATATGGAACCTTGAATCATTTGCCAGTTCCTTTATCAACTTTTGATTTATCTCGTTAAATCTAACATTGCCTATAAAACCTATATTAATTGGCCATCGTTTTTTGAATTCTTCGCTCACATTACTTTCTCTAATAATATTCATGTTATAACTATAAATAATTCTATATTTTTCAGATTTAGGTAAAAATTTAAGAAAACCTTCTGAAGATAATGTTGTTAGCCTGCTGGCATCAACAATCTTTTTCATTCTATACTTAATAAGTTTATTATTTTCAAAAAAATAATCTCTGATATTTAAAATAAATTTATCTTTGTAGCTTCTTTCTAGAAACCTTTTAAATAAGTGGCCTGTGTAACTTCCCCATACTATGACAAAATCATAATGATTTTCTTCAAGAATTTTCTTGGCATATGGTCTAAATCGATAGTAAGCAATAGCTTTTTTGATAAAAGACCAATCTTCTTTAATATCTACTCTATATTTATAGTAATTATTAATGCCTTGGATATGTTCTTCGATATCATATTTGTCAGTATATATAATGTCCACTTCATTAATGTTCAAATCAATATGGTTTAAATAATGTGATAATAATGACATATGCTTAATGTTTGTAGCGCCAAGAATCGCTATCCTCATCGTCATTTCCTCCAAGTATTTCGATTGATAATATCTTTATAGCTTTGAATAATTTTAACTACCTTTGTCGAAACGTTAGTGTCTTTATAATCAATAGCATCAATCATCGGTTCGTTATTGTTTTGCATCTCTCTTGCTAGTTCAACGGATTGGATTAGATTGTTATAGGTAATACCACCTACAATAACCGTACCTTTATCTAGTACTTCCGGTCTTTCTGTGGAAGTTCGAATAAGGACACCAGGGAACTTCAAAATAGACGACTCTTCTGACAATGTTCCACTATCTGATAGCACAACAAATGCATCTTTTTGCAATGCATTATAATCAAAGAAACCAAATGGCTTTAACTGTTTAACTAATGGATCAAATTCAAATTTACTTTCTTCAATTTTCTTCCAACTTCTTGGATGCGTTGAATAAATCACAGGCATTTTATACTTTTTGGCAATATCATTTATCGCATTCATTAATGATTTAAAATTCTTTTCATTATCGATATTCTCTTCTCTATGCGCAGATACTAAAATGTATTGTTGCGGTTCTAATCCTAGTTTATTTAAAACGTCACTGTGATTAATTTTATCTCGATGCGCTTCTATCACTTCTGTCATCGGTGATCCTGTCACAAAGATATTCGCTTTATTGAAGCCTTCATCTAATAAATACCGTCTGCTATGTTCCGTATAAGGTAGATTCACATCACTGACATGGTCAACAATTTTACGATTGATTTCTTCAGGTACATTCTGATCAAAGCATCTATTACCCGCTTCCATATGAAACACAGGAATCTTTAATCGTTTAGCAGATACTGCTGCTAAACAACTATTTGTATCACCAAGAATTAAAAGTGCATCCGGTTGTTCGCGTAATAAAACGTCATACGTCTTCGCAATAATATTCCCCATCGTTTCTCCGAGGTTACTTCCAACAGCCTCTAAGTAGTGGTCCGGTTGTCTTAATTCCAAATCATCAAAGAAAATTTGATTCAATGTATAATCATAATTTTGACCAGTGTGTACTAATATCTGATTAAAATATTGATCACATGCTTTAATCGTTGATGATAAACGAATGATTTCAGGCCTTGTACCAACTATTGTCATTAATTTTAGTTTTTCCATGCGCTATACCTCCAAGAAATACGTATCTGGCTGATTTGGATCAAACATTTCATTCACCCACATAATAGTTACCATATCTGTGTCGCCTAAATTTTCAATATTATGTGTGTATCCTACTGGTATGTCTACAACTTCTAATTTGTCGCCAGAAACGTAATATTCAATGATTTCATCATCATTAACATGTCTAAAACGAATTACCCCTTTACCTGATACGACTAGAAATTTTTCGTTTTTAGTATGATGCCAGTGATTACCTTTAGTAATACCTGGCTTAGAAATATTTACAGAAACTTGACCACGATCCGGTGTTTTTATAAATTCTGTAAAAGAACCCCTATCATCCACATTCATAAGTAAGGGATAACTAAAGTCTGTACTAGGTAGATAGCTTAAATACGTACTATACAAATCTTTTTCAAATAAGTTATCTAATTTCGGCAATGTTCGATCGAGACGTGACTGTTTGAACTTGTATAATGAATCTACAATTTCTCCCAATGTCACTTTAAATACATTTGGTACTGTAGGTACACCATTTTCAATCGTTGGATTTCCTTCAATAGCACGTTTTATTTCAGCGACGATATCATCCACGTAGTTTAGTGTTAGTTCAACGTCCCGATTATTAACTTGAATCTCTTCGTTACGTGCAATTTTGTAACAAAATGTTGCTATCACTGAGTTATAATTCGGCTTACACCACTTGCCGAATAAATTTGGCCAGCGATAAATATAAACCGTATTGCCATACTCTTCGGCATATTGTCTTAATAGCTGTTCACCTTGCAACTTACTCTCACCATAAGGATTATCTTGTGTTGCTTGTATTGAAGACGATAATAATATCGCTGGCTTCTTCGTATTTCTAGTTAATATATCAAGTACATGATCTAAATAACTCACATTTCCTAAGCTGAATTCTTTGTGGTGTTCAGGTCGATTAACACCTGCTAAATGTACGACAAAGTCTGCTTTCAACAATGTTGACTCTAATACTTCCTCTTTAGTTTGTCGATGTACTTCGAAAATATGATGATCTGTCGTTGATGTTAAATCTGCTTTCAAGTTTTTTCCTACAAAACCATGTGCCCCTGTAATTACAATATTCAACGTCACTCTCTCCTATCTCATTGAAGCTTTATAATCATTCAATTCGTTTCTAACATATTCCAGTGTTAGTAGTTTTTCTTTTATCTCTTCCACCGTTAAAATATGTGTATTATCGGAGTTATATTCATAAGATTGCGTAATCTTTTCGTTACCGGTTTCAACATAATTACTATAATTTAAATCTCTGGAGTCTGCCGGCACTCTAAAATAATCACCCATATCTTCACATTGTGCATATTCTTCTCTTGTCAACAACGTTTCTGCTTTTTTCTCTCCATGTCGCGTACCAATGATTTCAATTGCATTATCAGCTTCAAACAATTCTAATAATGCGGTCGCAAGATCCCCTACTGTGGAGCTTGGTGCTTTTTGAACCATAATATCGCCTGTCTCTGCATGCTTAAATGCATGAACAACTAGTTCTACGGCATCTTCTAAACTCATTAAAAATCTTGTCATATCAGGATCTGTAATCGTTAAAGGTTCTCCAGCTTTGATTTTATCGATAAACAAAGGAATTACTGAACCTCTTGAAGCCATCACATTACCGTATCTTGTACCGCAAATAAGCGTTTGTTCACTACGAATATTTCTTGATTTAGCTACAAATACTTTTTCCATCATTGCTTTCGAAATACCCATAGCATTAATAGGATACGCTGCCTTATCTGTAGATAAACATATGACTTTTTTAACATTTTGATGAATCGCACTTTGTAAGACATTTTCTGTACCAATAATATTTGTCTTCACTGCCTCAACTGGAAAGAATTCACATGACGGTACTTGTTTTAAAGCTGCTGCATGGAATACGTAATCAACATCTCGCATTGCTGTTTCTACACTTTGACTATCACGTACATCACCAATGTAGAACTTTAATTTTGAATTATTATATTTTTTTCGAATGTCATCTTGTTTTTTCTCATCGCGTGAAAAAATACGGATTTCTTTAATATTAGAGTCTAAAAAACGTTTCATAACAGCATTACCGAATGATCCTGTGCCTCCAGTAATTAATAAAATTTTGTCATCGAACATAATTATCTCCCTTTTCGCCATTGGCATAGTTAATAATTTTTTCTTTACTAAAATCATTGACGATGTCTTGAATAATCGCGTTAACTTCATTGCATTGCATATGTTGTACTTTACCGCGATAAATTTTTTCAAATACTTGTTCTGGGTGAATTTCATCCTTATTCATCAATTCTTCAAACATTTTTTCGCCGGGTCTAATCCCTGTATAAGTAATGCGTATGTCGTCTTCTTTTTTACCACTTAGCTTAATTAAATTACGTGCCAAATCTACAATTTTCACTGGTTCTCCCATGTCTAACACAAATACTTCGCCACCTTCTGCTAATGCCCCTGCCTGCAAAACTAACCTAGACGCCTCAGGAATCGTCATAAAGTATCGTGTCATTTCAGGATGCGTTACAGTAACTGGACCACCCGCTTCGATTTGACTTTTGAAAAGTGGAATCACAGATCCTCTCGATCCAAGTACATTACCAAATCTCACTGCAACAAAATTTGTTCGATGCGTTTCATCATTTAAACTTTGAATAATCATTTCTGCAATTCGCTTTGAAGCTCCCATGACATTAGGCGGATTAACGGCTTTATCCGTAGAAATCATAACGAATTTCTTTACCTCTGCATTTTTAGCAGCTTCAGCAGTATTTTTCGTACCTAAAATATTATTACGTACTGCTTCTTCAGGGTTGTCTTCCATTAACGGCACGTGCTTGTGTGCTGCTGCATGATAAACTGCGTATGGTTTATACATTTCCATAATTTCAAACATACGCGCTCTATTTTGCACATCCGCTATAATAGGAACGATATCAACATTTTTTCCGAAGCGATTTCGCAATTCACGATTGATTAAATAAATACTGTTTTCACCATGGCCAAGTAGAATAATACGTTCTGGATAGAAATTACAAACTTGTCTACAAATTTCTGATCCTATTGAACCACCTGCACCCGTAACTAAAATAGTTTTATTCGTCAATTCATTTGATATCATATCCATATCTAATTCAACAGGATCTCTGCCTAGTAAATCTTCTACTTCAACTTTTTTCAGTTGGTTCACTTCTAACTCACCAGACATGACATCTTCTATATTTGGCATTTTCAATAACTCAACGCCATCCATATGGCAAATATTATTAATTTCTTTCAAACGCTCTTGACCAATAGTTGGAATTGCAATGATGATTTTTTTAATCTTATATTTCCTCACTAGTTCTGGAATATCCGCAATTTTGCCTTGGACTTTTACACCCTCAGTAATTGTGATATTGCGCTTATGTTCGTCATCATCGACTGCTAATACCGGTTCAAGTTTCATTTCGTCACTTTTCAACATTTGTCTAATCAGCATTGAACCTGCTTGACCAGCACCAACAACTAAAGTTGGCTTCTTATTAAATGACTTACCTCCAAGGTATTTCCGATAAATACGCCAAAATAACCTTGAGCCACCTATTAAAATCAAGTGCATCATCCAAGTAATTAAATACAATCTAAAAAACGGTCTATTGCCTGTAACAATTGTCACGACCACCATCGTAATAACGATAGATGTCGTCACAGCTTTAACAATTAAAATCAATTCACTCACACTGGCATATTCCCACGCTCGATGATACATATTAAAAATAAATGCTGAAATATGATGCGATATGAATAGTGATATAGCTGCCAATATTAATAATTTGACAGAATATGTTTTGAAATACGGTTCTAAAATGTAATAACTTACGAATACTGAAAATGTCACTATCAGTGAATCGATTAATGCTAGTATTAAAAGCCGCAATTTCACAGATAAATGTGCCATAAAACCCCTCATTTGCTGTTTATAACCCAAACCATCTTTTCTGTTTATAATCTTGTTGTGGCATTCGTTTAGGAATTTTTTTATCATCAACAACTAACTTCGCATTACTAATAAATCCGTTCATATCTTCATAATAATCACGTAATTTCTTATCATTAAATAAGTCTTTCATTAAGAACGGTCTGATTTCTGTGTTATGCGCATCTGAACCGATGAAATGTGTCAGATTGTTTTCAATCATTTGAATTGCTAATTTTCTAATTTTTTTACCGGAAATACCCGCTAATGACGCCGTTGTCACTTGACTTAAAGCACCTTTGTTAATTAAATCGTATAGTATGTCAAGGTTTTGACTTATTGCTTTATTCCGCTCTGGATGTGCAATAATCGGTACAAAGCCTTTACTCTGTAATTCGAAAAATAATTGATCAGTATAGTGTGGAACTTCATTTGATGGAAATTCTATTAGTAAATAACGTGAATCATTAATACCGGTAATAACTTTTCGATCAATATCATTAAGGATTTGATCGGTAATTCTTATTTCCTGACCATAATAAAACTTTAGATTTAGTGCTTGTACTTCCTCTAAGCTTTCAATATGGTTTAAACATGATTTCACTTTTTCTATAGGTGTGGTATATCGAGGATGTAAGTGATGTGATGTTACAATAATTTCTGTAACACCTTGTGTTGTCGCTTGTTTTAAAAGATCCAGCATCTCTGTTTCATTTGTCGGACCGTCATCGATATTCGGCAATATATGGTTATGAATATCAATCATACTTATTCATCTCCATAATAGTGATAATAACTAGAAGATTTATCTACTTTTGCCTTATTTAAAATGACGCCTAGAATGTTACTGCCTGCTTTTTCCATAAGTGTTTTAGCTTTTTTAACTTCATTTTTATCATTTTTTTCACTATCAATTACTAACAGACTATCTTTAATAGCACGCGCATATAGTTGTGCATCCGTCACTGTGTTGACCGGTGGCGTATCAACGATAATGATGTCATAACGCTCATTGAAAATATCAACTAACTCTTTAAATCTTTCAGACCCAATTAACTCAGATGGATTTGGAGGTACAGGACCAGCTGTTAGTAAATCTAAATTATCAATTTCTGTCGACGTAATTGCTTCTGACATAGTCGTTCTACCAATGATTAAGCTTGATAGTCCATTATTATTTTGCTCATTAAAAATATAGTTTTGTGTTGGCTTACGCATATCGCCGTCAATAACTAACGTCTTATAGCCTGCTTGTGCATAAGTAATCGCTACATTCGATACAACTGTACTTTTACCTGCACCAGGTTTTTCAGAAGTAACCAACAAGCGCTTTACTTCACCATTTGCTTTTGAAAACATGATGTTTGAACGTATACCTCGAAACTTTTCACTAATTGTTGATTTTGGTTTTTCATACACAAATAGTGTTGTTGTCGTATTTTCCTTTTTTGACATAAGTAGCAACCATCCTTAATTAAATTTTTGAATTGAACCCAATACAGGCAATCCTAATTCTTTCTCTACATCTTCTTCATCTTTAATTCGCTTATCGAAAATTACTTTGAAGAAGATATATATAAGCGCGACAACTAATCCTAAAAAGAATGCACCGATGAGATTCACTACAGTTTTTGGTGCGACTTTAACTGCTGTACCGTCTGCTTTAGATAAAATTGATACGTTATCCACACTCATAATCTTCGGAATTTGTTTACTTGTAACTTTAGCGAAGCTATTCGCAATTTTTTCCGAATCTTGTTTATGACCACTTTTAACTTGGATGTTGATAAGTTGCGTATTTTCTTGGTTTGTAATTGTCAACATACTCGATAATTTAGATGGTGAATACTTATTATTTAAGTCCTTTGACACCTCATCTAAAATTCTAGGACTTTTAACAATTTCTTTATACGTATTTACAAGTTGAATATTACTTTGAACCTCTTGCGCCATAAACTGAGGATTGTCACCCTTAGTTTGATTCACTAAAATTTGAGTGTTAGCTTGATATTTAGGTGATAAGACGAAAAATGTAACAATAGCGCTAATAATTAAAAATAATAGCGGTAAAATAATTAAAATCTTCAAGTTTTTTTGTAATACTTCTTTAATTTTTGTTAATTCTAATGTACTTTCCATTATTTACCTCCCTTAAAAATTTTCATTAAAATTGGTATTATATATATAGTATTTACATATTACATATCGTTTAAACAATTAATTACTTTTAAACCGCATTATTTTCGCATTTTTATTTATATGAAATTAAAAATAATTATACTCTAAAGTAGTAATATTTTGTGAAATGAGTATCAATCTTAATATTTTCTTTATTAAAAAAATGATTGTCTAGGTTGTATCTCTCTGAAGATTTGGCAATAAATAAAAGCCGATAACCGTATAATGATTATCGACTTTAAGTTTATGTGGCATTTTTTACTTTTGTAATTTCAGGTGAGTTAGATGATTATTATCAGATAGATTATTGCTTATAATCATATGATGTTTGAATGATATCTTTGATTTCACTGATTAGTGCTTCTTTAGGATTAGCAGTTGTACACTGATCTTCAAATGCGAGCTCTGCCATTCTATCAATTGACTCATTTAATTCTTCTTCAGACACACCTTGTGATTTCAAATTCATTTCAATTCCGACTGATTGACCTAATTCGTAGACAGCTTTAGCTAATGATTCTACGAGTGCTTCTGTCGTATTACCTTTTAATCCTAAGAATTTGGCAATATCTGCATAATCTGTATCTGCTCTGAAGAACTCATATTTAGGGAATAATGCATGTTTTTGCGGGTCTTTGGCATTATAACGGATAATATGCGGTAGTAATATCGCATTCGCTCTACCATGCGGAATACCATATTCGCCACCAATTTTATGCGCAATTGAGTGTGCAATGCCTAAGAATGCATTTGCAAATGCCATACCAGCCAAAGTTGATGCGTTATGCATTTTCTCTCTTGAAACTTTATCACCTTTTTCAACAGATGATTTTAAATATTCGAACGTCAATTTAATCGCTTGTAGACTCAAACCTCTTGTGTAATCTGAAGCCATTACAGATACATATGATTCCATTGCATGCGTTAGTACATCCATTCCTGTATCTGCTGTAACGCTTTTTGGCACACTCATCACAAATTGAGGGTCAATAATTGCAACATCAGGTGTTAAAGCAAAATCAGCCAACGGATATTTTACATTTGTTTCACTATCTGTGATAACTGCAAATGGTGTTACTTCTGAACCTGTACCTGATGTCGTAGGGATACAAATGAACGTCGCATTTTCAGGCATGCCTATTTTATAAGTACGTTTACCGATGTCTAGGAACTTTTGTTTAGCACCGAAGAATGATGTCTCAGGGTGTTCAAAGAACATCCACATTGCTTTTGCAGCATCCATCGCTGAACCACCACCAAGTGCAATGATTGTATCCGGTTGGAAATCAACCATCATTTCCAGACCTTTATATACTGTATTAGTTGATGGGTTCGGTTCGACTTCGCTAAATATTTTAATTTGAGGCTGTTCCGTTCTTTGTCTTAATACATTCTCAACTGTTTTTGTATAACCGAATTCGACCATACCAGGGTCACAGACAATCATCACTTTTTCAATCTTGTCCATTGTTGTTAGACTCATAATTGCATTTTCTTCAAAATAAATTTGAGCAGGCACCTTGAAAATTTGAGTATTATTACGTCGTTTAGCAATTGTTTTAATGTTTAATAAATCTGTCGCACTAACATTATGTGAAATTGAGTTTCTACCGTACGAACCACAACCTAATGTTAAAGACGGAATCAATTCGTTATACATATCACCAATACCTCCAACCGCTGATGGTGTATTTACAAGTACACGACAAGCTTTCATTCTTAGTCCAAAATCTTTTTGTAATGTTTCATCTTCTGTATGGATAACGGCTGTGTGTCCTAATCCACCAAAATGTAGTGTGTCTTCACAAATTTGAAATGCTTGTTTTGTAGATTGGGCTTTTACTAAGGCTAATACTGGAGATAATTTTTCACGAGATAACGGATAGTCTGAACCTACACCGCTAATTTCGGCTATGATAAGTTTTGTATTTTCGGGGACAGGTATACCTGCTAATTCAGCTATTTCAACTGCAGATTTACCGACAATATCAGGCTTAATACCTGTTTTTTGTTCATTCATAATTGCATTTTCTAAGCGTTGTAATTCATCTTTTTTAACAAAATATGCTTGATGTGCTTTAAATTCATTAGTAACGTCTTTATAAATTTCTTTATCAATGACTACAACTTGTTCAGAAGCACAAATCATACCATTATCAAATGTTTTTGAACCAATGATATCATTTACTGCACGCTTAATGTGTGCTGTTTTTTCAATGTAAGACGGCACGTTACCTGGTCCCACACCTAATGCCGGTTTACCAGTTGAATATGCAGACTTAACCATGCCCGAACCACCTGTTGCTAGAACTAATGCAATACCTTTGTGATTCATTAATTGTTTTGTTGCTTCGATAGAAGGCACTTCAATCCATTGAATAATATCTTTAGGTGCACCTGCCTTCATTGCCGCTTCTAATACAACTTCTGCTGCACGCTTCGACGATTCTTGTGCACTTGGATGGAATGCAAAAATGATTGGATTTCCTGTCTTAATTGCAATCATCGCTTTAAAAATAGTTGTCGACGTAGGATTTGTTGTTGGCGTAACACCACAAATAACACCAATTGGTTCCGCTACATACGTTAATCCTTTTTCTTTATCTTCACCAATAATCCCTACTGTCTTATTGTCTTTTATTGAATTCCATATATATTCAGAAGCGTATAAATTTTTAATCGCTTTATCTTCGTATATACCTCTTCCAGTTTCTTCATGTGCTAATTTTGCTAGCACCATATGTTGATCAACAGCTGCTAAGCTCATTTGATGAACAATATGATCAATTTCTTCTTGTGACTTTTTAGATAATGTTTCTAATGCTTTTTTCCCTTTGTCAGCTAGAGCATCAATCATAATTGCCACTTCTTGTTCTTTCGATCCACGATTTTCTTTTTCAGGTATAGTTAACATATACAACCACTCCTTTATACTTTGTGAATTATTTCACAAACATTATAGTACATGTCTCTCAGGATATAAAGAAAATTCTATGCAAAAAAGTTTAATTTCGAATATTATTTGAACAAATATCAAATTTTAAAATAAATGTTTTCATGAAATCATTGTTATTTCGGTGTTTTTAGAATGATTTTATAATCATAATTTTTTCAATGACATAATTTATTCATAATTATATATTTAATTCTGAATATTCTTTAATAGCCTAAAAAGCTTGTTATATCGCACAAAACACAACATTAAAAGGTTCTTGTCGATACCTATCAACAGATGTTACACAAAAAAACTCGAACTGAAATGATGATCTTTTCAGCTCGAGGTTTAAATACTGGTACCTTATTTATATAGATTCGTTATATTATATTCTCTATTTTCATTAACATAATCCTTAAAGAGTTTTAAATTAATACCTGCTAGATGATTCAAAAATGTTTCATCAACTTTTAAATAATTCAATAATTTTTGTGGTGTCAGTATATTTCTATCAAAATACAACTTTAATAAACTATTCATTTTGACAGGACGTGACATTTCAATCACGTCGTCTAAAGATAATACTTTCTCGCTTTAAACAAAAACTTACTCGATTAAAATCAAGTAAGTTTTACATATATCCGTCACTTTTCAACTTTAAAATCAACAACTTGCGGGATGCGCATCAAATTATTATTTGATAAAAAATCAATAAGCAATTGTGCGCCTTCAACTTGAATATCTTTCACAACTGGTGCGTCGATATACATATCATACTGACCACCGCCAACAGCACGATAATTATTCACACAAATTGTATATGTCTGCTTTAAATCCACTGGATGACCTTTTATCTTCATGTCACTCACGCGTTCTCCTTTCGGTCTTCCAACATGAATGGTATAACTTACGCCACCATATATATCATAATTAAAGTGTTGTGGTTTAGGTTCAAGGAAGTCTGCGCTCACACTTATTTCTCCATCTTGCACGTCAAAATATTCAGCCGATCGTTCAATGGCATTTTTAAGCTCTGCACCACTTACAGCTAAAACTTTAAATGTATTTGGAAATGGGTAATTGTTAATAACATCTCGCATCGTCACGACTTGCTTGAAACCACTAGCAGAATCAAACAAAGCTGTACAGGCAACATCTGCTCCACTTTTTTCTAATAAAGCGTAATTCATAAAATTAGTAAAAGGATGCGGTGCCACACGTGCCTCAAATGCATGATTAATCGTCATATCATATGGCAATGTTGTAATTTCGTAATCTAACCAGTCCTCTAACTGCTTTCGTATATGTTGGTCATCTTCATCAATAGTAAATGTGGAATCATCTATAACAGGAAGTAATTCACATGATTCAACGGATACATTTTCATATTCATCAGTACTCAAGACAACTTTGCCTACAGTTGTACCTCTCGTACCAGGTTGAATCACAGCCGTTTGCTTAAACCTTTCAGCAATTTGTCGATGTTGGTGACCCGTAATAAAGATATCTATATCTTTAGAAAACGCTTCTAACATGGCATATCCTTCATTTTCACCCGTTAACACTTCGGTCGGCGTACCACTTTCTAAATCCTTTTCAAATCCACCATGGTAACAAACCACAATGATATCTGCATGTCGCTTCATTTCAGGTAAGTGTTGTTGAAGTGTTGCAAAAGCACTATGAAACGTAAGTGACTGAATATGCTCTGGTTGTTCCCAATGGGGAATAAATTGTGTCGTTAAACCTATCACACCAACCGTTTGATCTCCAACCTGAAAATACTGCACACCGTTATCAGTCAATGTACTATCATTTTCATAAATATTAGCGCACAAAACTGGATAATTGAGTCTGCGTAAAGTGTCTTTTAAGTATGGTAATCCATAATTAAATTCATGATTACCAAGCGTACCAAAGTCGAATGCCATTCGATTATAAAAATCAACTAAAGGCTGGCTACTGCCGCTATGATCGATTAAGTAATTACAAAATGGTGACCCTTGCAAAAAATCACCATTATCTATTTTAAAACTTTGGTCAAACTGCCTTCTGTCTTGTTCTATAACATGATTCGCTAGTAACAATCCCATAGGCTGATACTGATTTCTACTCGTAAAATCTGTTGGGAAAATATAACCATGTACGTCACTCACGACATAAAATGCTATATTTGACATCCTCACTCACTCCTTCAATCACAAACATCTTTCTTATTTCTATTATATATTTATTTGAAGTCTGTTGTAATCAAGGTTTTGTCACCGAGTTTTAAACGGATCTTTGAACCTTCCATACTTTCAAGTACTTTAGCATTGACCTTAATTGTGGCATTTCCGTTTTCATCTGCTTTAACTGTTGGCAAAGTACTGTAACCTGGCTGGTTATAATCGTTATCTTTACTTGAAAATTGTCCGATTTGACGTCCGCCTTCTTTGTAAATACCAACTCTAAGATTTTCAAGTGTTTGATTTGCTTCAAATCCTTTTAAATATATTGTCACTTCAAATGGCTCATTTACAGAAACATTTTGCGGGATATCAAATGATACTTTTTCGTTCTGATTTGGTGGCGTATGATCATCTGGTGTGTTTGGCTGAGGATCTGCGCCTTTTTCGCTGCCATAACTACCTGCTTTAAATGTTGTTGGGTCATACCATTTATAACCACTCGGCGGTTGTGACCATGGCTCTTTCTCAGGCTCAGTTGAATGCTCTGGTCGTTCAAAATCAAGCAACTTAGTCTTTGTATCTAATGTTAGGCCACTCGCCTTAAGTGATTTCCCATCATTATCTTTAGACATCCAAGCCGTTATATTATTTAATAGCTTACCGTTGTCTTGTTCTTTAAAACCATCATATGTTTTCTTCTTTTCTCCATTATCTTCTCTTACATATTTGGGCGAACTATCTTCCACAAGTGATGAATCACCGATAAATGCTGCTTTACCTTTTCCAACTTTAGAAATTGCTACATAGGGGCCTTCTGCTTTACCACCCCCATTATAAATACCTTGATCTACAGCATGTGACCATTTACTTTTCGCTGGCAATTGTTCTGGTGTATACACAATACCTTTTGCTTTCTCTGGATTAGTAATTGCTAATGTCGATCCGGCATGCATAGATACAGATTTCACACCTTCAGTAATCCCGAAACTTTCTTTTGAAGAAACAATATTGCTCGTATTTAAATCACCTAGTGCATTATATCGAAAACGTACGCCAAAGTTTGTAGATAACCAATCTGAACTTTTCACACCTTGCATTGCAGTAGAACTTTTTTCTTCTGCATTCATACCTTTCGACATATCTTCATACGCTCCACGTCGATAACCATTCATTGCCTCTGATGAATCAATACGATTTAAATTTCGGTCAGCATTGTAATGATCTGAAATAAAGACAACATTCCCCCCTTGTTTCACATAGTTAACAATTGCTGCCTGTTCTGATTCTTTGAAAGGAATGTTAGCCTCAGGAATTACAAATATTTTGGAACTTTTCAAACTTGCTTCTGTTATGTTCGAATGACCATCAATAGCTTTAACGTCATAGCCTTGTTTTTGTATTGAATCCGCATAATCTGAAAATGCACCATCACTAACCCAATCTGCAGCACCAGCTGTTTGACCATGAGAACGATCGAATAATACCGTTCGCTGTTGCTTTGTAGGTTGCGATTCATGCGTTATAGCTAAAGATTGCGGTAAAACACTTAATGATACCGTTGCAACAATTGCAGAGACAGTTAATGACTTATATATTTTTTTCATTTTGTGAGGCTCCTTTTAAAATAAATTTGTTCTTGAATTATAGGATAAATATATGTTTGGAATGGGCAATTTAACGAAAAATTTACAAAATATTATCAAACTCTTAAAGAAAGTTATTAAAATTCATTTTTATAAAATACTTTTTCGCATTTAAATGTGGTACGCTATAAGTGTAATTTCATTGCATACATATTACACGATTAAGAATGTGAAGGGGACAGTTATCAAATGAAAAATTTTAAGTGTTTATTTGTATTAATGTTAGCAGTCATTGTTTTTGCGGCAGCATGTGGAAATTCAAGTTCTTTAGATAATCAAAAGAACGCTAGTAATGATTCGGATTCTAAATCAGGAGGATACAAACCTAAAGAATTAACAGTACAATTTGTACCTTCGCAAAATGCTGGAACATTAGAGGCTAAAGCAAAACCATTAGAAAAATTACTATCTAAAGAATTAGGGATTCCAGTTAAAGTGTCTGTATCAACTAACTACAATACAATTGTTGAAGCTATGAAGTCTAAAAAAGTTGATGTTGGTTTCTTACCACCAACGGCATACACATTAGCACATGATCAAAAAGCAGCTGATTTATTATTACAAGCACAACGTTTTGGTGTAAAAGAAGATGGTTCAGCAAGTAAAGAACTTGTAGATAGTTATAAATCAGAAATTCTTGTTAAAAAAGACTCAAAAATTAAAAGCTTGAAAGATTTAAAAGGTAAGAAAATTGCCTTACAAGATGTAACATCAACTGCTGGATATACATTCCCACTTGCGATGTTAAAAAACGAAGCAGGTATTAATGCAACTAAAGATATGAAAATTGTGAATGTTAAAGGTCATGACCAAGCAGTTATCTCATTATTAAATGGAGATGTAGATGCTGCGGCTGTATTTAACGATGCACGTAATACTGTGAAAAAAGACCAACCAAATGTATTTAAAGACACACGAATTTTAAAATTAACACAAGCTATTCCGAATGACACAATTTCTGTAAGACCAGATATGGATAAAGATTTCCAAGAAAAATTGAAAAAAGCTTTTATAGACATTGCTAAATCAAAAGAAGGTCACAAAATTATTAGCGAAGTTTATTCACATGAAGGATACACAGAAACGAAAGATTCAAATTTCGACATTGTAAGAGAGTACGAAAAATTAGTTAAAGATATGAAATAATCATTATTTAACCAATGAATCATTATCGAATTTGGTATTAAAAGCTTTCGTTCAATAGATATATTCTAGATTAATATTGAAAAGCTAGGCGCTAAACTGAAACAGATATAGAAAGGTGTCGCTGTACATTTGAAACCATTTGTACACAGAAACCCAATGTCTATGATATTTCAGTTTACCTTGGCTTTTCTTTATTAAAGAAAGGTGTCAAACATGAGTCAAATCGAATTTAAAAACGTCAGTAAAGTCTATCCTAACGGTCATGTAGGCTTGAAAAATATTAACTTAAATATTGAAAAAGGTGAATTTGCAGTCATTGTCGGACTATCTGGTGCTGGGAAATCCACGCTATTAAGATCTGTAAATCGTTTGCATGATATCACGTCAGGTGAAATTTTCATTCAAGGTAAATCAATCACTAAAGCCCATGGTAAAGCATTATTAGAAATGCGCCGAAATATAGGTATGATTTTCCAACATTTTAATTTAGTTAAACGGTCAAGTGTATTACGAAATGTACTAAGTGGACGTGTAGGTTATCACCCTACTTGGAAAATGGTATTAGGTTTATTTCCAAAAGAAGACAAAATTAAAGCAATGGATGCACTAGAACGGGTCAACATCTTAGATAAATATAATCAACGCTCTGATGAATTATCAGGTGGCCAACAACAACGTATATCTATTGCACGTGCGCTATGCCAAGAATCCGAAATTATTCTTGCAGATGAACCAGTTGCTTCATTAGACCCATTAACAACGAAACAGGTTATGGATGATTTAAGAAAAATCAACCAAGAATTAGGCATCACAATTTTAATTAATTTACATTTTGTTGACTTGGCAAAAGAATATGGCACACGCATCATTGGTTTACGTGATGGTGAAGTTGTCTATGATGGTCCTGCATCTGAAGCAACAGATGACGTATTTAGTGAAATATATGGACGTACAATTAAAGAAGATGAAAAGCTAGGAGTGAACTAACATGCCTTTAGAAACACCTACAAAGTATGACTCCCTTTTAAAGAAAAAGGTTTCTTTAAAAACGAGTTTTACCTTCATGTTAATCATTGTGCTTATCATTTGGAGCTTCATTTATACGGGGTTTAATTTTGGAGATTTAATGATAGGAATACCTCAAATAGGTGATCTATTCAAACAAATGATTCCACCTGATTTCGAGTATTTACAACAAATTACAACGCCAATGTTAGATACCATTCGAATGGCTATCGTAAGTACAGTATTAGGTAGCATCGTTTCAATACCAATTGCGTTATTATGTGCTAGCAATATCGTTCATCAAAAGTGGATTTCAATACCCTCGCGTTTTATTTTAAATATAGTTCGTACTATACCGGATTTGCTATTAGCAGCAATCTTTGTGGCTGTATTTGGAATCGGTCAAATTCCAGGGATATTAGCATTGTTTATTTTAACTATCTGTATTATTGGAAAATTATTATATGAATCATTGGAAACGATAGATCCAGGTCCAATGGAAGCAATGACGGCTGTTGGCGCTAATAAAATAAAATGGATTGTTTTCGGTGTTGTACCACAAGCCATATCGTCATTTATGTCATACGTATTATATGCATTTGAAGTAAATATACGTGCTTCAGCTGTGCTTGGATTAGTCGGCGCTGGCGGTATTGGATTGTTTTATGATCAAACACTTGGTTTATTTCAATATCCAAAAACAGCAACGATTATTTTATTTACTTTAGTTATCGTCGTCGTCATTGATTACATCAGTACGAAAGTGAGGGCACATCTCGCATGACACAGGAAATAGCAAAATATAATGTTCACACAAAAGCACACAAACGAAAATTGATTAAAAGATGGCTTATTGCAATTGTCGTCTTAGCTATTATCATCTGGGCATTTGCAGGTGTACCAAGTTTAGAACTTAAAAGTAAATCATTAGAAATCTTAAAATCCATATTCAGCGGATTATTCCATCCTGATATCAGCTATATCTATATACCAGATGGCGAAGACTTATTACGTGGTTTACTTGAAACCTTTGCGATAGCCGTTGTAGGTACTTTCATCGCCGCAATTATCTGTATTCCATTAGCATTTCTAGGTGCAAATAATATGGTAAAGCTACGCCCAGTTTCAGGTGTAAGCAAATTTATTTTAAGTGTTATACGTGTCTTCCCAGAAATTGTAATGGCACTTATATTTATCAAAGCTGTTGGCCCAGGTTCATTTTCAGGTGTATTAGCTTTAGGTATCCATTCCGTAGGTATGCTTGGGAAACTTTTAGCTGAAGATATTGAAGGTCTAGATTTCAGTGCTGTAGAATCATTAAAGGCCAGTGGTGCGAATAAGATTAAAACACTCGTATTTGCAGTCATACCACAAATTATGCCTGCCTTTCTATCACTCATACTTTATCGCTTTGAACTAAACTTACGTTCAGCTTCTATACTGGGGCTAATTGGGGCTGGTGGTATCGGGACACCACTCATATTTGCCATTCAAACACGTTCTTGGGACCGTGTAGGTATTATATTAATCGGTTTAGTACTAATGGTCGCAATTGTCGATTTAATTTCCGGTTCAATCCGAAAACGTATTGTTTAACATTAAATCAGGATACTCCTAAATAAGAGGTCCTACCGTCTTACGTTTCTCTATTATAATAAAAACAGCAGTGAAGAAAACTATTGTTATAGTTAACTTCACTGCTGTTTTTATAATATCTAAATTTATTCTATTTCAATTCCTTTAAATAACTTTTACCGAACTCTGGTAATGTTACGTTGAAATTATCTGCTATAGTTGCACCGATAGAACTGAATGTAGTATCACTTTCTAGTGCATGACCACCTTTAAATTTCGGACTATACATAATTACTGGGATATATTCTCTCGTATGGTCCGTACCTGGCGCTGTCGGGTCATTACCATGGTCTGCTGTAATAATTACTAAATCGTCTTCTTTTAAGTTGCTAAACAGTTCTGGCAAGCGATCATCGAAATCTTTAATTGCTTGTGCATAACCCGGTTTATCACGACGATGACCGTATAATGCATCAAAGTCTACTAAGTTTAAGAAGCTAATACCTGTGAAATCTTTCTTAACAATTTTCATCAATTGATCCATACCGTCCATGTTACTCTTCGTACGAACCGCTTCTGTTACACCTTCACCATCATAAATGTCATTAATTTTACCGATGGCAATAACATCATAACCACCGTCTTTCAAATGATCTAAGACAGTTTTACCAAATGGTTTTAACGCATAGTCATGTCGATTAGATGTACGTGTAAAGTTTCCTGGTTCACCAACATATGGACGTGCGATAATACGACCAATTAAATATTTAGGGTCTTTTGTCAACTCACGAACCTTTTCACAAATATCATATAACTCTTCTAATGGGATAATGTCTTCATGTGCAGCAATTTGCAATACTGGGTCTGCACTTGTATAAACAATTAAGTCACCAGTTTTCATTTGGTGCTCGCCCCACTCATCGATAATTTGCGTACCTGATGCCGGTTTGTTAGCAACAACTTTACGACCTGTCATTTCTTCAATTTGTTGAATTAACTCTTCAGGGAATCCATTAGGGTATACTTTAAAAGGCTGCATAATATTTAATCCCATAATTTCCCAGTGACCAGTCATTGTATCTTTACCAACTGAAGCTTCACTCAATTTAGTATAGTATGCTTCTGGTTGTTCAACTGCATTTACTACTGGTAATTTATCGATGTTCCCTAGACCTAACTTTTCAAGGTTTGGTAAAGTTTGATCGAAGCCTTCTAAGGTATGTCTTAAAGTATGTGAACCTTCATCTTTAAAATCAGCTGCGTCTGGCGCTTCACCAATACCTACTGAATCCATTACGATTAAATGTACACGATTAAATGGTCTTGTCATAGCTATCACTCCCAAATTTTATATATATTAGTAATCTGAATCTGCTTCTAAACCTTGCATAATTTGAACACCTGCGCTCGCACCAATACGTGTCGCACCTGCTTCAACCATTTTATTGAAATCTTCTAAATTGCGTACGCCACCTGATGCTTTTACTTCTACATCAGCACCTACTGTATCTTTCATTAATTTAACGACTTCTGCAGTCGCACCGCCACCTGCAAAACCTGTTGAAGTTTTAACGAAGTCCGCACCAGCCGCTTTTGTTAATTCACTGGCTTTTACGATTTCGTCATGGTCCAACAATACCGTCTCAATAATCACTTTTACTGTGTGACCTTTCGCAGCTTTAACGACTGCTTCAATGTCTTGTTGTACATCATCAAAACGCCCATCTTTTAATGCGCCGATGTTGATGACCATGTCAATTTCATCTGCACCATTTTGAATCGCATCTTCTGTTTCAAATGCTTTCGTTGCCGTTGTCGACGCTCCTAATGGGAATCCTATTACCGTACAAACGAGCACCTCTGAATCAGCTAGTCGCTCTGCTGCATATTTAACATGCGTTGGATTCACACATACAGATTTAAAATTGTATGCTTTCGCTTCATCGATGATTTGATCGATTTGCGTACGTGTTGACTCAGGCTTCAATAAAGTGTGATCTATATATTTCTCAAATTTCATACTTACTACTCCTCGTGTTATATAATCTCTTTATTTAATTTTACTATAAATACGAATATATCTCGCGAATTTATATCTATTTATTTTTCAGATTGTGTCCAACGATTTAAGATGACGAATAAAACTAATCCGACAATACTCATTAAACCTAAAATAATTAAAATAATACCGAAATGTGAACTTAATGCATCATTGCCTGGGAAATTTAATGCTTTAAAATCGATTAAAGCCGCAGCAATCGCAATACCTACAGATACCGCCACATTAATAATTAAATTATAAAAACCAATAGCCACACCTGTCATATTAAGATCTATTGTTTTAATGGCTTCGTTAAGTAAAGGTGCATACATTAAAGCAAAGCTACCTGCAAAGAATATCATAGAAATGACGAAGATTGAAATGTGATTACCTACTGCAAATGCAGGTAAAATCAAGCTCAGTGCGATTAAAATAATTGCTGTGATAATCGCTTGTTTTGAATTAAGATATTCGCCGATTTTACCACTTAGTGCACCAACGATGACTGCTACAATATAACCCGGTACTAATAACAATGATGTTGTGTCTAGTTGAAGATGATAAATTTGTTCCATTATGAATGGGAACGTAAAAATATAACCCAATTGGATGGCATACATTACAAATACTATAAATAAAAATGAAGCATAACGTTTATTTTGGAAAAATGATTTGTTTACTAATGGACGTTGCGCATTTTTAATATATAGCGCAAAAACGATAATCGCAATTAAGGCACCAATCATATATAACCAATTAAAGTTCGTAATAAACAGCATGACTGTTGTAGCGATAGTTGCCACTAGAATTAAGCCAACAAAATCTAAATGAGCTTTATTTGTATTATTTTCTTTTGGTAATAATTTAAATAGGAATGGCAACGTAAATACTACGATTAATGCAATTAAAAACATATTTGTCCAGTGTAAATACGTAGAAATAAATCCACCTGATAATATACCGATAACTAATGACAAGGAATAACTGCTCGTACTTAAGCCAAGGTAAGTCTTCTGGTCCTCTTTAGAAAGATACTTTGCAACATATATCACATATAATGTCTCTGCAGCAGCTAAACCTGCAGTTTGAATAATACGTCCAACTAAAAGTAATGCGAATTGATGTTGGAAAATGTAACCAATAATTGATCCGATAATGATTAATATCACGCCATAAATAAATAGTGTGCGTATACTAATGGCATCAGATAATGAAGCGTATACTACAGCGCCAATACCAATTACTAAACCGGCTAATGTCGCTTGCCAACTTACTGTCGTTACAGAAATGTTTAAGTCATCAGCAATGGCTACAGAAATCAATTTAAATGAGTTGTCTATAACCAAACTGAATACAAATAAGAATAATAAAATAGGTACTGCTTTCTTTATTTTAGAATATTCAACATTCATAATCATCTACACCAATGACAGTGCAATTTCAATCATATCTGTAAATGCACGTTCCCTTTCCTCAGGTGTTGTTGACGTTTCATGAATTAAATGATCGCTCACTGTGAACACACCTAATGCTTCGACACCAGCGTAAATTGCATTCATGTATAATGCAGCTGATTCCATTTCTACACCTAAAATACCCATACGCATCCAACGTTCACTCGCTGTTGTATCCGCGTTATAGAAAATATCACTTGATAACACATTACCTACATGATGACGTACACCTTTGTCACGTGCTGTTTCAACTGCTTTTTCTAATAACTGATAAGAAGCAATTGGCGCAAAATGACCTGGTAATTGATATTGTTGAACGTAATTTGAATCAGTAGAGGCACCTTGTGCAATAATCACATCATATAAATCAATATTTTCTTGCATCGCGCCACAAGAACCAACGCGAATTAATTTTTTACAACCAAATGTATGAATTAATTCATAAGAGTAAATGCCAATAGATGGCATACCCATTCCTGAACCCATGACAGAAACTTTTTTACCTTTATATGTTCCGGTAAAACCAAACATATTTCGCACTGTATTGAACTGTTCCACATCGTCCAAATATGTTTCTGCAATGAACTTAGCTCTTAACGGATCTCCTGGCAATAGAACCGTTTCTGCAATTTCGACGTCATTCATTGGTTTAATGTGTGGTGTTGATTTCATAAAATATTCCTCCCAATATTTGTATAGTGATTTGTCTATTTGTCTAACCATGTATATAATAATATTTTTTAAAAGCGCTTTCAAGCATTACATTTTGACAATATTAAGAACATTTTACAGTTATCTCTACTGATCTTGCATAAAACCAATGTTCAAGTTGTTTCTATGTTTAATTTTTATAATTTTTCCAATTCGAGTAAAAATTATTGTATGATGAGATTGATTAAGTAACTTTATGGAGGTTGTCTACGTGACGCAAACACAACCAAAATTTTTAACGATTTATAATACGTTATATAAAGAAATTCAAATAGGAAAATATCCGAGTGGCCATGCATTACCTACTGAAAAGGAACTTTGTGCGCGCTTTGATGTCAGTCGTATGACTTTGCGCCAAGCTATAAAATTGTTAGCCGAAGATGGCATCGTAGAGAGTACAAGAGGGAAGGGACACTTTGTTATTCCACAAACAAATGCCCAACACGCTTCAAGTATGGATCAATTTAAGCATCCACTTGATCAAATATTGCTAGCTCGCGTATCTATGTCATCAATTAATTATCGTGTTGATTTAGAAAGTGAATATACAAATCATTTGTTTGCAAACCATCCTTCTGCCGTCATTGCAATGGAACGCTATTATCAAAAAAAGGAAAATCATTCTAAGCAAGCTGATGCATTTTGTTTTACCTTTATACCGTTAAATGTCATTGACACATTTAAAGTGAATACACAAAACGAAGACGACATGAAGACGTTCGTTGAGCAAACGATTTATAGCAATGCATATCAATCAGATTTAAAAATGTCTATTACCAAAGCGCCCCACTTCAAAAATCATAGTCACGTGTTTGATGGTGATACACATTGTTGGCTGATTATTGAAACATTGTACGCACAAACGCCCTATCCGATTATGATTAATAAGTGGTATATTCCACAGGAAATATCTGAATTAACACTGACACGTATAAGACAATCGGATTATTAAAATTATTGAAATATAAGAAATTTTGTGATGACTATTTAGGAAGTGGGCAAGAAATGGAAAAGCTTGTTACAAGCGCAATTTCATTCAGTCAACTACTGCCAATATAACATTAGCGAGCCTAGGACATTGATTTATGTCCTAGGCTCGCTCAGATAATCACACGATTTTTCTATTATTAATCGTATTATGTTTATTTATTTGTTGAACGTCGTCTAAATGCTAAGAATAACCCAGATACTAATAGTAGTGTGGCAACACTTGCAGTAAGAATACTTGATGTCATACTTTCACCAGCAGCTGGTAAAACTTTTTTGTTACTTTGGTTCATTTGATGATTTGATGGATGCATATTTGCTTTTGGACTCATCATTTGATGGTTTGATGATTGCATATGACCTTGTTGCATGTGTGGCTGTTGGTTCATGTGTGTGTTCTGATTCATATGGTCTTGTTGACTCATATGACCTGTTTTATTTTGCACCATTTGACTACCACCATGATTAACACCATTTGCATCTACATTCGTTTGATAAAAATTGCCATCTTTTGTTAAAGGTAATGCATGACCATTCATATCTCTAACAGCATGTGGTTTAAATACCCCTACATTAGTTGTAATTATCACATTGTATTTATCAGCAATATTTTGCGTCGCATCATACAATTTCATATTATAGTCTTGCATATTACTGCCAGCGCTTAATTGGGGTAAAGCTTTCTCTAATTCAGTATATTGTGCTTGCGTCATTCCTTGTGGTACTACTCCGCCATAAGGGCGATGATTTTGTACATTTTGGCTTTGTTTATTCGACACATTCATTGAAGTTGTGTCGGCATGCGCATTTTGAAAAGGCATACTTGAGAATACTAAAGTGCTTGTTACAATTAAAGAACCTACTGTTGCTAATTTTTTCATTGTCTTTTCCCCTTATATTACAATTTGATTACATTTAAATTATCATATGATTACAAAAGAAATGCAACAAAATTTTTGAATCATTACAATTTTTTATAAAAATTTCACTTTAGGTTCGCAATAATTACTTATTTTGTCAATTTATTTAATGTCAATATGTTGATTAATTAATAGTGTTGTCTGACGTATATAACATTTAGGTCATCGTTATAGTCAACAACAATAAGGTATTTCGAGTTGAAATTTATCTTATTATTTTGCCACTTTTACGTGCTATCCCATTACATAAAAACGAATAAGTAAAGATATTAAGCACAAAAAAGGTGAAACACCTTGTAGATGCTCCACCTCAATTATATTAAGTTATATTATTTTGCTGCTTGGTATAATTCATCAACTTTTTTCCAGTTAACAATATTCCAAAATGCAGTCATATAGTCTGGACGTTTATTTTGATATTTCAGATAGTAGGCATGCTCCCAAACATCAAATAGTAAGATTGGCGTTTTGCCTTCTGTTAATGGATTATCTTGGTTTGGCGTTGTCACAATTTCCAATTTTCCATCATTAACAACTAACCAAGTCCAACCTGATCCAAATAACGTTGTTGCTTTATTTGCAAATTCATTTTTAAATTCATCTAAAGTGCCCCACTGCGCTTTAATGTCGTCTATTACGCCACCTTTTTCTTCAGAATTAGGTGATAGTATTTCCCAGAATAATGAATGGTTAAAATGACCACCGCCATTATTACGGACTGACATCCTCATCGCTTCCGGTACCTTGTCTAGGTTAGCAATCATATCCGCTAGTGATTGATGCTCCAACTCTGTTCCTTCAACTGTTGCGTTTAATTTCGTCACGTACGTATTGTGATGTTTGTCGTGATGAAACTCCATTGTTCTTTGATCTATATATGGTTCCAATGCATCATATGCATATGGTAAATTTGGTAATTTAAATGCCATAAGTATATTCCTCCTTTTATGAATATACTTTTATAATAATTAATTTCGGGTGTGTTTTGCAATAATTATTATTTATTTGTTATATCCAATTATATAAAATTTAAATATTCGAAATTGATATAATATTTAATATTGAATGCAAAAAGGCATTTAACTGCTTTTGTTTCCCGCTTTTAAAGAGAATTAAAAAAGACAACTTCCATTTTTCAATAAGAAATTGCCTTTTCTTCTTAATCTTAAATTTCTAAAGTATAGCGTTACCGATAATTAAATTGTTTTATGTCGAAGATGCCTCAATATTTGCCTTACGTATTGATTTTTCATAGTCATCATTAATAAAAGATAAACTACTATACCAATAGCAATTAATAGCAGCGTAGCGTACATTGTAGGAGGCAAATAATGATTGACCACACCAAGCACAATAAACATCATAACGGCAGCAATGACACATTGAATCGTACTTACAATATTCAACTTCACATTGATTTTAGTAATATCAATAAATCGCCAAATGAGCAAGAAAAATTCTGTAATTAAACGCGCAATAGCAGCACCGTAAATTCCATAAAAATATATCAAAACAAGACATAATACTAAATTCATTACCGCACCAATAGTGATTGACGCATTATATAATCTTATTTTATTCACTATTAATAAATATTGCCTGCTTATCAACATATTTAAAGGAATGATTAATACAAGTATCGCTAAAATGGTCATCAATGGGACAGTTGATGCGAATTCCTCACCAAAGAACCATAAATAAAATGATGGCATAATTGCAATCAAACCGAAGACCATAGGTATTGTTAATATCAATTGAATGTTCATATTATCTGCTAACGTCTTAGTTAAACTATGTGATTGCTGGATAGACATTTTAGTAATACGCGGAATCATTACAAGATCAAATGTATTAATCATTATGATTGCGACCGTTAAAATATTAAATGCGTTAGAAAAGATACCAACTTGTTGGTACGTACCTACTAAACCAAGTACAACGCATGAAATACTAGTGTATAAGTTGAGTTGACCATTGGGTAATAAATAAGCTAATGATGAATGAAATATATACCAAACTTGTCTCCAGTTCACCGAAACGAAGGTAATATATCTTTTCAAGTAAATAAATAAGGGCAGTTGATTCAACACCGTCACAATAGCAATAGTAAATACATACAATGATAAATCTGATTGATCTTTGACAAAGATAACAACGACACTTAAGACAATAACAGACGCAACAATATTACTAAGGCTAGGTATTTTAAACTTTTCAGTTCCAGCATAAAACCATGAAATATCGAGTGCTGCACCTATAATATAGATACCTTGTAGTAGGAAAATAAGATAGTAATCATCTATAAATATTGTAATCACAGCGATATACATCGCAAAAACTGTTAGCGACAATAATAATTTACTAACAAAGATATCCCAAAACTGCTGAGACAATTGCCGTTTGTCGTTAACGGACTTGGCGATAACTCTATTAAAATATAACTGAACACCAACACTTGCAATCATCAAAAAGTATTGCACGATATTGAAAGAAAATGAAACAATACCCACACCACTGGGACCAAATGCACGTGAAATAATGGGTATTGTAATCAGTGGTGTCATCGTTCTAATCAATTGGTATAGCCCTTGATAAATAATATTTTCTTTTAGTGAATCACTCTTCATTACGATCCCTTTCCATCTTTTCATATTGAACAATAAAGACGATAATTCCTAAAATAAAAGCGACATATCTTGAGTTATTGAATGATACGGTTAAAAAGTAAATCAGCATCGTCAACATTACAACAATTGCTGTTACATTTTTTCCAGAAATGTTAAATCTAAATAATTCAAACAGTAAATAAAGCATAAATATGATAAATAATGCACCGAATAAAATGCCCCATTCCGCAAAAATTTGCAAATATGTATTATGAGCAACAAGTAAAATACCATTAATTTGCGAGCCAATATGTACATAATCCACTAATCCAACACCAAAACCTAATGTATATTTAATTACTGAAATGGCATTTATCCATACAACACTTCGCTCAGATCCACTATCATTTAATGATGCAAATCCCTCTTCAAAAATAGATGCCATTCGATCTAATGACGGTAAGGCATCAAGGTCGCTTAATTGGAATAAATAGTAGTTGATATTATAAAAGGTAAAACAAAGTAATATCAGCATAATCACTAACATACTCACAACACTTACCGCATTTCTGCTAAATAACTTTTTAATAAAGAAATAAATGGCTAAGACGATTAATATGATAAACGCAGTCTTAGATCCGGTTGTAGTTAATGACCATAGCAAAATACCACATGCAAGGACCTTGAATATGTAATTATGGATATACTTGTAAGCAAGTACCAATGTAATAATCTGTGTCATCGCGAAATAGTTAGGGTCGTTCATTAATCCTTTTGAACGTATTTCATCAAAGTATAACAATTTCATTAGTAAAGGGGACTTGTTCAAACCAGCTATAATACAAAATAAACCTATAGTCACACTGCTTATAATATAAGAGGTAACGATCACTTTTTTGCTATTACCTAACTTAAAGATGATCGTCCCTAAATAGAAATAAATGACTACAAATGCATATTTAACTGTAGATGCAAGTACTTCCTTAACCGTAATAAATATCAAATCATCAAAAAATAGTAAACACAACGTAATAATCATACGGTATGTATACAAAATAATGAAAAACTGTAAAAAATGATTTGCCTTTAATAAATGGTTAGCAAAAAACAGTAAATAAACTAATATTAGCAATGTAATAAAGTCAGCTATAGATACATTCACTCCAGCAATAACCGAAGATTGCTGAATAAAAACCGCTAAACCGATAAGTAACAATGTTAGATATTTACTATTGTGTTGATTTTCCATTATAAACGTCTTCCACTTCTTTAATCATTTTCTCCTCTGTAAAACATTCTAAATAACGTTTTCTAGATTGGTTACTCATTTTGATGTAATCACTGTCTATTAAATATTTTTCCAGGACTTTGGCAATAGTTTCGGGTTGGTTGTTCATCATACATATACCATTATCAGTTACTAATTCCGAAATGCCACCAACATGACTAGCGATGACAGGCAACCCTGTAGCCATCGCTTCGATAATGCTAATTGGCAAACCTTCATGCTTACTTATTAAAATAAACGTATCGTATTGTGATAATAAATGACTCGCATTAATGACATTGCCCAAAAATGTGACATCATTTTCTAACCCAGCTTGTACAACTTGTTGCTGACAATCATTTAATGTAGGTCCATCGCCTATAAATGTAAAATGCGCATGATTACTGTTATGTAATTTCAATATCTCTATTGGCGCGATTAGATTTTGTGGCAATTTTGGATAAGCAAATCTTGCAATCATAACAAATTGGTGTTTTGTCGAGTCATTAATCTGTAAATCTTGTTTATTAGTCAACATTCCAACTACTTCGCCAATATTATTATGTGATTGGCTTTTTAGCGTTTGCTTAACAGCTGGAACATCTGCAATACCATTATGTATTGTGGTTAATTTCAATCGATTAAATCGATATTTTAACGCTAACTGTTTATCGAAATCTGAAACACAAATAATGCTATCTGTAATACGTGACATTAATTTTTCGATAACTAGATATAGAAATTTTTTAGCTGGTTTAACCCCCTCTGTAAAAGCCCATCCATGCGCAGTAAAAACTACACGCGTGTCTTTCGATTTCGAAATGAACTTCGAAATTCGTCCGACCGTTCCAGCTTTGGAAGAATGTAAATGGATAACATCAGGTTTAATTTTCGAGAATAACTGTGCTAACACTTTGACAGCTAAAATATCTTGTTTAAAGTCAATTGGACCTACTAAATGTTCGATAATAATTACATTAACTCTTGCATCTAGTTGTTCAATCATTGGTCCATGATTGCCTACAATGACATAAACATCATGGTGTACGCAAAAATGGTTGGCGAGTTGAATGAGGTGTGTTTGTGCACCACCATTATCTGCTTTAGTAATACAATATATAATTTTCAACTGTTACAAACCCCTTTAAGACGCTTCTTTCAATTTCTTAACGTAGATACCTCTGGTGATGAACAAACTAACTATGCATTATCACTTTATAAGTTCACGTCAGAATAACCATTGCTTTATACAATTTGAGATCATTTCAAGGGACTACATGTTCCACTGTGACAACCAGCCACAATTTTGAAAATGCATCTTGTATTTGATTTTTCTATACAAACTAAGACTACCTTGAGCCCTCCCCTGTAATCACTACCATCAATGTTCTAATTGATATATATAGTTCCATCATTAAACTACCTTTATGTATATATTTCATGTCATATTTTAATTTTTGTTGTGGTGTTAAGTCATATCCACCTTGAATTTGTGCAAGACCTGTTAATCCTGGTGTAACAAGACATCTTTGCTCGAAACCTATCACTTCCGAACTAAATAATTCTACAAATTCCGGACGTTCCGGGCGTGGTCCAATAAAACTCATTTCCCCTTTAACAACATTAATTAGTTGTGGTAATTCATCAATGCGTGTTTTACGAATAAACTTCCCGACATTTGTTATACGATCATCATCTTTATCAGCCCATTGCGCACCGTTTTTCTCTGCGTTTTTACACATCGAACGTAATTTGTATATTTTAATTAATTTACCCATCTTCCCAACTCTAACCTGACTATAAATAGGGTTTCCTGGCGAATCTATGACGATAGCGATTGCGAATATAACCATAATCGGTAAAGTTAAAAATAATAAAACAATGCTTAAAATTAAATCAATCGCACGTTTGATTGGAAAATAGCCCTTTTTTACTTCTTCTAGTGCGACTAATTTTCTTTGATAGGCGTAATCCTTATTATTATGGACAGCTTCAATATCATTTTCACGACATTTCCACTTCTTTCGCTGTAACTTCTTCAATATTATCTACCTCAAAATTAAAGTAATCCTTTAAGCCTGTTTCTACAGTATATTTAGGAACAAATCCTAATGCTTTTAAATTAGAAATATCTGCATAAGAATGCTTAATATCTCCCTTTCTTGCTTCTTTAAAATCATGCTCGACTGATTTTCCATATAATTCACCAATAATGCGATAAACCTCTAGCAAATTCGTAAATGTACCCGTACCAATGTTATAACCATGTCCAACCGCATCTTTATGCTCCATAATTAAACGCACAGATTGAACAACATCATAAACATAAACAAAGTCTCTCGTTTGCAGACCATCGCCAAAAAATGTAAAAGGCTTGTTATGTTCAAATGAATCGAACATTTTTGAAATCACACCTGAATATTGAGACTTAGGATCTTGCCTTGGCCCAAATACATTAAAGAATTTAACAACAGCTGTTGGAATGTTATATAGCGAGCAATAATTTAATGTCGTACGTTCGCCGTAATATTTATCTATTGCATATGGTGATAATGGTAGAATTAATGATTGATCACTTTTAGGTAAATCAGGTAAATCACCATAAACGGCTGCAGATGATGCAAAGATGAATCGTTTTATATGACTGTTATATTTTTTAATGGTTTCTAACAATCTTAATGTTGCTACAACATTAATTTCTTGAGATAAAATAGGCTTCTCAACCGACTCAGCAACACTTACTAATGCTGCTAAATGAATGATATATTCAAACTGATACTTTTTCATGATTTGCTCAACCGCATCATACTCACGAATATCTAGTTCAAACACATGATCATCAGCTAAATTTTTAATATTTTCACGCTTTCCTGTTCTATAATTATCCAGCACATAAACATCATAGTCTTGGCTCAAAAAATCTACTAAATGAGACCCTATAAATCCTGCCCCACCAGTTATCAAAACTTTTTCCAAATCTTTCATCTCATTTATACATTAAAAATATATCACAAAAACATAAAGTATTGTAAGCTTTTTATCGATATTTTTTATTTATAAAAATAAAATGAGATAACTTTGTGAATTTTTATGCAGATAAATTAGATAGTGGTGTTTTATGATGTTTTAGCGTAACTATGCTGGGTGGAATTTAGTATCGCTTTCAACTGATGCATTAGACTGTGACATCATAACTCACTTAGGAACTTCGGTTATTAATTTTCTATCAATACAATCCCTTCTAAGTGCACTAAAAAATCCTTACCGCTAAGTGATTAAACTTAACAATAAGGATTTATTTATCATTAGTGGATGATTATTAACGGAATCTCATACCACCATCTACAATAATTGTTTGTCCAGTAATGTAATCAGAGTCTTTACCAGCTAAGAAGCTCACTACATTTGAAACATCTTCGGGTTGTGAAACTCTGCCCAAAGCAATCTGACTTGTAAATTGTTCCCAACCCCATGCTTCAGGTTTACCCGCTTCTTCGGCTGTTGCCACTGCGATACTTTCCATCATTGGTGTTTGAACGATACCAGGTGCAAAGGCATTCACAGTAATACCTTCAGACGCTAAATCTTGTGCGGCTACTTGTGTTAAACCTCGCACTGCGAATTTTGTACTGCAATATAAAGACAAACCTGGGTTACCCTCAACGCCTGCTTGAGATGTTGCATTGATAATTTTACCGCCATGATTGAATTTTTTAAATTGTTCATGTGCGGCTTGAATACCCCATAGCACACCTGCAACGTTCACGCCATATACTGTTTTAAACTGTTCTTCAGTAATTGTATCTATTGGTGTTGTTGGTCCAAGGCCGGCATTGTTAACTATGACATGGAAATCGCCAAATTGCGCGGCAGTTTGTCTTACTGCATTAAATACATCATCACGGTTTGATACATCTGCTTTGATAGCAATAGCTTTTGTACCATCACTTGATAATTTAAGTGCAGCTGCTTTTGCCCCTTCTTCATTGAAATCAACAACTGCTACTTTGAAACCATCTTCCACTAAACGTTCTGCAATTTTAAAACCAATCCCTTGTGCTCCGCCAGTTACTAATGCTACTTTGTTGTTTGTCATAAAGATCACTCCTCAAATTACTTTCCTTTAATTACATTTTACTCCTCTTCATTTGAATAGTACAACAAAGGTAACTCTATTTAACAAAATATTCAGATATTTAAGGTATAGTTAAACGCACTACCATTAGTTATTGGCAATGCGTTTAAATGTCGTTTTAAAAGTGCTTATGTTGAATATTATTTTTTTAAGTCTCTCGATTAGTTTGTCATCAATCTTTTTTCGAGACATGGTCTTTTGATTCAATCGGCGGATCCGTGTTATCACTGTCAACTTTAGTTGTAGCTTCATCTTTATGTATTTCTTCGTTTAATCCTTCAAGGTTTTTAGTCGTGGGATTTTTAAACTCAGGATGTTCCATCATGTCTTGACTATCAAGTTCCTTTTTACACGCGTCTTTATGTGATGCTTGATTTGCGTTCCCTTTACTTTTTTGAATAGTGGTAGTATCTGCTGTAGATACTAATTTTTTTCTACCTAAAATAGATATGGCTGAAACAAACCAGAGTATTGCAGATACAAAGTTGCATAATACTAAAGCGATAATAGCCAATACAATTAATATGACACCTTTTGAAATCCTTTCTTTAAATAAGTCAGATGCCAATACGATGACAGGTACGATTGAAAGTATAATTACAAATATAGAAATTATTGCCGATATAACTATTGTTACTATTAAATAATCAGCTGTGCTACCTGATAATAAATAGAAAAGGCCGAAAATTAATCCATAGCAAATTACAAACCCACATAAAGTTATAGCCATGAGTACTATATAAGCTATTTGAAAATACAAATCTATCTTTATAATTGATTTTTCTACATTTTTTCCATGTCTATTCCTCATTTATTTAAAATTTATAAGTTACCACAAATATTCTCTTTATTCTTTAGTGGTTTTATCTTTAGATTCAAATTGATTCTCTGTACTTTCAATATCAACTTTTTTATTTTCATTCTTACCTGTTGACCCATCTTTTGAATATTTAGTCCAAATAAGAAAAATGCCGCAAACCACCCATAAAATTGATGAAAGGTAATTAAACATACAAAATGCCACAATCGCATAAACAATAAAAAGCGTACCTTTTACTTCCATTTTATTCTCTAAGTTAATCGCGGTTAGGATAGGTGGTAAAGTTAAGATAAGAATGATTACTAATGCTATTAAAACAGCTATTTCCGGGCTTGCTCCTTTAGCATTTATAAAAAGGATGAAGGTTGTTATACTAACAATAACGACGCTATAACATATTTGAACTACGATGCCTATCCAAATAGCGATTTTTCCTATAATTAAATTCATGTTCATGATTATTCCCCATTTATTTAATATTTATACTTTACCTTAATATACCTTATTTTATTTAATTTTTATATGCAAAATACAAAAATGGAGAACTTCAATATTTATAAAATATCAAAAGTTCTCCACACTATATTGTTTTATTATATTTTCGCTATCAATACGCTAAATCATCATATTTCCCTCAACATCACAGTAAAACTATTGCTCCACCAAGTATACTTTTTCAGTATAGCATCTCATATTGGCAAACTTATCTGCTAAAAACTGCTTCCAATTGCGCAGTTGTTCAACATCATCATCTTGTTTAAGTAATGCCAGCGGTACTTGAAGATTAAGACATCGTCCTGAAATATTAAAGCGTGTCACACCTGCTGGCACAGTTTCCCCTTTATGAACAACCGCTTCAATTTCCTTATAACTCAATGGCTGATACTTCATGAGTACATCTTGTTGAGAAAGACAAGGATATGTACCTTGTGCAATTCTCTCTACAGAACAACAACCACTATAACTTGCGACAACCTTTTCCCATACTTGAAAATGTGCTTCGCCTAAATCTTTTGTATACAAATATTGTTCTGTATCACCATGACACATCGTAATAAATGGCGCTTCTTGTCTTGTCTCAGTAGTCCATGGCAAGCGATGTTCTTGTTGTAACGTTTCCCACCACACACCAAATGGAACTTTATGTTGCCATGTACTAATTGAATATTGTGTTTCATGGATTTCTTGCACTGGAACTTTCTTACATCCTAACGCCTTCAAACTTGTATACCGATGCACACCATCTATAACCATATATCTACCATGTTGCATCGCTGTCACTAAAATAGGATGACGTATAAAATCATCTGCTTCAATACTACTTTTCGTCTTTTCCAATCTTAAAGGTTCGAATGTTTCGTGAAGATCAATCTTATCTACTGGTACCAATTTTAAATGTTCATGAATATGATTCAATAGTTATTCATCCTCCTTTGTTTGCGTTAAATAAATAAATTCAGGATGTGGATGGCTTAAGAAATCGTGATGTGAAATAGACCATCCGTATGCACCTGCATATTTGAAAACAATAACGTCGCCTGTACTGATTGCATCTATCTGTACTTCTCTAGCAAAGACATCTTTCGGTGTACATAACTGTCCGACTAATGTTGTGTCCTGTCTCGAAATTGAAACTTTTTCAAATGAATATGGATTGTCCTTATAGCGATAAATTTCAAAAGGATGGTTATGCTGCCAAGATACCGGCAGTCTAAATTGTTGCGTACCTCCTCTTAAAATGGCATACCAAGCACCATGTACTTTCTTGATATCTAGCACTTCTGTCACATAGTAACCAATATGTGCCACAATAAAGCGCCCACATTCAAAGTTCAATGTCACATCTCCCATTTCTTGCTCAACGATAAGTGTTTTAAAATTTTCTACAAAATTATCCCACTCAAATTGGCTAGTTAAATCTGCATAGTTAACGCCTATGCCACCACCAAGATTGATATGTTTGAGAGGAAATTGATGTTTTTCAGACCATGCCTTTGCTTTTTTAAAATAAAGTTTCACTACATCGACATGTAAATTCGAGTCTAAATTGTTAGAAATAGAATGAAAATGAAATCCATCTAGATGAATATTTGACATTGCTAGCGCAGCTTCAATGACATCATCAACTTCGTCTTCAGAAATACCAAATTGTGTTGGGCGTCCTGCCATATGCAACGTTGCATTGGGAAATGGTCCTGCTAAATTAACACGCAATAAAATGTGTTGTGTCTTATCTTCATCTTCTAAGATGGCATTTAGCCGTTGTAATTCATGCATACTTTCAACATGAATACGCTGAACACCTTCACTTACTGCATATCTTAGTTCCTCGTCTGTCTTACCAGGGCCACCAAAAATAATATGATTTGCTGGTTTAAAAGCAAGACCTTTTGCTATTTCACCTTGAGATGCAACTTCGAATCCTTCAACATACTGACTAATTGTATCTAGGATTGTTCGTTCACTATTTGCTTTCATTGCATAGTACATCTGACAATTACTAGGCAATGACGATGTAATATGTTGCAAGTGACTTTTCAGCTCATCTAAATCATAGATATAATGACAAACTGGATGAGATTGTGCTTTTAATTGTTCAATAACAGGTTGAACTATACGCATTAGCCTTCATCCCCTTTCTGTTTAGACGTCGCTAGAGATGCACTTAAATTGCGATATATTTTTCCGCGATCATCACCTAAAATAAATGTTTTTACACCTTGCGCCTGCCATTTTGCAATATCTTCATCTTCACGTGGTAATGCACAAAAATGTTTACCATGAGCATTCACAACTTCAAAAATATGTTGAACATGTGATGTTACTTGATCATCACGCGTTTGCCATGGTATGCCAAGTGACTGGGATAAATCTGCGGCACCTTCGACTATCATGTCTAAACCTTCGACTTGTGCTATATCATCAATGGCCATAACCCCTTCAACATCTTCTATCATGGCAATCACCATAATATGTTCATTAGCCATCTCCATTGCATCAAGTAATGGTGTACGTCCAAATCTTGCCATGCGACCACCATTCAAACTTCTTAATCCTTGCGGGTAATAACGACTTAATTTCACAATATGTTCAACGGTCTCACGATCTTTAACATGTGGCACAATAATACCTCTCGCACCCATATCTAACACTTTAATGATATCTCTATCTATCACTGCAGTGACACGTACAATGGGTATAATATGCGCTGCTTCAGCTGCACGAATTAAATGCGCTAGTGTCTCATCATTAATCGCCACGTGTTCTGTATCAATCACAACAAAGTCATACCCGCTTGCTGCGATAACCTCTATCATCAATGGGTCCGGTATAGAATTAAAAATGCCATAAACTGAATCACCATTGTTTAATCTATGTTTCAGAGATAATTGTTGCATCAGTAATACCTCCTACACCTAATGGATTTGTAACATGATGAATTCTTAACTCGGAGTCACTTAATAATCGACGTGTCGTTAACTTTTCAACTTGAATCGTAGGTTCAAACAAATCAAAATGTTGATAGTTATTCAACTCTGGAAATGCTTCTTGATACGCCTCGATGATGCCTTTAACCCATTTCCATTGCAGCTTCTCATCGATACCATATTGCTTTTCAATAAATAAGATGATTTCGGCGATATTAATAAAGAAAAATGCATCATGTAAAAAGTCACGTACTAAACGTTCATCATCTGTTTCAATAAATGAATTACTATTCACTTTTTTATGTGCTTCTGGCATTGGCTTTAATGTCAGGTGTGAAGCAGCTTCACTTAAATGCTCACGCTTAAAACGAACACCATCATGGAAATCTTTTAAGGCAATACGTGTAGGCCAACCATTTTCATGAATGAGCATCATATTTTGTGCATGCGATTCAAAGGCAATACCGTGATAATAAAGCATATGAATCATTGGACGAATCGCTACAGCTAAAAATTGCTTTGTCCAAGCTTCAGAACCATATTGTTTAATCCAATTTTCAATGAATGGTACACCATCCTTATCACTCGCATAAAGTGCATTAAATGGTATCGCATCCTCTTCATCGATTAACATATGATATATATTTTTACGCCATATAACACCTAACGCACCATAAACTTGAGTTTGTTTATAAGGCGAAAGTTGTGTATTTAAATAAGACTGTCCTAAGACTTCCCCTAGAAAAGCTGTCTTTAATTCATCTTTTAAATACGTATCTTGTTGCTGTATCTGCTTTAACCAATCCGTAATTTGCGCTGCATTTTCAATTGTATGAGGCGCCAACACTCGTTTCGTTGAAGTATTCGTTATACTTATTGGTACCTTTAAATAATATTTTGTCGTGTCTATTGGCGACATCGTACGAATCGATTGTTGAGGGTGATATAGCTCATCACTTTCCCCTAACCATATTACTGTGCCATTAAGCCTTTCTTCAGCCAAATCAACTTGGATGACATGTTCAAACTGCCATGGGTGTACAGGTATTATCTCAACATCATTTACATGTTTGCCAGACGCTTCAATTTGCTGTACAAAATGTTCATAAGTCTTATCGCCAACTTGTTGACGTAACATTTCTTTAACTACAACATTTCTTGATACCGTCGTTTCTACTTTATCTTTGTCGATAGCTAACCACTGCAGTTTAACGTTTGGTACAAAGTCAGGACCAAATTTCAAATTATCACTCAACGTAAATCCTAAACGTGATTTGTAACTTGGATGATACTGATGACCTTCCATCGCATAAAATTCATAGTCGTTAAATGTCTCAGGTGTTGCTGGTGGGTTTGATTCTCGATACTGCATACTTTGTGTATCTTTTAGTTCTGTCTGTAATAACTCGACAATAAATTGTTCTAGCTTTTCATCATTTTTAGGAAATGTAAATACAACCTCTCTCAATAATTGTGTATAGTCTGTTGTTGTATCTGCCTCATCTCCTACGACACGCTCAATTGGTGATGTGATACGTATACGATCAAAGCTTTGTGTCTTTTCAGCAGTAAAACGATACTCTGAATCATGTCCTTCTATTGTAAAATGACCGACACCGTCTTGATATGACGCTTTATACACAACGATATTCTCATAAATAAGCGATGATACCAGTTGGTGCATCACTCTAGTCTTTACACGATTAAGAATTGTTTGATTCACAATACGATACCTCCTTGTTATGACAAATTGGATTTGGTATATGTGTATAAATAGGGTTTGCACCACAATCATTCAATTTACTCATCAAATTCGCTTTAGCCGCAATGGTCGGCGTTTGATATAAATCTTCTACACAGTCAACAAATACTGCGTTATTCGCGTATTCTTTTTTCCAAGTCATAAGACGATGCGCTACAAGTTGCCATAACACAACTTCATTTCTAGTCGCTTTACCAATAGTTGACACTAAATGTCCTAAGTGATTTACTACAACATAATATTTAAGACGATGCCATGCTTCATCATGTGCATATACAACAGGGCTTGATGCTGCAACAACATTTGGCACAAGTTGTTTTTCAGTAGCAATCGTTCTAGATAGACAAATGCCTTCAAGATCTCTGACAAAGCATACGTCGGGTATGCCATCTTTAAATTCAATTAATGTATTTTGTACATGTGCTTCTAGACTAATGCCTGTGTTGCTAAACAGCTTTAATATCGGCAATAATGTACGATCCAAATAACATTCAAGCCATGCTTCTGGTGCTAAACCACTTTGCTCAATCACTTGTGATAACTTAGACATCGGTGAATCAGGCATCGTTTCAAATAATGACGCCAATACATGAATATCTTTATCAGCATGGTAATTCGGTATCCCTTCACGAACAATCATGGCACTATTTGTTAATAAATCCATTTCAGGTTCAACTGTTTGCCCTAATGGATTCGGTAACAATGCACGATATCCTTCTTCAAACATCAATTTAAAATGGGGTGTTTCAACCTCATCTTTGACTGATACGATAACTTGCGCGGCATCAATTGTCCGTTCAATCTGTTCAAGGTCATTCGTACGTATAAAATTAGTGATTTTAACGTGTATCGGCAATTTTAAATAAATGTTTAATGCTTTTGAAAATACAGTTCTAACCGAAGACGTCGGGTACACTGAATCACCGGAAACGCCAAGGTCTTTTATCAAACCTTGTTCACTATATTGCATATACTGTGGATGCTGTCGCAACACATTGATTTGATAAGGATGTATTGGTAATAAAATAAAATCTTTAGGTATCTCTGATATGTCTATATCTGCTAATTGATACAACACTTTCTCAACCTGATCTTCTTTACCTTCTACATAGCGCGTGAGCAGAACATCTTGATGCACAGCTAAATAATGCAATTGGAATGATGTATGACATTCGGGTGCATATTTCTCTAAATCCGCTTCTGAAAACCCACTTGCACTCTTAGGCGTCGGATGAAACGGATGACCTAAGTATAAAGATTGTTCTGAAACGATATAGCGATCCTCTGCGTAGTCTATTGTGTTACTTTGCAAATAACGCGCCGTGCGATGAATGCTATTATCGATGTCAGACATAATTTGCGCCATATGTTGTTGCACTGCCGTTTGATTATCTGCACTTTGAGCCATATGTTGCAAAATACGTGCAATGGCTTCTTTATATGTTGTTAATTTCTTACTTTTACCATCAATAAGCCATACTTCTGGATGATACATATGATGCCCCATCGCAGACCAATAAGCGAATTGACCTGTTAACGTTTCGAGCTCAGATAATTGTATAGACCATTGATGATTTTGAGGTGGTACTTGATATAAATTTTCTTCTCTAAAATATTCATTTAAAATACGTTCGATAGCCGCATACGCTGCATGTTGTATTAATTCTTTATTTTGCACTTTTTTGTTTCAACTCCCATAATTTCATTAATGTGTGATCGTTGATTTGATTAGTGATGGTTGAACAAATTAAAAATAAACTACTTACAGCAAATACTATGCCCATAACGATAAACGTAGTAGCTGGTGTAGTATAACTTGTAATGGCAGCGCCACTAAGACTACCAATAATTTGACCAATAACTAACATACTATTTGTCGTACCAACAAATGTGCCTTTAAGTTGTTGATGACACGCATTCACGACGACAAACATGACACTTTGAATCAATGCACTATATGTTAATCCTTGAAGTATTCTTGCAGCCATTAAAAACTCTACATTCGTCGCTAAACCTTGCAGTATCGCACTACAACCACATGCAATCGTGGCAAATATATATACTGATTTAACATATGATTTATCATTAAAGCGACCCCATAAAGGCGCGCTTAATATCGAAGCCGTCCAAAATGCGGACTGTAAAAATCCAATCACACTACGGTCATCTATCGCTGTATGATTCACTGATGAAGCAAGTGGTGATAATGCAGTTAGCATGCCATACATAGCAAAGTTTGCTAAAACGCCAACGATAATAAATCGACATGTTTGTTGTGTGTATAATAGACATTGAAATGAACGGCGAATACCTTTATTAATATTTGGTGTTTGTGATTTTGGCATATGTGTCGTTTCAATCAATTTTAATGCACCGAAAATACAGACAATAAAAGTAATAACGGCAATACTCATCAGTAACGCACTAAAACCTAATATCGAAGCTGTAACACCGCCAATTAATGGTCCTACAAGAGACCCTGCGCTGACTGAACTTTGCAGTCTTCCTAATACCTTGCCACGATCTTCAGCTGGCGCCTCTGCACTCGCAAACGCACTTGACGCATCAACAACACCACCAAATAGTCCCTGCAATAACCTCACAAGTACAAACTGTAATGGTGTAGTACACAATGCCATTAAAAATAAGCATACTGCCAAACCAAGTAACGCTCTTAACACCATCCATTTTCGACTGATCTTATCACCTAGCTTCCCCCATATCGGCGAAGCTATCATCGTCGTTACAGCTGGAGCAGCAATCGCTATACCACTCCACAACTGTATTTCTACGACTGATAGATTTTGTAGTGATGCCATATAAATTGGCAATAATGGCACAAGTACTGTCAGTCCAGCAATCGCTATAAACTGACTGAGCCACAAAATGCGAAAGTTACTGCGCCATATAGACTGATTAATCATATGTCACCATTGGATTTGGTACGGTAGTTAAACCTGAAGGCATACTACCTCCACCACTATCATGTTGATATAGCAATGGTAATAAAATTTGTTTAAATGGCCACGTCTGTTTATCAAATAAAATGTGTCTGACAGCTAGCTGATCAGTTGTAACCCAGGAAATAGTTGCCACTTCATTTTTTAAAATTTGTTTTAACAACGACATAAGTTCATGCTCACTTACACCAAATAAATCTTGAATTGCATCAATAATGGCATATAGATTTACCGATACAGCTAATGTTTGGAAATAAGCAAAGAATGTTTCCAAATCTTCATTAATTAGCGTGTTAGGTGTATCTTCTCTAACGACATACTTCGGCAATGAAAGATGATGTGCTGTTAGCCATGGTTTATAAATTCTGACAGTATCATGATCACGTAACACGCATTTTTGTACACGTCCATCTTCAAATGACAACAATATATTTTGACCATGCAACTCTGGTAATGCGCCGTATTGCATAAATGATAGTGTTACCTTTAAAAAGACTTGTGCGATATCTTCAAATAACGTCATGACATCATTTTTAGAAATATTATCTTTTCCACAAATCATTTGATATAAGGTGCGATCATTTGCCGCGAGTGCTGCCATTGACACTAGCTGTTGCGTATCATTTTTGGCTAGCACTTCGGGATATTTTCTTAGCTGAACAGTTAAATGGCCTAATTGATCTTTGAAAATATCATTGTCTTGACCCATATATGACCACCAAGCTGTCTCATCACAAACTGTGACATACTTAGCTAACATGGCATCTTTTTCTATAAGTTGACGTAATAATCGTTCGGCTTGTTCTCCGTTTTTCATGTAACGCGTAGGCGTTAGCCTTAATGCGCCTAATGACTGCATTGCAAATGGCACTTTAACATGGTTATATGGCGCTGCGATATCAATTAATGAACGCATACTTGAAGACGATAGATAATCTCCAAATTTTAACGGCAATAGTACAACCAATTTTTCACTAATCTCTTTCGCAAAGACGTTCGGCAAAATATGTTGATATTGCCAAGGATGTACAGGAAATAGTACATAGTCATCTATTGATAACCCTTGATCATGTAACATATCTGTCGCTTGTTCTTTTATAGGTGCTGTCAAATTTTCTAATTCATCAATATTTGCAGTATCGCCATGAATCATTTGTGTCTTTTTAACTGCTGCAACCATTAAAGGAAATGATTGATTTAATTCAGCTTGATACACTTGATAATCCGCTTCTCTTAATCCTCTTTTTTCTTTAGCTAATGGATGAAATGGACGATCTTTTAAACTTGCAAACTGTTCGGACCTTACAAAAGGATGCGACGCTAAATCTAATTCTGATAATTGTTTAGCAAGCTGTGTGGCAGCAGTAGTCAGTCCTTCTTCAACGCGAGCCACTTCCCATTCATGACTTAAATCACGATTCATTTTGACGATTGTTTGCCAAAATTCAGCTGCCGTTAAAGGTTGCTTAGACGTCCTTCCTTCTATCGTAATTGGTTGTGAACTTTCATAACGAAACATATTTAAAGCACTAAAATAAACAGGTATCTTTATTTGTTGTGTTTCACGTTTGTATATCAAAATGGTTTGTCCATTTTCTTTAGTAATCTCACTATTCGATACAATACCGGCTATATCTTCAAATAATAATGCATCAACTAAATCCCTTAATATTATCGTTTGTACTGTATTGACTGCTGTATGATTCTGCAATGTTCAGACACCTCGCATTCTTAATATAGGTTCAATGTTGTCCCAATATTTTGTTGTTGTGCCTGTTGATAAATAAAGTAAGCACTTGAAATATCTTCGATAGCCATACCCATCGGATTAAGTAATATGATTTCATCATCGTCTTCACGTCCTGGTATGTCACCTGTCACAAGTTGTCCTAGTTCAGCATGAAGTGCTTCTTTGCTGAATTTACCTTCTAACACCAATTGGTTAATAGTTTTCTTTTCTCGATTACATTGTGACCAGTCGTCTACTACGACTTTGTCAGCTTTAATAAAGACTTCTTTATGCACATCCATGATAGAAATGTTGCTAATAAATGCACCCTTTTGTAACCAATCATATTCAATGTATGGTTGATCCGTTACGGTACATGTAATGACTACTTCACCATTTGATACTGCTTCTTTAGCATTTTCTGTCGCAATAAAATTAATTTCCGGACGCTGTTGTTGCCATCTATCAACAAAGCGTGCACACGCTTCAGAGAATTGATCGTAAACAAACACGCGTTCAATATGATCGAATTGCTCTAACATACTTTGTAATTGCTTGTCTCCGATTAGCCCGCATCCAATGATTGTTAAGTCTTTAAATCCTTTTTTAGCCAAATGCTTAGCTGCAATCACTGAAACTGCTGCAGTACGCATACTACTAATTAAACTTGCTTCCATAACTGCAATTGGATAATTCGTTTCTGGATCATTCAAAATAATGACACCACTTGCACGCTCCATATTACGTTTCGATGGATTGTCGTGCTTACTACCTATCCACTTAATACCTGAAATTGCGTGTTCACCACCGATATGACTTGGCATTGCAATAATTCGATCTGCGATGTGTCCATTTTCAGGATCCTGTCTTAAATACGGCTTAAGCGGTTGTACAAAATCATTGTGCGCATGCGCTGTTAATGCTTCTGTTAATGCGTCCACATAAACTTGTGAATGATTACCTCCCGCTTGTTCAATATCTGATCTATTTAAATACAACATCTCTCTATTCATTCTGATTTAACTCCTTGTCTTGATTTCATTTTTTCTAACCATGTATCTGAATAAACTAAATCTAAGTAACGATCGCCTCGATCTGGTAAAATCGTGACAATTGTTGCACCTTCTTCAATTGACGTTATCAACTGCTCAATCGCTGCAATAATCGAACCTGTTGAACCTCCAGCAAATATGCCTTCATAATCAATCAGTTTTCGACAGCCCAAAGCAGATTGATAATCATCTACATGGATCACTTGATTAATTTCTGATCTATTCAATATTTCGGGTACACGACTAGCGCCGATACCAGGTAATTCTCTATTAATAGGTTTGTCACCAAAAATGACTGACCCTTTCGCATCAACAGCAACAATTTGTGCGTTTGGATGCACTTCTTTTATTTTTCTACTCATACCCATAATGCTACCTGTCGTGCTGACTGGCGCGACAAAATAATCTATAGGTTTCTTAATTGTTTCAACAATCTCTGTGCCTGCACCATGATAATGGGATTGCCAATTTAACTCATTCGCATATTGATTAATCCAATATGCATCGTCAATAGTGGCTAACAGTTCTTGCACCTTTGCAATACGAGTCATTAAATAACCCCCATGTGCATCAGGTTCTTCAACCATTTCTACATTGGCACCATAACTTTTAATAATTTTCAAATTTGTTGGTGATATTTTAGGATCAACAACACACGTGAGTTTTAATCCCTTGATTTTAGCTATCATTGCCAACGCAATGCCTAAATTACCAGAAGTACTTTCAATTAAATGTGTATTCTCAGTGATTAAACCATGTTTAATACCATGTTCAATGATGTACTTGGCAGGTCGATCTTTCATGCTGCCTCCAGGATTCATATACTCTAACTTTGCAAACACTTCATGTTTCGGAAATAGTTGATGAAGTTGAACCATAGGTGTTTGCCCTACAGAATCTAACAATGAATCGTGACATGCTTGACTTTTTTCAATCAAAAGCGCTTCCTCCTCAAATTTAAAATTCTATAATATTGTGTGTTACCTAATTGATAATGATTCTCACTATCAAGTAATTAGGATTATATTTTTTATGCATTTATATGTCAAATAATTATAAGTTGCATGTAAATCATAAATATTTTATTGACTTAGGAAAAATTTTAATTCATACTAAATCGTGATAATGATTCTCATTGTCATACATCACGAAGGAGGCTAATTAGTCAATGAATAAAGTAATTAAAATGCTTGTTGTTACGCTTGCTTTCCTACTTGTTTTAGCAGGATGTAGTGGGAATTCAAATAAGCAATCATCTGATAGCAAAGATAAGGAAACAACTTCAATTAAACATGCAATGGGTACAACTGAAATTAAAGGGAAACCAAAGCGTGTTGTTACGCTATATCAAGGTGCCACTGACGTCGCTGTATCTTTAGGTGTTAAACCTGTAGGTGCTGTAGAATCATGGACACAAAAACCGAAATTCGAATACATAAAAAATGATTTAAAAGATACTAAGATTGTAGGTCAAGAACCTGCACCTAACTTAGAGGAAATCTCTAAATTAAAACCGGACTTAATTGTCGCGTCAAAAGTTAGAAATGAAAAAGTTTACGATCAATTATCTAAAATCGCACCAACAGTTTCTACTGATACAGTTTTCAAATTCAAAGATACAACTAAGTTAATGGGGAAAGCTTTAGGGAAAGAAAAAGAAGCTGAAGATTTACTTAAAAAGTACGATGATAAAGTAGCTGCATTCCAAAAAGATGCAAAAGCAAAGTATAAAGATGCATGGCCATTGAAAGCTTCAGTTGTTAACTTCCGTGCTGATCATACAAGAATTTATGCTGGTGGATATGCTGGTGAAATCTTAAATGATTTAGGATTCAAACGTAATAAAGACTTACAAAAACAAGTTGATAATGGTAAAGATATTATCCAACTTACATCTAAAGAAAGCATTCCATTAATGAACGCTGATCATATTTTTGTAGTAAAATCAGATCCAAATGCGAAAGATGCTGCATTAGTTAAAAAGACTGAAAGCGAATGGACTTCAAGTAAAGAGTGGAAAAATTTAGACGCAGTTAAAAACAACCAAGTATCTGATGATTTAGATGAAATCACTTGGAACTTAGCTGGCGGATATAAATCATCATTAAAACTTATTGACGATTTATATGAAAAGTTAAATATTGAAAAACAATCAAAATAATTAAGGAGTTTTACGATGCTACTTAAACCAAAATACCAAATCGTTATTGCTGGTTTATGTCTTGCAATAGTAGCTATCTTAAGTTTAATGATTGGAAATACGCTTGTGTCACCAGGTACGGTGATACAGGCGTTATTCAACTTTGATAGTGAAAACGATTTACATGATGTTGTCACTGGCGCACGTGCATCGAGAACAATCATTGCGCTATTGACAGGCGCCGCACTAGCCGTCTCAGGTTTGTTGATGCAAGCACTTACACGAAACCCAATAGCATCGCCAGGGCTTTTCGGTGTCAATGCAGGCGCAGTATTTTTTGTCATCTTTAGTATTACATTTATCCAAATTCAATCTTTTAAAATGATTGTTGTCATCGCGTTTTTGGGGGCTATTGTTGTTACAGTCTTAGTCGTTGCACTAGGTATGTTTAGACAAACCCTATTCTCACCTCACCGTGTCATTTTAGCGGGTGCCGCGATTGCGATGTTATTTACAGCTTTTACTCAAGGCATTCTCATTATGAATGAAACAGACTTGCAAGGCCTATTATTCTGGTTAAGTGGTTCCGTTTCATTACGTAATATTTGGGATATCCCATGGATTATTCCGCTTGTATTGATACTTATTTTAATTGCGTTTAGCATGGCTGCACACATCAATATTTTGATGACAAGTGACGACATTGCAACCGGGCTCGGTCAAAACATAAAATTAATCAAATGGATGATTATTATGCTCATCAGTATGTTAGCCGGTATTTCGGTAGCAGTAGCTGGATCAATCGTCTTTGTGGGTCTTATCATACCGAATATTAGTAAACGATTATTGCCACCAAACTATAAGTATTTAATTCCTTTTACTGCATTAGCTGGAGCAATCCTAATGATCATTTCAGACATTGTTGCTCGTATAATAATTAAGCCACTAGAGTTGCCTATCGGTGTCGTTACCGCTGTCATTGGCGCTATTGTCTTAATCTATCTTATGAAGAAAGGACGTCAACGCTTATGACCGAAAAGATTAATAAAAAAGACAATTACCATCTCATCTTCGCGTTAATCTTTTTAGCCATCATTTCAGTGGTAAGTATGATGGTTGGTTCAAGCTTTATACCATTACAACGCGTATTGATGTACTTTATAAATCCAAATGACAGTGTAGATCAATTCACTTTAGAAGTGTTACGCTTACCTCGCATTACACTTGCGATATTAGCTGGTGCTGCACTAGGGATGAGTGGTTTAATGTTACAAAATGTATTGAAAAATCCAATTGCCTCACCAGATATTATCGGTATCACAGGTGGTGCTAGCTTAAGTGCTGTTGTCTTTATTGCATTTTTCAGCCATTTAACGATACATTTACTTCCACTATTTGCTGTATTAGGTGGCGCAGTTGCAATGATGATACTATTAGTGTTTCAAACGAAAGGACAAATACGCCCGACAACACTCATAATCATCGGTATTTCGATGCAAACATTGTTTATTGCACTTGTACAAGGGCTACTTATTACAACAAAGCAACTATCTGCAGCCAAAGCTTATACTTGGTTAGTCGGAAGTCTTTACGGTGCTACGTTTAAAGATACAATCATTTTGGGTATGGTTATTTTAGCTGTTGTGCCGTTGTTATTTCTTGTTATACCAAAAATGAAAATATCTATACTTGATGACCCTGTAGCGATTGGCTTAGGCTTACATGTACAACGTATGAAACTAATCCAATTAATCACTTCTACTATACTCGTATCTATGGCAATCAGTTTAGTAGGTAACATTGGGTTTGTCGGTTTAATCGCACCACATATCGCGAAAACAATCGTCCGCGGAAGTTATGCTAAAAAGTTACTAATGTCAGCAATGATTGGTGCCATATCAATTGTTATTGCAGACTTAATTGGGCGTACCTTATTCTTGCCTAAAGAAGTGCCAGCAGGTGTATTTATTGCTGCGTTTGGCGCCCCATTCTTCATATACTTATTATTAACCGTGAAAAAGTTATAACGATATTATCAAAACAAAATGACCTCACAACAACGTTAGCAAAATGTTTAAGCTAACTAACCGTTGCGAGGTTTTTTTATACATATAGTTGTCGTTATTGTTAACAAGCGTCGACTTTCTCAATTACATATTAATACTTTATATACAAATAACACCGACTCATATTCTATAATATCAATCAATATTCTTCGATTTTTCAAATATCGATAACTATTTCTTATTTAAATATAGTGTTTGATAATGTCATTTATTCAAAAACACAAATTTTAATAAAAATATCATATTATTTTTAAATGTAAATTATGGATTATTTTTCTTATTATATTGTGTTATATTAAAATAAAGTGCATATACAAGGAGATAAAACAATGAAATATAATAACCATGACAAAATTAGAGATTTTATAATCATTGAAGCATATATGTTTCGTTTTAAGAAAAAAGTCAAGCCTGAAGTCGATATGAGTATAAAAGAATTTATATTACTGACTTATTTATTTCATCAGCAAGAAAACACACTTCCATTTAAGAAGATTGTTTCAGATTTATGTTATAAACAATCGGATTTAGTACAGCATATAAAAGTACTTGTGAAACATTCATATATTAGTAAAGTTCGAAGTAAAATTGATGAGCGTAATACTTACATTTCAATATCTGAAGAACAACGAGAGAAAATTGCAGAACGTGTTACATTGTTTGATCAAATCATTAAACAATTTAACCTTGCAGATCAAAGTGAATCACAGATGATACCAAAAGATAGTAAAGAATTTCTAAACTTGATGATGTATACAATGTATTTCAAGAATATTATCAAAAAGCATCTAACATTAAGTTTTGTAGAATTCACAATTCTAGCTATTATCACTTCTCAAAATAAAAACATCGTTCTTCTTAAAGATTTAATTGAAACAATCCACCATAAATACCCTCAAACTGTTAGAGCTCTCAATAATTTAAAAAAGCAAGGCTATCTAATAAAAGAACGCTCAACTGAAGATGAAAGAAAAATTTTAATTCATATGGATGACGCGCAGCAAGACCATGCTGAACAATTATTAGCTCAAGTGAATCAATTATTGGCAGATAAAGATCATTTACATCTTGTTTTTGAATAATATCTCTATTACGCAAGTGTGCTGTATTCTAAAGTGCACTTGTGTTTTCTATTTTTTAATAAAACCTCAGCACATTATGAACAACTTTCTATTTTCTATATCTCTTAAAACCATTTCCGAAATTAAACCTAAGCACATTCAAAGCCCCACTTTATTCTTAAAAATATTTTTTAACTCATATGTATTAAACCGCTTTCATTATAAAAAATATCTCTATATTTTATCTGTTTTTATTAATCGAAATAGCGTGATTTTGCGGTTTTAAGCCTTTTACTTCCTGAATAAATCTTTGAACAAAATTTTTATTTTATAAGTTGTAAAACTTACCTTTAAATTTAATTATAAATATAGATTTTAGTATTGCAATACATAATTCGTTATATTATGATGACTTTACAAATACATACAGGGGGTATTAATTTGAAAAAGAAAAATATTTATTCAATTCGTAAACTAGGTGTAGGTATTGCATCTGTAACTTTAGGTACATTACTTATATCTGGTGGCGTAACACCTGCTGCAAATGCTGCGCAACACGATGAAGCTCAACAAAATGCTTTTTATCAAGTCTTGAATATGCCTAACTTAAATGCTGATCAACGCAATGGTTTTATCCAAAGCCTTAAAGATGATCCAAGCCAAAGTGCTAACGTTTTAGGTGAAGCTAAAAAACTTAATGACTCTCAAGCTCCAAAAGCTGAAGCGCAACAAAATAACTTCAACAAAGATCAACAAAGCGCCTTCTATGAAATTTTGAACATGCCTAACTTAAACGAAGCGCAACGCAATGGTTTCATTCAAAGTCTTAAAGACGATCCAAGCCAAAGCACTAACGTTTTAGGTGAAGCTAAAAAATTAAACGAATCTCAAGCACCGAAAGCTGACAACAATTTCAACAAAGATCAACAAAATGCTTTCTATGAAATCTTGAACATGCCTAACTTGAACGAAGAACAACGCAATGGTTTCATCCAAAGCTTAAAAGATGACCCAAGCCAAAGCGCTAACCTTTTAGCAGAAGCTAAAAAGCTAAATGATGCACAAGCACCAAAAGCTGACAACAAATTCAACAAAGAACAACAAAATGCTTTCT
>NZ_KV831003.1:145396-192377 GCF_001836945.1 Staphylococcus sp. HMSC062H10
TCAACAAAGAACAACAAAATGCTTTCTATGAAATCTTACATTTACCTAACTTAAACGAAGAACAACGCAATGGTTTCATCCAAAGCTTAAAAGATGACCCAAGTCAAAGTGCTAACCTTTTAGCAGAAGCTAAAAAGTTAAATGAATCTCAAGCACCGAAAGCTGATAACAAATTCAACAAAGAACAACAAAATGCTTTCTATGAAATTTTACATTTACCTAACTTAACTGAAGAACAACGTAACGGCTTCATCCAAAGCCTTAAAGACGATCCTTCAGTGAGCAAAGAAATTTTAGCAGAAGCTAAAAAGCTAAACGATGCTCAAGCACCAAAAGAGGAAGACAACAAAAAACCTGGTAAAGAAGACAACAACAAACCTGGTAAAGAAGACGGCAACGGAGTACATGTCGTTAAACCTGGTGATACAGTAAATGACATTGCAAAAGCAAACGGCACTACTGCTGACAAAATTGCTTCAGATAACAAATTAGCTGATAAAAACATGATCAAACCTGGTCAAGAACTTGTTGTTGATAAGAAGCAACCAGCAAATCATGCAGATGCTAACAAAGCTCAAGCATTACCAGAAACTGGTGAAGAAAATCCATTCATCGGTACAACTGTATTTGGTGGATTATCATTAGCGTTAGGTGCAGCATTATTAGCTGGACGTCGTCGCGAACTATAAAAACAAACAATACACAACGATAGATATCATTTTATCCAAACCAATTTTAACCTATATATGATTAACAACATTCTTATTTGAAATGATAAGAATCATCTAAATGCACGAGTAACATCTTTTGTTGCTCAGTGCATTTTTTATTTTACTTACTTTTCTAAAAAACTTCTAAAACGCCTCAACACTTTCTACTCTAATTACATATACGACATTTTTAGACATTAAAAAATCGAACTAGACAAAATGCTCAATGCATTTCGTACTAGTTCGATTCATGAATAATTAGATTTAAAATGTCATTTGAATCCAAGTGACAACATTATTTATATTTAGAATATTAACGTTAGTATAAACGTCCAAACACAAATAAAGGCAACAAATATAATACTGTATTTTAACGTCATTTTTAATAATGCAGATTCTTCACCAACTTTTTTAACAGCTGCAGTCGCAATGGCAATTGATTGTGGTGAAATAAGTTTCGCTGCTACACCACCTGCAGTGTTAGCTGCCACAAGTAATGAACCGCTTGTTGAAATTTGTTGTGCCACTGTCGCTTGAATAGGTGCGAATAAAGTATTGTTATTTACAACTGAACCAGTCATAAACACACCAATCCAACCTAATACTGGAGAGAATAATGGGAAAATTGCTCCCGCTTTAGCAATACCTTGTCCAATTGCTACAGTCAAACCACCGTATGTCATAACTTTAGCAATAGCTAGGATAGCTGAAATTGTAAGGATCGGTAACCATAATTCTTTAATTGCTTCGACCAATAAAGCACCTGCACTTTTCCATTTTAACTTCGTAATTAAAATTGTAATAACTACTGTTAATAAAATCGCTGTCCCAGTTGCACCAATTAAATCGAGACGCAACGCAATTCCTTTAGGCGATAAATCACTCACAGTATTCGGAATTGGCATTTTTAATACTAAACTTTCAAGCGCACCTCCAGGTTGGAATAATTTTTTGAAGAATGGTGCACTCCATACTAATACAAAGGCAGTTAAAATGACGAACGGACTCCAAGCAAAGACAATTTCTTTAGGCGTTCGTTTTTGAATTTTATGTTCAGACGCTTCCAATCTGAAAATGTTTTTCGGTTTAAATTTACGACAAACAAATGCTAACACCACCATTGTTGCTAGTGATGGAATAATGTCTGCTAGTTCTGGACCATGGAATATTGTTAATAATAATTGTAATCCAGTATATGTACCACTCACTGTTAAAATGACAGGTAAAATTTCTTTAATACCTTTCATACCATCTACAATGAATACTAAAACAAATGGAATAATAAAGTTTAAAATTGGAAGTGTTAATGCTGAGTATCTCGCAACATCTAATGTTGTAACGCCTCCACTTAAGTTAAACGTATCAATAATACTAACTGGTAAACCAATTGCACCAAAGGCACCCGCCGCACCATTAGCAATTAAACATAACATCGCTGCTTTTAATGGTTCAAATCCAAGTTGAATTAATAATACTGCACAAATCGCAATTGGCACACCAAATCCTGCTGCACCTTCTAAAAATGCGTTGAAACAAAATCCAATTAATAATAGTTGGATTCTTTGGTCCTCTGAAATACTTGCAATACTATCTTGAATAATAGAAAATTGTCCTGTTTTAATAGAAACTTTATATAACCAAACTGCCATTAAAACGATATATCCTATTGGGAAAATACCGGCAACAACGCCTTCTGTAATCGCACCTGCTGATACACGCGCTGGTAATTCAAATACAAATAAAGCCACAATCAATGTAACAACCAAAGTTGTCAATGCTGCATAAATGCCTTTCATTTTAAAAACGGTTAAGCATAATAAAAATAAAATAATAGGTACTGCTGCAACTAAGGCTGATAATCCAACATTATCGAATGGATTTACAGTAAGTAGTGTCATAATGACTCCCTCTCTTTATATAAAATATTTATCATCCTGATTAATCTACAACCTATTTCAACTTATATTTTGCGATGATCACATATTTAAAATGTAACACTCCTATATGTGACAGGCAATCGAATTTTTACAAAAAGTTCACAAAATATACACAATATTTAACTATAATAAATAATATATCATTTTAATTATAAATACTAGATATTATTTATAATAATCTCACGAATCCGCTTCAAAACTGCATCATGACAGTTTATATTTTTATTGAGAATCTCTCATTTTATGAATTGTCGGAAGTAAACAAAATATGACAAGCGTCAAACCAATGATAATGATAAATATCATATTAAACCATAGTAAATTGAATTGATGATGGTGTTGTATTTGCCAAATTTCTAATACTGTGAAGATAGACATATAGCTCATAATCTCTAAATTTAACGTACTTAAAAATAATTTAATCGCTCGAATTTCACGTGGTGTATGATTATAATGTGACCATTTGGCAAATCGTTCATAGTATCTACCTGCAATGAAAAATATAAGCCAAATCACTATAAATGCGCTATTAATCAAAAGCAGCACCCATTTATCAGCAAAGTTATCAGCATTCCCTGCTAAATTATAGTGAATAGGTACTTTGGTTGGTAATTTTGAATAGGTCACTACTGTATAGCACATCATAGCTAAGTAAATAAGTAGACTTAATATTGTAAAAGACCTGATTTTAGACATTCTATCCCCTCTTTCTTTACATTTTATGTATAACACTCTGCCTATTTTACCTTTTAATTACATTACCCCAAACGATTAAACAATATGTAATGATACTATAATTGCGTCAGGAGTATCCGCTTGTTAAATGTGCATAGCTTATATTTAGCTGTTTAACATGCCACATAATGATTCGAATTATTGTTTTAATTAAACCTTTTTCACATATGTATAAATTTTATAGAGCGCATGCTTAATATTTTCATTTGATTCAAAGGCAAAAGATAGCCTTATACTCTTTTCTTTACTGCCATAAATGTAACCCGGATTGATTAGTATTTTTTCTTTACTTAACAATTCGTAGAATAAATATTTAATATCTATATCTATTTTAAAGACTAACCATACAAAATAACCTCCACTTGGAACTTCCCAATGTGCTATATCCTTAAATAAATTATTGAGGATGTTTAACATAAAGTCTCGTTTATCTTTTAAAACATACCTTAACTTTACTAAGTGTTTATCATAAGACTTATTTTTCAACATCTCATATACAACCATTTGTGACAAAATACTGGATCCATAGTCAATTTGCATTCTTACATCTGCCAATTGCTCTATTATTTTTTCAGAAGCAACAATCCAACCTATTCTTATTGCTGGTGCAATCGTTTTTGAAAAACTGCTTATATGTATAACTTTTCCCAATTTATCATAAGTTTTGATAGCAGGAGTTGGATTGCTAAAGAAAATATCTCTAAAGATATCATCTTCAATGATAGGTATATTATGTCTTTCGCTATAAGTAATTATATTTTGCTTTTGCTCATTCGTTAAAGAACAACCTGTCGGGTTATTAAACCTAGGTTCTATGTAAATCGCTTTATTTTTAAAATTAATAAATCTATCAATGATGGTATTAATTTCATTAATTTGATTATAAGGAACATCAATATGTCTAAAATTCAATTGCTCAAAAACATTGGTAGAGTGAATATATGATGGTGTATTTGAAATTATTATGGCATCTTGACCTAAAAACCCAATAGATAAAAGTTGAATGGCATGTAAAGCGCCTGAAGTGATCATTACATTTTCTCTACCTACATTTATACCTTGCTTTGACATTCGTTCAACGATGATATCTCTTAACTTGATATAACCATAGCCGTTATTATAACCAAAAGATAAGTCTTCAATATGACTGGCTGTATTAGACATGGCTTTTTTCAATTGAATATGTGGCATTAATGGTTGACCCAATTCACCTTTACTTATATGTATATACGTGTCATCTGTCTCAATTTTATTAATTAATTGCACCGTATACTGACTTCTTTGTCGAGAGGACCATAACATCATTTCAGACCATTTATTTGTAATATGTGCTTCGTTCAAATAGTCATTAACATATGTTCCACTCCCCACCTTAGTATAGATAAATCCTTCAGCCTCTAATAACTCAATACTTTTAATAATCGTCACTCTATTTACGTTGTATTGTATCGCCAACTGCCTCTGTGAAGGTATCTTCATTCCATAAAACCAATCCCCTGCGATTATTTTATCTCTGATGTCACTAGCAATATCTTTATATTTCGTCATCTTCTCCCCCCTTTTTATAAATTGGATAGGTAAATCCAATCAAAATTGGTTGTACTCATTTTAAATCATATTTTTTAATATAGAAACACTTAATTAAAGGAGTGATGATATTAATGAATAAACTTCGAGACACTACTTTTCTATCATATTTATTTACTATCATATTGTGGGGATCTGCATTTCCAATGATAAAGATTGCGTTAAATGATTTTAGTGCAGAATCATTGTCGGCATTTCGTTTAATTTTAGCAACAATAATTCTCTTGCCGTTCGTAATTATAAAGAAATTACCTACCCCAGAACTAAGAGATATCCCTGTTATTTTTATTTTAGGATTTTGTGGATTTGTGATATATCACACAGCTTTAAATTTTGGTGAAACTTTGATTAGTGCAGGTATATCTGGAATTCTAGTCTCTACAACGCCTATTTTTTCTAGTGCTTTAGCTTATATATTTTTAAAAGAGCATTTTTCAAAATGGAATTGGTTAAGTTCACTCGTCGCATTTATAGGAATATCCATTATTTCAATAAGTAAAGATGATTACACAACTATTAATGTATTAGGTGTTTTTATTATTTTACTTGCATCTTTTAGTGAAAGTTTGTATTTTACTTTCCAGAAAAAATACATAGAAAAATACGGCTTCATCGCTTTTACACTATATACAATAATGGCAAGCTCACCATTTATGCTTATTTTTATTCCTGAAATCATCAACGATATACACGGCGCCACTTTTACATCAATAGTATCGGTACTTTATTTAGCTATATTCCCTACTATAATTCCATACGTTTTGCTTGCTTATATCGTGAAGTCAGTTGGTGTCTCTGATGCAACAATGTCTCTTTATTTAACACCTATCGTTTCTTTATTATTATCTTATCTATTATTAGACGAACTACCAACAACCCTTGCTATTATAGGCGGACTTATCACTCTACTAGGCGTTAGTTTAAGTAACTTCTTTCAAAATACATAATTATTCCAAGTCCCGCACCTCAGAATCCAAAAACATTCGAGTGATAAAATTTTAAAAATCAAAAATATAAAAATGATCTAATTTCGTCAAATTCACCAATATAAATACTAATATTTGCAATTCACAAAGGGGTATAGTCTGAGTGTATTCTAATACGAAAGGACTTGGTGGATATGTATTACAGTTATGGAAATTATGAAGCATTTGCGCGCCCTAAAAAACCTGAAAATGTAGAAAACAAATCTGCTTACTTAATCGGGTCTGGGTTAGCTTCACTTGCGGCAGCTTGTTTCTTAATTAGGGATGGTCAAATGGAAGGTTCTAAGATTCATATTTTAGAAGAGTTACCCAAAGCGGGCGGCAGTCTTGATGGTGAAAATATGCCTTTAAAAGGCTATGTTGTCCGAGGTGGTCGTGAAATGGAGAACCACTTTGAATGTTTGTGGGATTTATTCAGATCTATCCCTTCGCTTGAAATTGATCATGCGTCAGTATTAGATGAATTCTATTGGTTAAACAAAGAAGACCCTAACTATTCTCGTTGTCGTGTTATTGAGAAACAGGGTCAACGTTTAGTCACAGATGGAGACTTCACTTTGACTAAAACGGCAATTAAAGAAATTTTAGATTTATGCTTAACGAATGAAGAAGATTTAGATGATGTCAAAATAACAGATGTATTTTCCGATGACTTCTTTAATTCAAACTTTTGGATTTACTGGAAAACGATGTTTGCATTTGAACCGTGGCATTCTGCTATGGAAATGCGTCGCTATCTAATGCGATTCGTTCATCATATTGGTGGTCTCGCAGACTTTTCAGCTTTAAAATTCACTAAATATAATCAATATGAATCTTTAGTATTACCTATGGTTGAATATTTAAAATCGCATGGGGTTCAATTTGAATACGATGTAAAAGTAGAAGATATTAAAGTAGATGTTACGACAAGTCAAAAAATTGCCCGAGAAATATTAATTCACCGACATGGCAAAGCAGAGTCAATTAAACTGACTGTAGATGATCTTGTCTTTGTGACAAACGGTAGTATTACGGAAAGCTCTACGTATGGTGATAATGATACACCAGCACCACCAACTGACGAATTAGGTGGTAGTTGGACACTATGGAAAAATTTAGCGCGACAAAGTCCTGAATTTGGTAATCCTGATAAGTTTTGCCAAAATATTCCTCAAAAGAGTTGGTTTGTTTCTGCAACATCGACAACAAACAATAAAGATATTATCGATACAATAGAAAGCATTTGTAAACGTGACCCTCTTGCAGGCAAAACGGTTACTGGCGGAATTATTACAATCAATGATTCTGCATGGCAAATCAGTTTTACAATCAATCGTCAGCAACAGTTTAAAGACCAACCTAAAAATGAAATATCTACATGGATTTATGCCTTATATTCAGATGTAAACGGCGATTATATTAAAAAGCCAATCACAGAATGTAGTGGTAATGAAATATGTCAAGAATGGCTGTATCACTTAGGTGTACCAACTGACAAAATTGAAGACTTAGCAAAACATGCATCTAATACGATTCCTGTTTATATGCCATATATTACCTCTTATTTCATGACGCGTGCTATCGGCGACAGACCTTTAGTCGTCCCGCATCAATCACAAAATTTAGCATTTATTGGTAACTTTGCAGAAACAGAGCGAGATACTGTATTTACAACAGAATATTCGGTTCGTACTGCCATGGAAGCTGTTTATCAATTACTAAATATAGATCGTGGTATTCCAGAGGTCATCAATAGTACATTTGATCTTCGCGTCTTAATGGATGCCATATACGAACTGAATGACCATCAAGATTTGCGCGAGATTACTAAAGATTCGAAAATACAAAAACTCGCATTAGCAGGATTCCTTAAAAAGATAAAAGGTACGTACATTGAGTCATTATTAAAAGAACACAAATTGTTATAACGAAAACCATTAATAGATTTTTATTTGGTGATTTCAAATCATGGAGTGGGATAGAAGTGATATGTTCACAAACTTTATTTCGTTATCCCACTCACATGATTTTTTTGATGACACATAATTACATGATTGATTGCATCATTTTGTTAAACAAGTGATTGCAAACCTGCCATTTCACACTGAAAATTTACATAATAAGTGACGATATTTTACAAGTCATATACAAATAACATATATTGTTAAATAATTTTACCTAATCTTAACATTAAATTTACAATTATAAGCGATAATCTAAATATAAAGCTTATTTGAGGTGAAATAATGGAAATGTCGGTTACAGAAGTCATTTTCTCCTTTTTAGGTGGTTTAGGTATTTTCCTTTACGGCTTAAAAATCATGGGAGACGGGCTTCAAGCATCAGCAGGAGACAGGCTACGAGATATTTTAAACAAATTTACATCAAATCCAGTATTAGGTGTTATTGCAGGTATCGTTGTAACTATTTTAATACAAAGTAGTTCAGGTACGACAGTTATCACAATCGGACTGGTAACAGCTGGATTTATGACATTGAAACAAGCCATTGGAGTGATAATGGGTGCTAATATCGGAACAACGGTAACTGCATTTATTATCGGTATAGATTTAGGCGAATATGCAATGCCAATTTTAGCATTAGGTGCATTTTTAATCTTTTTCTTTAAACGCTCTAAAATCAATAACATTGGCCGCATACTATTCGGTTTCGGTTCTCTATTCTTCGGTCTAGAATTTATGGGCGATGCCGTTAAACCTTTAGCATCATTAGATGGATTTAAGCAATTAATGCTTGATATGTCTACAAATCCAATACTTGCTGTCATTGTCGGCGCAGGGTTAACAGCACTAGTTCAAAGTTCAAGTGCGACGATTGGTATTTTACAAGAATTTTATCAACAAGATTTAATTAGCTTAAACGCAGCAATCCCTGTGTTACTAGGCGATAATATTGGTACAACGATTACAGCTATCTTAGCTAGTTTAGCCGGCTCAATCGCTGCAAAACGTGCGGCGCTTGTACACGTCATCTTTAACTTAATCGGGGTAATTATCTTCACAATTTTCTTGCCAGTTGTGATTCATTTGATTAGTTTGTTACAAGATGTATGGCACTTAAAACCAGCGATGACGATTGCAGTATCACATGGTATCTTCAACATAACAAATACTTTGATTCAATTACCATTTGTAGCAGGTTTAGCATGGATAGTTACAAAGCTTGTCCCAGGTAAAGATATTGCTGATGACTATAAACCTCAGCACTTAAACAAAGATCTTGTTTATCACGCACCTGGTGTTGCATTACAAGAAACTCAAAAAGAATTACAAAATGTGGGTCAGATTGTCTTATCAATGTTTGAAGACATTCGCGAAATTACAAAAGACGATAAAAAATTGATCAAAAAGCTTGAACAAAAGCATCAAGCTGTTGAAACAATCAATGATAGTATTCGAAATTATTTAGTTAGAATTTCTACAAAAGCCATTACGAAAGCAGACGTTGAGCGTTTAGCAGTTATGTTTGATGTCAATCGCTCTATTTTAAAAGTAGCAGAGCTAACAGAAGAGTATGTCGCTCAATTAAAACGCCAACATGATGAAGATATTCGCATTACAGAAGATGCACAACGCGGTATGGATAAATTATTCAACCATGTTGCTGAGTCATTTGATAAAGCCATCGACATGTTAGATGTTTATGACAAAACGAAAAAAGATGAAATTGTAGAACGTAGTAGAGAATCATTTAATATTGAACATAAACTACGCAAAGGTCATATTAAACGCCTTAATCGTGGTGAATGTACAACAAAAGGTGGATTACTATATATCGATATGATTGGTGTTCTTGAACGTATCGGTTATCATTCACGAAATGTTTCTGAAGCACTTGTTGGTCTTAACGATGATGTACCTACAGATGAAGAAATTGCAACAACTGAAATTTAATTTTTAATGTCTTATTTATATTCATATTTTTTAAAATTAGAACTTAATATGCTTATACAAAGCCAATCCAACATTCATGGGTTGGCTTTTCTGTTTAGCAAACTTTATTATCTTAAATCAGCTATAAACGCTGATATAATAATGCTTCATTAGTATGCGGTAAGCATGACGGACACTGTTCTCGGAGTCTGACCTCGAATCATTTAATATACACTTTTACACGTCGCCTTCATTGAAGCGAATTGCCATAACCTTCACATTATATATAGTTCTTTCCATAAAAGTGTCCAAATTTTTAGAACAACGCAATAAATAACCATCCACCTAACTTATCAAAAGTTTAAGTGGATGGTTTTTCATTTATATTTATATTAGTGTCAATCCAATCATAGATTTATCTATATGCACTGCTCTATACATTTCCTCATTTAATTTGCTTTACTTTCATTTATATCATTATCAAAACACTGGGCGTGTCATCGTTATTATTCCGCATCTTTGACACGTTTATCATCATTAGGAATCGCGAATAAAATTGCGATAAATGCCATGATTCCCATTAATACGTTAACCCAAAGTGCAATCATCGCACCTGTATGAATGCTCGTTGCAGCAACTGCACCGGCATATACTGCACCACTAATTGCGACACCGAATGCACCACCAAGTGATGAAGCCATTTTATAAATACCTGAAGCAACGCCAACTTTATCTAACGGTGCATTTGAAATAGCTGTATCTGTAGAAGGTGTTGCATAAATACCTAAGCCTAGTCCGAAACATAAATATCCTACGACACAACTGATAACATAAAATATGCCTGGTAAGAATACTAATGAAATAAGTGCAATACCAATGATCACAATGAATGTACCTAATAACATTGGTCGCTTAGAACCCATTTTTTGTAATAATTTTTCACCAACTCTAATCATCAATAACACCATGATTAAATAAGTGATTGATAAGTATCCTGCCTGCAATGCTGTATAACCTAAACCTTGTTGCACGAATGTATTCGCTACAATTAATGTACCTGCAACACCGTTTAATAAGAAGTTCGAAATCGTTGCACCTGTATATGATTTATTTTCAAATAATTTAAAGTCAATAAGCGGATTATCTACTTTTTTCTCAACATTTAAGAAAATAAAGAATGCTACAACAACGACCGCAATCAAACCAAAGAACCATAATGATGTATAACCAAGTGCTGCACCTTTAGTAATGACAACGTTTAAACTTAGCAACATAACTACTAGAACAATTAGACCTGCAACGTCAAATTTATGTGTATTGGTAACTTCTGATTTCGTTTCAGGCGTCCCTTTGATGAGTAACATTGAAAGTACGGCAACGATAATTGAGAAGATGAAAATCCATCTCCAACCCATAGTTGTCGCAACTGCACCACCGAAGAGTGAACAGATACCACTTCCACCCCAAGAACCGATAGACCAGTAGCTTAAGGCACGCTGACGTTCAGCTCCCTCATAATAAGTTTTCATAATGGCCAATGTGGAAGGCATAATACACGCTGCTGATACGCCTTGTATAATACGACCTAAGATTAACAATGCTGGTAAATTTGTAATAATAATTAATGCTGAACCAATAATACTTAATAATAAGCCGATATTCGTCATTTTCACGCGTCCAATTTTATCTGCTAGGCCGCCTGCTCCAACAACAAACATGCCTGAAAATAGTGCGGTTAGACTTACCGCAATACTAATTGTTCCCATGTCTGCACCAAAACTTTGTTGTAAATTTGGTACAACATTTACAAGTGATTGTGCAAACAACCAAAATGTAATAACACCTAATACAATACCTAAGATTAACTTGTTGCCCCCGCGATACGTTTCATTCATGTTAGTTATCTCCTTTAAGGTAATCTAAAACAACTGTCCCTACAGCTTCTGCCGAAATAAGTAATGATTTTTCTGAAATGTTAAATTTAGGATGATGATGTGGGTAAATTTCACCATTTTCCACAGCTGCACCTGTATAAATAAAGGCACTTGGTCGTTCCTTAGCATAGTATGCAAAGTCTTCTGAAGGTGGTTGTGGTTCACATATTTCGACACCAAATTCAAGGTCTGCTTCTTTTAGCGTCTTAGCCACGTACTCAGTAAACTCTGGATCATTATATAATGCAGGATAATCATCGTTATATTCTAATGTGCAAGTTACACCATACAATGCTTCTAATCCTTTTGATAAACGTTTAATTTCTTTTTCAATTGTTGCTTTTGTAGCATCTGTTAATCCACGTACATCACCTTCAATTTCAACAACATCTTTAATGACATTGAATTGACCTTTACCGTCAAATGAACCGATTGTGACAACACCGGTTTCAAATGGACTTAGTCGTCTAGATACAACTGTTTGTAAAGCTGTGACGAAGTAGCTACCTGCAACAATGGCATCATTGGCCATATGTGGTGATGAACCATGACCACCTTTACCTTGAACTTTCAATTTGAAGAATGCGCGTCCTGTTTGAACATATCCAGGTCTGTAATACATATTACCTGTTTTCATTGTGCTCATGACGTGTACACCTAATACATGATCAACACCGTCTAATACACCATTTTCAATCATTGCTTTAGCACCACCTGGTGGTACTTCTTCAGCTGGTTGATGTATCACAACGACTTTTCCTGTAAAACTATCTTTCATTTCAGCAAGCGTCTCTGCTAATACAAGCATGTATGCTGTATGTGCATCGTGACCACATGCGTGCATAACACCTTTATTTTGTGATGCAAAAGATAGGCCTGTATCTTCGGTAATGGGTAATGCATCAAAGTCTGCACGGATTGCTAATGTTTTACCAGGTTTCCCTGAATCAATCGTTACTTTAATCCCACGTGGTCCGACATTCGTTTCTACTTCTACATCTTTACCTTTGTAAAATTCAGCGATGTATTTCGCCGTTTCATCCTCATGAAAAGATAATTCTGGATGCTGATGTAAATAACGTCTGATCTCAATCATTTTGTCTTCTTTTGATTTTAAAATTTCAATTAATTGTTGATTCATATCCTTCATCTCCTTAGTTACATCATAAATGATTAATCATTATTTATATTGCCAACAACAGAGATGTTAACCATTAATTTTTTGCAATTTTAACTTTGAATACAAAAAATCACAAATTATGTGTATCAAAATTTGTGATTTGTGATCATTTTATGAACTTGGGTAACGTTTTACTTCAATTAAGTGAATCCCATTCGTAATCATTTTAATGTTTAATGTCAGCGTATCCGTCACATCTATATCGTACACTTCTAATTTTGGAAAACTCATTCGATTAACGTAATCTATAGAGTCCTTGTCCATACCATGTATCGTATGATGTTTGCGCCAAAGATTAAATAATGCACCATTTTCTTTATCTAAGGTAAAATGTTTAATCTTATACATACCGTCTTCCAGGGCATTAATGTTCAAATGAATCATTTCCGTTGCACGCATATTCATTTGATTGTCCAACGCTAAGTACGGATTAAAATGCTTTGCATCATATAACAATATTTGAAAATTTGAATCAGTTCCCGTGACAATACATGTATCATCAGAATATAAAATATTGCTTGTTAATTTATTAAATAGCAATGCCGTGAAATAGACCGGACGTTTTCCATTATATTGATGAAACAGTTCAATAGAATTCATATAATCCCGTTCATTTCTACAATGACTGACGTGCAAATCATAATTCAACCAATACCCTATGCCTTCTACCTTTGAGCTTAACTTTAATAATTGCTCAATGATGATACCACCTCTAAAATATTCGCCGTTTGTAATAAATGTATCACCCGTCAATGTATTCCAATTGAGTAAAATGAGTGGACGCTTTAGGTGATGACGATGCATTAAGTCGATAAGGTAATTCGTTTTATTAATAATCATTTGACTTGCGGTTTTAAATTCATCATCATTCATTTTATTAAAATCAACAGCATCATTTGAATTAGCATCAAATACAAAATGGTCGATGTGTGGCTCAAGTCGTTTCAACAATGGTAGCTGTCTTTCCGTAGCTTGATCTAAGTGGATGTACAAGCCACCATTAGGGAATAATGCTTTAAAATAATCAATCATTTCAATCAAAGAATTGTGCAATGTCGTCACATACAAGTTGAACTTCAAATCTTTTCTATGACTGACATGCAGGGCAACGTGATGGATAAAAATTTTAAATGCATCGATATAATCACGTGAGTCATAATGATCCAAATGCATGGTCAAACTAAAGTTATTATCTAATAAAAAGTCTAAACACAAATCGATATCATAAAATATATTCGAAATTTCTGCATCATACGTGAATGGCGCATTGAGCTTTTTCATGATATATGGCATCACATCATATGCTAATACTTCATTGACTTGAAAATCATGATGACATGTAAGCAACTGTGATTGATACTGTGTATTGAGCAAATTCCTCAAATAGCCTACTTGAATAATATGATTAAATTGATTTAGTTGGTGATTGGTTGGTTGAAAGGCAATCTCTTTATAGTTCATCTTTTCAATATCTTCAATAAAATGATTCATTTCTTCAATGTAGTCATTTAAAAGTAATATCAATTCACGGTCGTGATAATTATGTTGTGCCGATTGTTGATTTTCAGTGATTGCTGGACGATCACCTCGATATTGTTTAGGCGTTTGATGCGTAAAGTGTTTAAATGTTCTCGCAAAGCTCGCTGCACTTGAAAAGCCATTTTGCAATGCAATATCAGTAATCGTTTCATCTGTGTATGTCAAATCGAGTTTCGCATGCTCAATTCGCGTCGTATTTAAGAAATGCTGGAATCCTACACCTAGCGATTCTGCAAACTTTTTAGACAGATGGCTCTCTGACCACCCAACATATTCGCTTAATTCCGAAAGGCTTAAGTCTTCATGAAAATGTAACTCGATATAGTCGCATACTTGATTCACTTTATCATCATTTAAGATACTTTGGTTCGAATGATATGTACGCGGGACATAATGAATCATATGCATAAGCAACTGAATCACAAGTTGTTGCTCAGTCAATTTAGACAACTCATTATGTCGAATATGTGTTGAAACCAGTCTTGCCATTATATTTCTCAGTTGATGTATATTTTTTGTTGTGGTCGCATCTGTTAAGTGAAAATATAGACAATGCACATCATCAAACTTGTCTGCTAAATATTTCATTTGGAATTGGATATAACATATGATGCCATCTTGTTGAAGTTGAAATCGATACAAGTCGCGGTGGTTAATGATGAAAATGTCGCCACTGTTGCATTGCGTCATATTATTTTCATCATAAATATGTGCCTCACCTTTAATAACAAAACCAATCATTAAACCATTGAGCCTTTTGAAATCTGACATACTCTCAGTTTCTACTCGAATTAAATAATCACGTTGCATACTATCCCTCAATTCAGTAATATGAATACGTTTATTTTACATTATTTTACAGCAACATATTTGAATTTCATATTGAATCGTGTGCGTGGATGATTATTTATCCTCACTCGGTTCAAGATGTAGGCTATCACTAAAGTAAATATTTTCTCCTTTTTTCTCTACAAACGTAAATTCAATATCTTTATATCCAACTGATGAGCCTTTTAAATTACCTGTACCTTTCAACAATAACTTTGGTGCTTTATTCGTTGGTATATTATATCTTTTTCGTAATTGTTTTACATTATAGTCATCATTAGTTAATTGATATTTTGCTGAATAACTCGGCACCTCTGGATTGTATGATATATCGCCGTCTTTGTACTTCGACAAATCTTTAAAGCTGCCATATTGCGCGAAGAACTTAAAATTCTCGATTTCTTTTTTATGTTTTCGTCTTTGATACCTTTAGTTGGAATGATTTTATTGTCTACCATTTTAACGGGATATTCTATTTGATTATCCAGAGGTCTGCCATTTTCATCCTTCTTTATCGCATTAACATAGTAAAATCCTTTTGCACTTCTTGTATTTCTATTTAACTTCAAAACCATACCTTTTATATTTAAGGCTTCTCCCTTTTTCTGAATTGCCATTTCAGAACGAATAATCCACGTCCCTTTATCCTTTTTATCAAACTGATCATCACGATAACCTTCTTTATCGTATAAATCTTCTAGATTTTTAATTGGATACATACTCAATGTCTTTTCAAAACTTTTCTTAATTTCCGCTTCTTTACCCATGCCACAACCAGCAGTGAAACTAATGATTAAATACAGAAAACTAATACTTAGCACTAATTTGTTTAATCGTTTCATCATCTTACAACTCTCTTCTTTTTAAAATGATTTACTTTTGCGAATTACATATATTTATCAATTTATAACACTTTTTCACTTTAATATTATCAAAAATTCCATAAACAATCTGTTCAATTTATAATATTGTTGAATTATTACTTATTTTCAAAATAAAAACGAGTAGTGAAAATAATTAGAATCTAACTATTTTCATACTCGTCTTAATATCATTATTGAATCCTTATTTATTACTATCTATAATTTCGCTTACGATATCATCATATCCAGGCCACGGATATCCTGCATAGTCAACAATCACCCAACCCGTTCTAGCTTTCCCATTTACTTTAATCGTTTTTGCAATTTCAGGATTTATATGTGATGCATAGTTATAAGTACTATTAAATGCGCTGCCTCCAGACGCTACACTCAAGAAATTCACATATACATTGTCTTTGTTACTATCCATTTTAGCTTTAGCCAATAAATTTTTAACAGCTTCAACTTTTTTATCATAGTAATCTTTATACTCATCTTGTACTTTTAAATTTAAGCTACCATTATTAATTTTCGTTTCAAATGTCGCATTGTCTGCCCATTGAATACCTGACGTGTCAGCACCATAACCACTCTTTATGTATGTACCCCCCATTCTATTGAATAGGACAATTTTACCTTTCGTTTCTTTTAAAGTAGGATTCGCATTACTTCCTGTGTAAAAAAGATTCTGATATTGCGGGTTATTATAATAATATTCTCTAAAAATTTCTTCAAATGTCTTCGTAACTTTAGAATCGCTATCGTAGTCCTTTTTCATAGACATCACAATTGTTTCGTTTGGATAAGCACTCAAGTAATATTTAGCATCATCTAAAAATTTCCCTAGTTCATGATGCAGATAAACCATGCCGTGATGAACTGAAATCATATTATCAGCACTTGCTCTACCTCTAATATCAAAAAACCTGACTCCTGACTTCATTTGGGTAAGGTAATCTTTATCTTGAGTCTTTGCCCAAACTGATTTTACCGGATCAGTTAAAGTGAATGAGCCACTATCATGTGAGCCTGGCATATTAATCTCAGTTAAATGTTTGCTTTCATCAAGTTTACTCATCCAATTTTCTGGACTTTTACTCAACGAATCTGACGCATGTGCTGAATGATATAAACCACTCATAACTACTAAAATGATACTTAAAAACAAAGTCTTAATACACTTTTTCATAATATCAACTTCTTTCTATATTTAATACATTAATTATACATCTTTTTTAAATAAAAATATGTGTAAAATTTTAAAACTTATTTAATTGATGTTTTAATAATGTATTATAGGAATTATTGACATATGATTAAAAACCCTTAGGATAGTTCTTTACATATATAAGTTAAAAAAGGAGCTAGCTTTATAATCGCCAGCTCCTTATCGTTATCTTTTATCTTCCATTGTGTAACATACGAGGCCAAATATAATACCACCTATGCTCCAAACGATTAAATCACTTCTAGTATTTCCTAAGTCAGTGAAACCGTATATATCAGCTACAGTGCCTGCTGTCAGCGCCAATGATGTAAATAAAATTGCTAGTAAAATTGATTTTAGTTTAACGAAATCCTTACTATTTCTCTTATTTTCTTTATCTTTGTCACGCTTAACATCGTACTCTTTCAAGAAACGCAGTCCAATTATTGCTTCAATTAAAATTAAAACGATGATGATTTGAGTGGTGATTGATAGTTTAGGCTCCAAAATGTGAATGAATATGTTAGAAATTACTAACGCAAGCAAAACGAGCATTGAATATGCATATAAAATGATAAATTTTGCCCCTTTTAATTCTTTAGTTGTTCCATTCTTGTCTGTTTGAGATCCACTTATTGCATTTAATATCCAGTTGTTAAATTTCTTCATTATTCAATTTTGCTCCTTTTAAAATGTATAAATTGCTCGATAATTAAGTATCACTTGATTAGTCTAAAGAAATGCTGTCATTTCAAAATCCATTAGTAACTTTACAAATTAAAACAATGGCGATGATAATATGATGCTTTCAGCGTTTTTTAAACTAGGCTTTTCCGATAATACCAAACGCCATGTCACGTATAAATGCGCACTGATTGTTTATTGCTTCGTGTTCAAGGTTTGATTTAAACTCATCTAGTGAAAAATCATCATTAATGACACCATGTGCTTTCATTCTTTGTAGCATTACACCTACAAGCCATGCTAAATCATTATCCATTGACGTTTGAATCACTGCCTCTGCAAAATAATCTACAACATGCATTCCATTATTATTAAACAAATTATATAAATTTTGACCAATATGAATATTGCCACCTTCTTGCTTCACTGTTTCCCAAATCCATTGAATTGCTGATTGATGTAAAGATAGTACATCTGCACCAACACCTGCATTAATAGCATCACTTTCTTGAAAACATAATATACCCTCAGGTTTTAAAATTGATTTCAAAATTTGTAAACACTTTTCAGCATCCGGTAAGTACATTAATACTCTTCTACCAACAATCGCATCAAAATGCCCCATAGTTTCTGGCAATTGATATATATCAGAAGATTGATATGATACATTGTTATATTGATTGGTTTCATTTGCAATTTTAAGTAATGATTCATTCACATCAACACCGACGACTTCACCATTCGCCCCCACACGTTTTGCAATTAATTGAGTGACCTCACCAGTCGCACAACCTATATCCAGTACACGCATGCCTTCTTCAATTTGAGCTCTGTCTAATAGTTTTTCTATAAAATCATTTCTATTTTGCATGAACATAACTTCCTCTATATACTTTTTTGTATGTTATTCTACATTTCTTTCTTTAAAAATCGTCTCATAAAATGGTTTCATCTGTATTCTTTGCATGTCGCCAATTACATAAAATTCTTTCTTAGCTCTTGTCACTACAATATCAATTCATAAAACTATTATAATAAAATTCTCTCAAGAAGTGACATACTATATCTGCTACACGCAATTATATTTCAATATAGATAGCTTAGTTTTAAATTAAATCGTACAAAGATAGCAGGCGCGACACCTGCAATGTTATTTTTTCTTGTTCTTCTGTATTTTCACTGCTGTTTAGATAGATATCAAGTAGTCCGATAATACCGTTACTAATAAAATTAATATATAAGTCGTAGTCTAAGCCTTTTTCAGTAGCAACACGTGTCGGAACTTTTTTCTTAAATTCTTCTTCAATAAAATGAAGCAGTTTTTTCTTATAATTTGAAGCGTTGTTGATATTAAAAATTTTCATAAAAAACGTTCTATTATTTTCGAAAAACTCAAACCATAACTGTGTACCTTCTTGGATACCGAGACTCTTTTTGGCTTCAGAAATTTGCTCAAGTTCTATCAATTTTTCCGATACTATTTGATCTAGTAAATCATATTTATCAATATAATGTAGATAAAATGTTTTTCTCCCAATTTGCGCAAATTCAGTAATTTCTTTAATCGAAATAGTATCAAAATCTTTTTCAAAAAGTAAGGTCATAAATGCCTTTTTAATACTAGCTCTCGTTTTAACAACACGTAAATCCCCAACATTCATAATAATACTCCTTCCTTTTAAAACCCATTTTTATAAAACTGTGTATTAAAACACATATGTGCTTCCTTGTTAATTGAATTGTACATTTAAATACTCTAGTATGGCATTATACACACAAGAGTAATAAATATCTACAACAAATGAATGACTTATATAAAAAGATGGAGGCATTTAATCTATGAAACAATCAGTTAATTTTAAAAGTAAAACAAATTTATTAGCAGCGAATTTATATACACCAGAACAATTTGATGAAAGCAAAAAATATCCAGCAATTACAGTTTGTCACCCAGGTGGCGGTGTTAAAGAACAAACTGCAGGTATGTATGCAGAGAAACTTGCGGAATTCGGCTACGTTACGGTTGTATATGATGCATCACATCAAGGTGAAAGTGAAGGTTCTCCTAGATATTTAGAAGATCCATTTGCGAGAACAGAAGACGTTAGAGCTTCAGTTGATTATCTTACAACATTAGACTTTGTGGATAATGACAGAATTGGTGCGCTTGGCGTTTGTGCCGGTGGTGGATATACAGTAAGTGCAGCAAGAACAGAACGTCGTATTAAAACATTAGCTACTGTAAGTATGGTAGATATTGGTGCTTTATTCCGTAAAGGTCCTGGCGATGTAGTATCAATTAATGACCAATTGGCATTTATGACACAAGTTGCAGATCAACGTACAGCTGAAGCAAATGGTGCAGATTATGGTATCACTGGCTATGTGCCTGAAGAAATTGATGATTCTATGCCTGAAAATTCAACAATGGTACAAGGGCATGATTATTATTTAACTGAACGTGGTCAACATAAAAACGCACCAAATAAACTATTATTAAGAAGTTTTTCAGAAGTATTAACATTTGCGCCTTTCACATATATTGATGAATTGTTGACACAACCATTCTTAGCAATCGCAGGTACAGAAGCAGACACGATTGAATATAGCGTTGATGCTGTTGAAAAAGCAGCAGGCGACAACAACGAACTATATAAAATTGAAGGTGCATCACACGTAGATTTATATGATATTCCAGAATACGTAAATCAAGTGTTACCAAAACTTGAATCATTCTATAAAGAAACTCTATAAAAACCACATGCGGTAGTGTGCATTGAGGCGGACGATTTAGTCCACCTTTTTTAGTGCGTAGAAATATTTTGTAGATGGACGTATTATTAGATTAGTGTTTGAAAAAGCATATTACTAAAATGTCTGTTTTTAATTACGTTGAAGATTGTGGCGTTAATTTTTTGCTTTACAGATATGTTCGATAGGATGTCAGCTTGAATTTTATTTTCCACTCACAAATGTTTCCGCTTCTTCATTTCCAACTAAATTTGAACATCAAAAAAGAGCACTCCTGAATGAGCACTCCCTTAATTATCTTTCCGTTATATTTGTATTGTCGACGGTTTCGATTTCTTTATTTTTATTTGTAGCTTTTTTCGCAACAATTAACAACGTTGAAAGTACTGCTAAAGCTAAATAAGCATAACCGCCCGCTTGTTTCATTACAAAACTACCGTAATAGTATCTTACGCCACCTTCGTCCATATAAATTTTCGTAGTGTAAACCAAAACTAGAGATAAACCTAGACAAATTGACAAACCAATCGTAGTGTAAACCATGTATTTTTTAAATGTCTGTTTTTTCTTTTTTTGCGTATAAAGTGGTAGGAAACATAAGCCATATGGCATTAAAAAAATGATACCTGCAATACCAAAGGTAAATATGACAAGCCAAAAAAGAAATGCTGATACTATATAATATAGATAAAATTGAGAAATACCAGCAGTAGCCAAGATTAGAAATAAAAAAGTAGTAGCGAATTTATATGTCTCACTTACTTTATTGACTTTGTTAAAAAAGTTATCAATTGCTTTATTCTTTTTTGAAATATGTACTATACCTTCTATAATCACCCAAATAATACCACCAATAACTAACAAAGCAAAAACTGGGATTACGAGACTAATTAACATATCGTTCACCTACTCACCTCTATTTTCAAACAATTGTGATTGAATTGAATCATTCTAGTTTTGTAAAGTTACTTATTCAATTTATTATATTTATTAACTCTATGATAACAAAAATACTGTTTGTGTATAACAATAAATCGAGATACTCAATAATTTGATAATGTGAAATTGATACTTTTCAAAATAGTTGAGCATGGCAATTTATGATGTGTTTTGCAATCAATATTTAGTAGTTGCCGTTATGATGATTTAAGGTGAGTCCAGTCGCCGTTATAGTGCTTTGTAATTGTACTATTTTATAAGATAAATAAATGTTATAGATGGCGTCATTCATAATGAACGCTATTTAAAGATTTGAAAAAAGTGTGAAACAATCGGGTCGTGCTTAGTGGCATTTAATGATTATGAGACGATTGAAGAAATGATCGAACTTCTGTAGTATCAAAGATGTAAGTTACATAGAAATAAATAATTATTTTATTGCGCGGTCTTTCAATCTACTTAAAAGCGTGCCGATAAATTCAGATGCACACGTATACCTTGTTTGGAAATTTTAATTGCTCGTATGTCCTTTCCAATAAATGATTATCTTTGAGTTTCACCATAACTACACGTTTTCACCAATATTTATAAAAAAACATCTTTTACAAAAGATTCTAGTACTTGCTTACTGGATTCAGGATTAATTATCAAAGTCGTTTCTAAATTCGGAATATCGACATCGACATCTATTTGAAACAAACTTTTATTTTGTAATTCATCTGCAACAATAAACTCCGGCAATAGCGCAATCCCATCTGAATTTTTCAAGTGTTTTTTCAATGACTCAATTCCTAGAAATTCAATCATTTGTTTTGTTGAAAAGCTATATTTATAGAGAATCTTTTCTAACTGTTCTCTGTAACTACACCCTTTTTCAGTAACAAGTAATGTATGGTTTTGAATATCGTTTAATTTGAAATCTTTCATCTCTTTGTTAGTAACAAATATTAAACGTTCTTCAGTTATAGGAATAGCAGTTAAGTTACTATTAATAATCTTTTCGTCTGTGATAAGGCTAATATCCGATTTGAAATTAGCAATTTCTTCTTTAATATAGAAATTAGAATGTGCGGATTTAAACTTCAAGTTTACATATGGGTGTTCAGCTAACCATTCACTAATCTTATTATAGTAGCGATACAAATACTGACTTTCTTGCATGTTAATACTTATATTTACCTTCTTATTGTAAAGTCCTTTTATTTCTCTCTCGTATTCGCTATTACTATCTAAAATCACTTTAGCGTATTTAACGTATGCTAAGCCTTCTTCCGTTAGTTCCATACCATATTTTTTTCTATAAAATAATTTAACATCTAATTGCTTTTCTAATTTTTCAATATGTGTAGATACAGTTGACTGTGAATAGTTAAGTAATTCTGATGCTTTAGTAAGGTTCTTTGTTTCACTAGTTACTAAAAATGATTTTAAAATGTTTAAGTTCAAAGTAGTATCTCCTTTAGGATTCACTTTTATCGAATTCTGCATTCTAAGAATTCTGATTTAATAATAATATATTAAATATTATTATAAAGGTAAATCGAAAGGAGTTATGACTATGATTACTTGTTTATTTGGAAGTAGTAGAAAAGATGGCAATTCAAATATCGCAGTAGAGAATCTATTGAAGAATTTAAATGTCAACTTTGTAAACTTATATCAAAGTAACATTGAAAAAGTTACAGATAATCGTCATAGCAAAGATTCCAGCTTTCATAATGATGATTACGAACAAATTTTAATCAAAGTTTTAGAATCAGATATTATTATTTTTTCAACACCACTCTATTGGTACTCCATGAGTGCGTCTTTAAAACTCTTCATTGATAGATGGACCGAGTCATTGCGAGATCCGCAAATAGACAACTTCAAAGAAATCATGTCACAAAAAAAGTATTTGATTTTAATCATAGGTGGCGACAATCCGCATACCAAAGCACAACCTTTAGTCAACCAATTCAAATTAATATTTGAGTTTATGAATATTACTAACTATAGATTTTTGATCGGAGAAGGCAATAAACCATTCGATATTTTAAACGACTCTCAATTTATAGAAGAGCTCGCAAATATAAATCTTGCATTGAAAAAAGGTGATATTTATGACTGATTTGTTGAAAATTAAAAACTTCAGATTGTTCTTTTTAGCAGAAATAATTTCAGCATTCGGAGTTGGAATTAGTACAGTTGGGGCTAATTGGTATTTAATCGACAAAACTAACGACTCCCAACTATTAGGTATTATGTTAGCTTTAAATGTATTATCCGGTTTCTTAGCTTCTCCTATTATAGGTGGACTAGCCGATAAATATAATAGACGAAACATTATTTTAATCACCTATCTTCTTCAGGTAATATTATATTTACTCATTGTCATAGCACTCGTAATGATAGGCTTTGAGACCTATTTAGTGATTGGATTTGCGATTGTTAATGGGATAGGTTGGACTACGTATATGGCAACATCTAGAAGTTTAGTTAAACAGATATTAAAACCAGATCAATATACAGATGCAAATTCTCTATTAGAGATTAGTTTGCAAACAGGTATGTTTATTGCAGGTGGATTATCAGGAATATTATATAAAATAAATGGATTCACTCTAATTATAGCGATGACTATAATGATGTTTCTAATCAGCATTTTTATGTTATTTAGATTGCATGTAGATAAACCAACTCATTCAGAGGAAGAATCAACAAATAGCTTATTGCAAGAATATTTATTAGGATGGAAATTTTTAAAAGACAACATGATGATATTTATTTTTGGAGTTATTTCAATCATACCAATGATGTTTACAATGATCTTTAACATATCATTACCAGGATATGTTTATAATGTTTTAAAACTTTCGTCTGTACAATTTGGTTTTTCAGATATGTTATATGGCATTGGAGGATTATGTGCAGGTTTAATTTCAGCTATTCTTTCGAAGAAAATCTCAACTAAAGTATTGATATTTTTGTTATATTTCATATTAGTCATAAATTCAGCACTATTTATTTGGATAAACTCAGCATTTTACTTATTCATAGGATCATTTATACTAGGCTACTCAATTTCATCAATCAGAATTTATATGAATACAGCTATAATGAACACTGTTTCAGATAAATATGTCGGTCGCTCATTTACGATATGGACGTCAATTTCATTGTTACTGCAAAGTTTCATTGCTCCATTTTTAGGAAGATGGATTAATGAAATTAATGATAAATTCGGTTTCTATATTATACTCATTTTATCCTTACTCATATTTGTTACACTGCTGCTTGTTAACAAAACAGACAAAATAAAATATGCACATAAAGAAGAGTGACCGTCACTCTTCTTTTAATACCTCTTTGCATAAATTAGGATTAAAGATTTTCAGTATATAAATACCTTGCTCTACTAATTTTTGATTTTGAGTGAGACGCCCTAACCTTACCATGCATACCGACGCATATAGTGCATTGTTATTAATCTTTGAAAGTTTAAGTCCTTCATTATATGCATTAACCGCTTCGATTTTCTGTCCTTGTAATTCTAAATACTTTCCATAATTCAAATAAAAAGACATTTCAACTATTTGAAAGTTTTTAAAATCTCTCCATTTACGAATATCTTTTTTTATTCTAGAAATAACATGATTTAACGATTCATCAGTGAAAATTATAAAAATATGAGTCAAAAGAAACAAATCATAAGCATATAAAGTATCAAATTCTTTTAAATATGACCATACAATATTAGCATGTACTCTCGCACTTTTTAATTCCCCTTTACTAATATTAAATATACAGTTTAATGTGCTAGTCAAAATCTTTTTCTTTCTTATATTTAAGTTACTATCCTTTAAGATTGTGTCTATAGAATCGTTTATTGATTTATCATTACAAGAGTATACAGTCTTCCTTATCATATGAATATATTTACTGAAATAATCTTCATACATTTCTTTATGTTGATAAGCAAATTCTTCAAAAGTTACATCTAAATTTTTAAGTATTTTTGTCAAATCATTTAAATCTAGTGACGTTATACCTTTTTCAATATTGCTATATGTCTTTTGACTAATTATCCCTTCACTTATCTCTTTTTTGGTTTTACAACGATCTTCTCTTATTTTTTTCAATAACTCATTCATATTATCACAATCCTTTTGTTTTTTGTTAAAAAGCGGAAAATTAATATAAAAAAATTATTTCTACAAATATTCTCTTACAATTTTACATATATTGCAAAGGGGGCGATTAATTAATGAATTTATTATTAGGAATTATTTGGTTTGTTGGATAAAAAATAGTAATTAGGAGGAATAATTTGTGGAATTAAAATGCTTAACATGTAACTCAGAAATAAACTTAGGCGAAGGTTTAATTGAGGGGGAAATTGTAGAATGTGATTCTTGCGGACAAGAACATGAACTTGTAAAAGATGGTAATTTCTTCAAACTAGAATTTGCTCCTGAAATCGAAGAAGACTGGGGAGAATAATTTGCTAAAAATTATTTTGTCAGTAACTTTTGTTAGAGAAGAAGAAAAACAAATAGTAAATAGCCTTAAAGAATATGATGTTGAAGTAGTGATAATGACAGAAAAAAACAATCATAAATTATCCTATTTGCAAGAGTTTAATTTAGCAATAATTCGTAATTTATCTCAAGATATGTGTTTACAAAGAGCAAAGTTATTTGAATCTTTAGGTATCAAATGTATTAATACATTTGATACCATCAAAATTTGTACTGACAAACTAATACAATCTAATATTTTTTCTAATCATAATTTACCTACACCTGAATTTGAGGCTATTTTTCCAGAAACAACTTTTCCAGATCTATATAATAAATTCAAAACCCCATTTGTAATTAAACCCGTTAATTCCTCATGGGGTAGAGGTATTGTTAAAATTGACAGTCATAATGATTTTATTTTGTGGAAAGAAGTATCAACTTCTTTAGATCTCAAAAATCAAAATTATCCATACCTTGCTCAAGAATATATTATAAAAGAAAACTATGATATTAGAGCATTAGTCATTAATAATAAAATAGTGGGTTTATTTAAAAGAGTTAGTAATAACAATTGGAAAACCAATACTCATTTAGGAGCGGAAATAAAGCCTATAGAAATTACAGAAGAAATTAGTGATATTATTAACAAAATTTCGATTATATTGCCAAATGCAATTTTAGGTGTAGATTTGCTTTTCGATGTTTCAAGACAGAAATATATTATTTGTGAAGTTAATAACAATCCTGAATTTGCAAAAAGCAGTAAAATATACAAAAAAAATATTGGTGAAATAATATCAGAATTCGTAACAAAGGAGCCCAAAAATGACAAATCTGAAGAACGATTACTATAATCTATCGTTTATTTTATCAAGAGTTCTAAATACAGGGACAATAATGAGCATAGAAAAGAATGAAAAAGAACTCCCTGGCTTAGAAAATAAAGTAAAAAAATTAACTAAAAAGAAATACGCCTCTACTTTCAACTCCTATACAGGTGCATTACACGCAGCAGCTATATCATATTCATCTGGATTTGGAGATGCTTTAAATATAGCTAACACAACTGATAAAGAAACTAAATTTTTAAAATGGCTTGGGATAAAAATATCTAATACTCCAGAATATCTAGAAAGACTCCATTTAAATTTTGAAAATTTGAATGATATAATCTCGCCTAAAATACAAGATTATGAAACGTTTATATTAGATTTTACTGGTTTGGGTTTTGGACCAGCCGCGGTTATTATTACAGATAATAAAATCGTATATGAGAAAGCTGAAAAACTCAAAATTTTTGGTTCTTATGACTTAAGAACTATGTGGACACAAGAAAGAGATGCATCATCAATTGAACCCGCGATACAATTTAACTATAGATTGAGCCCATTAGTAGCTGCTTGTTTGAAATTAAGTCTAATTAAAGGAGTGAATTAAATGAAGACTGATTTTTCTCAATATGTTTTATATCCACCAAAACATGATTTGCACACTGAAAATTTGGCATATTATGGTGGGTCTCCAATATTACCTAAGGAAGCTAGAAAAACAACTTTCCCCAATACTACTAAAGAAGATATTATTCAAATGATAAAAAGCGTTTCTCAGACACCTTCAAGTATAATCGATGAATTTGAAAAAAAATACAAAAAATATGTTGGAGCTGAATATGCATTGTCTACTGCAAGTGGAACTTCCAGTTTACATCTAGCACTCATATCAGTTGGTGTAAATCCCGGAGATGAGGTTATAGTCCCAGCATTTACATTTATTGCAACTGCACAAGCCATTGTAGCAGCTAAGGCTATACCCATCTTCGTAGACGTAAATCCTCGAACATTTTGTATAGATACTGAAAAAATTGAAGAAAAGATTACACCTAAAACTTCTGTAATTATGCCTGTTCATGTACATGGTTTACCTGCAGATTTATTAGAAATACAAAAAATATGTGATAAATATCAATTAAAATTAGTTGAAGATGCCTCTCATGCACATTCTGCTAAAGTAGGTAATAAAATGTGTGGATCTATTGGCGATGCGGCTGGACAAAGCTTAATGGCAGACAAAAATTTCCCTGTTGGCGGTGAAGGCGGGATTGTTTTCTTTAAAAAAGAAGAATATTTTAGACGTGCTAAAGATTTTTTAGAAACTACACAAATCGATTACCAAATGTCTTGGATTGCAGCAGCTTTCGGTATTAGTCAATTAGATAGATTGGGTTATTATGATAAAATACGACAACGTAATGCAAATATTCTAATAGATGAACTTAAAAAAACTAGACTTTTTTCACCACCATTTATCCCAATTAATTCAACTCACAGCTTCAACATGTTTAGATTTCATATCAATGTAAATTTAGAAGAATTTAACGGCATTGAAAATTTTAAAATTAAAGAAGCTATTCAAACTTTATTAAATGAAGAAGGTATATTTGCTAGAGAATGGCAAAATAGAGTATTACCTCATCATTTACCATTTATTAATAAAATTGGATTTGGGAATAATTACCCCTTTACCTTAAACACTAACAACAACATCGATTATTTAAATCAAAAATTTCCTATTGCCGAAAATATGATAAATACTACTTTAGTATTATGCCGTGAACTGAGATCTCCTATTGAATATGAAAAGCTACTTCATTATGTTCAAGCTTTTAAAAAAATAGATAGTAATATTAATAAAGTAGTCGAGTTAAGTAATAAAATAAATGTAAAAAAACCATTTGAAAAGGATGCTAGATTAGGATGATAAAACAAAGAGAGGTAGCAATATTAGGTGGTACAGGATTTGTAGGAATGGAATTGTTCAGACTTTTACAAAACCATCCATTCTTTAGGGTTACATTTATTTCTTCCGAAAGTATGAGTGGTAAATCAATTATTAACCAACACACGTTGGACAGAAAAATGAAATATCAAAGTATAGATAGTTTAAAAAATGATTATGATGCTATATTTTCATGCTTACCCTCTGGTGTATTGCCTAATTATATAAATAAATTACTTAATAAATCAGAAGTTATATTTAATGTTAGTGGTGACTACAGACTTAATGATAAAACTCTCTCAAATCGTTACTATCCAGCAACGGAATGGGAAAACCTAAATTCAAAGGTACAGTATTATATACCTGAATTTACTAAAATTGATAGAGATAAAAAAATCATTAATTTAGGAGGTTGTATGGCAGTATCTTCAATTTATTCTCTTTATCCTCTTATCAAACATAACTTAATAGAAAACAATAATATTATTTTAGATGTTAAAACAGGCTCCAGTGGAGGTGGAAAAACCACAAAAGAATCTCATGCAGAACGCTTTAATAACTTTAGAATTCATAAAGCTTTTGAACACAAACATCAACCTGAAATAGTAATGTTTTTAAATACAATTTCACAAAATACTAATAATGTTAATTTTTCTGCATTTAGTTTAGATATACCTAGAGGAATATATGTTAGTTCATATACTAATCTTAAACAAGATGTTACAGAAATAGATGTAAAGAAAGCATACTTTCAAACTTATAAAGAATCAGTATTTATAGATTATATATCTAACATAAACAAAATTAATCTAAAACAAACTTTGGGAACAAACCAAGTATATACAAGTTTCAAACTTAATAAAAATTTATGTCTTTCTGTATCGATGTTAGACAACTTAGTTAAAGGTGCAGCCGGTCAAGCTATTCAAGCTGCTAATAATTACTTCAATATTCCAGAAAGTGAAGGTTTATCTGTTCAGAAAGGAGCTATGTGGCCCTAATGGAAAATAGCATATATGTAATTAAAGTTGGTAGTGATTCAGTATATCAAAAGGATAGTCCTATTTTATCAGAAATTAAAGATCTATTAGATAAGAATAAAAAGGTTATTTTAGTGTCTGGCGGAGCAAGAAGTATTAAAGATTATTATTATGAGAACAGTATTGAAGAGAAATTTGTTACATTATATAAAAATGGTGACTCTGTTAGATTTTCAAACTCTGAAGACATATATAATATCAAAAACGCTTATTTAAATGGTGTTTTAAAAATTTTAAAAACAGAATTTTCGGAATATAAAATTTATTGTCATACCGGGGATTTTAATAATCTAATTTCAGGAGAAGTAGGCAAACCATTGAAGATAAATCAGAATGGCAAACCACAAATCTTGAGAGGATCACATTACGGTACCATAAAAAGTATTAGTGAAAAAAACGTAAGGAATTTGCTGGCAATAAATGACTTAATTATTTTATCTCCTCCTGTTTATGAAGAAAGTTTAAAATCAATCATTAATGTTGATGCTGACATGTTAGCATCTCATTTAGCCGTTTCTTTAAAAGCTGCTCATCTGAGATTTGTTACTTCTTCTCCAGGTATATTAAAAAATATTAATGATTCTGAATCGTTAATAAAAGATATTTACTTAGACAGCGACTTAACTTCCGTAAAAGGGCGTATGAAACAAAAAGTAAGAGCTGCAAATTTCGCTTTAAAAAACGGATATTGCGATATTCAAATCTGTGGATATAACAGTTTATATAAATCCCATTCAACCTTCTGGAGAATGAATAGTTATACTAAAAATATTGATTTAAAAAAAGTAATAAACATACCATCCGTATCAACAGATGAAGAAGTATTATCTATATATTTATTAGAAAAATACAAAAGTGTATTTGACAAGTCATATATTGATAATGCTGGTAATATCGTATTTGAAAAAGGGAATGGTTCAAACACCGTATTATTATTAGGGCATATTGATACTGTTCCATATTATTGGACTCCTAAAAACACTGAGAATAATATTTTTGCAAGAGGCAGTGTCGATGCAAAATCTAGTTATTTCAACTTTGTTCAAGCTGCGATAAACATATCAGTACCTAAAAACTGCAAATTACTAGTTATTGGCGCTACTGAGGAAGAAGTATCTTCTTCAAAAGGAGCTTTTTTTGTGAGAGATAACTATGCTGCAAATCATGTCATAATTGGAGAACCAAGTGGATATAATGCTCTTACATTAGGATACTTTGGACTTACTAAATTAAAACTAACTATTTCAAAAAAAAGAGAACATTCTGCAGCAAAAGATAGTGTCGGTATCATTGAAATGCTACTCGATTATATAGAACAGTTAAAGGCCTTTATAATGGATTTAGATTCACAAAGCTTATCAACGATATTAGATATAAAAAAATACAAGGATAATGAAAAAGATTTTGCTACTTGTACAATAAACTTTAGAACAAGTATTAAATCACCAGAAAATCTAATGGAACAAATTTTTAATTTTAATAAAGAATTTAAAAATACTAAAATCAATATTTTAAGAAGTACTAAAGGATATACTAGCAAAAGAACAAACGATATTGTAAAATCATTCAACTTCGCTTTTAAAACAAATGAAATCTCTCAATATAAGTTTTTAAATAAAAAAGGTACAAGTGACATGAATACTCTAGCTACGACTTGGAATGTTCCAATGGTTGCTTATGGCCCTGGAGATTCATCTTTAGATCATACTGAAAACGAACAAATTGAATTATCTGAATTTGATAAAAGTAATAAAGTTCTTGTATCTTCATTGCAAAACTTATTTTCAAGGATAGGAGATTAATTTCATGCACTTCATAAAAAGTTTAGAACTTGATGCTAGAGAATTAAGAAAAGAGCTAATTGACATTGCAAATTCAGAATATGGTTGCCACTTGGGTGGTTCTTTATCAGTTTTAGATTTATTATACGCTTCATATATAAATTTCGAAAATAGCGAAATAATACTTAGCAAAGGTCATACATGCGCAGCATTATACGCTATTCTCTATAAATTAAATAAATTAAAAGAAAAACCTTCATTAAGTTATGGAAAGTTCAACTCGCTTTTAACTGGTCACCCTAATCATCTAATACCAAACATAACCTTCTCAACTGGCAGCTTAGGTCACGGTTTACCATATGGCATAGGGGTGTCTTTGTCTAATAAATTAAAGCAGAAAGAGTCAGGAGAAAATACAATAATTATAGGTGGTGATGGTGAGTTACAAGAAGGTTTAATATGGGAAACTTTGCAAGTAGCCAGTGGTCAAAACATTGCCAACTTTATTTATATAATCGATAAAAACAATGGTCAAAATGATGGAGCAACTTCAAGTATCTCTCCTTATCATAACTTAAAAAGTCGTTTTTCTTCGTATGGTTTTGATGTTCTAGAAATTAATGGACATGATTATAAAGAGATATTAGAATCATTTTCAAAAAAAGAGCAAATCACGCTCTAGTAATTATTGCAAATACCATTAAAGGTAAGGGAATACCTTCTCTAGAAAATAATTTTTCATCTCATTACGTAAAAATCAATGAGGCTACTGCCCAAAAATGGAAGGAGGAGTTAATTTAATGCTATCATCTAGAGACGCATATAAGCATGAATTAACCAAACTGGCATATAAATACGAAGATATCATTGCAGTTGAAGCAGATTTAGGCGGTAAAAAACATATATTTAAACAACATCACCCTTCACGCTTTTTTAATTTCGGCATCGCCGAAATGGCTTCCATTGATATATGCAGCGGCTTAGCTCAAAAAGGATTCAAACCATACTTTTCAACCTTTGCTCCATTTGTAGCATTACGATGTGCAGAATCATTAAAATTATCTCTTAGCTACATGGAACATAATATAAAAATTATTGCTTGTTATGGTGGTGTTTCTGGCGGTTGGTTTGGAACTACACATCATTGTCTAGAAGATATGTCAATTGTGGCAACTCTTCCAAATATAACAATCGCATGCCCTCATGGTGAAGAAGAAGTCCGAAGCGTCATCAGAAAATCTTATTTTGAAGATAAACCATATTATATAAGGCTATATAGAAATGATACTTTTGAAAGTATAAAAAATCCTTATAACAAACCTTTTGTAATAGATGGAGAATTTGATAAAAACAACAAAATGACATTAATATCTATTGGAGAAATTTCTACAGAAATTTGTAAAGAAATAAATGATAAATCAAATAAAATTAATCATATACATTTGATTTATGTAGATAAAGATTCGCTAAAAACTTATATAAATGAATTGTCTTCTTTACTTAAAGGACACAAAATCATTACAGTTGAAGAACATAGACAAACAGGTTCTATATCGAACTTACTAGCATCTTTAATTGACAATACAGTGATCCCATTCACACCTAATGATGAATATCCACACCATGGCGGTTCACATGCTGAAGTACTAAATCAATTGGGATTTAGTAAAGAAAAGTTATTAACATTACTTAAAGAGGTGGAATAATGCAAGATAAAATATTCGCATTTGTTGAACCTAGTTTTTATGGTGTTAAATATGTTGAGTATACAAAAAGATTAGGTTACAAAATTCTTGTAATAGTAAATGACAGCACAAATCCAATCACATATGGATATTCAAATGACTACGACTACCTAATAACATGTGACATCCGGAATAAAGAGGATATATATAATGCTATTAAATCTTTTAAATATTCCGATAAAATTATTGGATTGTTGCCAGCAACTGATTATGCTACACCAAACGCTTGTTGGGTAGCAAATAAATTAGGATTAAAATCTATGGGCTATCAATCTGCAATCGCTGCTAGAAATAAAAATATTGCTAGAGATTTATTTCTAAAATTTAATGTTCCAAGTCCAAAATATAAAGCTATCCGATCTTATGAAGAAGCTAAGGAATTTGCTGATTTAATAGGATATCCATTAGTATTAAAGCCAACAAATACTGCAAGTAGCCAATTCGTTTCGCTAATTCATAATCAATCTCAACTTAAATCATCCTTAGAAGAATTATTAAATTTCAAAGAATCTTATATGGGGTTTAAGGTCAACGACATTTTCTTAATCGAAGAATTTATGCGTGGCCAGGAATATAGCATTGAATTATTTTTAAATTCTGGAAAAACAGAGTTCTTGGAAGTCACAAAAAAATTAAAATCAAAGCCACCATATTTTGTAGAATTAGGCCATATTATACCCGCACCTATTGATAATAAAAGTGAATTTGCAAAAATTGCTGAAAATGGAGCAAAAGCTTTAGGCATAGAGAATGGCCCCCTTCATATAGAAGTAATAGACACTATTGATGGATTAAAAATCGTTGAAATTAATGGTAGACCTGGTGGAGACGAAATAACATCACAACTAATCCCACTATCTTTTGGAGTTAATATATTCCAAAATACAATTTTCAATTATTTAGGGGAAAACTTGAAATTTGAAAAAAGCCGTCAAAAATATAGTATGATTTATTATTTTACAGCCCATAAAAATGGCAAATTAAAAAAAATACATGGTTTAGAAAAAATTAAGCAACTAGAATTTGTTAATACGGTAAGGTTAAATGTTAGTCTTGGTGATTCAGTCAGAATACCTGAAAACTCTGATGATAGGTTAGGTTACATTACCTTTTATTCCGATTCCTATAATTCTTTAATTAAAAATAAAAAAGCGATAGAAGAAACTCTCAAAATTGAAATACTATGAACATAAACTAACGGTATTTTTGTGCATTTAAAAATATCTATTTTTAAATTGTAATAAATAGTATAATATTACATTTCAAACACACTTAGAAAAGTTGAGTGACATTCTAAATTTTCTAGGTGTGTATTTATATATACTTCCGACTCTCTCCATCCGCACTTCACTTTTTCAAATCATTTTTTATGCACTCAAATAAATTAGTAATATTTATTACTTTGACAAAGTCTGGAATTAATATCATTTCTTTAGCACCTGGATACGGCGATACTAATGTATTATCTTGAAATTGATGACGTGCACTTTTAGTCGCCTTGACCAATAATCTATTATCATACAAACCACCTATAACCACACCATCATAATAAACAATATATTCTCCCATCATCTTTCTTGTCTTAACCGCGTTTGAATTCACATGATTTAAAAACAAATCATTTATATCTTTTTCAGTAGCCATTGTAATCGCTCCTTCAGTTTTATGTTTAATCACATTCGTATTAATGAATCATTTCGAGTTGCTCTTAATTTTATCTATAATTATATGCGTAGTTAAAATCAAACCTATGGAAAAGAAAATAATGATAACAATGTTAAGAAATATAGTTATAAAATTATAATTCGGTAGATACACGAATAGTAGAAACATAGGTACTGTAAAAAATAAGTCATACCAACTTAAACCTTTTAAAGATTCCTTTAAATCTTCCATAATATCACCTTTATAAATTTGTCTTTGTTATAAGATAACTAAAAAATCGCTTTACTGTATATGTAGCCAAAGAAAATTCTGAATCATATTCATAAGTAGTGTATCATTAATAATGAACAATTTAATACGATAATCCTTGATCTGTGTATTGATCAACTTACCACTACATTCATTTTAGACTACTCGTAGACTTCCCTTTCAAATGGTTGTATCAACTAAAATTCCTTTTGTATAAGTTCGTCTTTTGTGGTAATATCATCATGCATAAAAAATCGAGATACTAATTATAAAGAGGGTATAAATATATTATGAAGGAAAATTTTTGGAGTGAATTACCACGTCCATTTTTTATTTTGGCGCCAATGGAAGACGTTACAGATATCGTCTTTCGACACGTTGTAAGTGAAGCAGCTAGACCGGATGTGTTTTTCACTGAATTTACAAATACCGAGAGCTTTTGTCACCCTGAAGGCATACATAGTGTGCGCGGACGCTTAACTTTTAGCGAAGATGAACAGCCGATGGTCGCTCATATATGGGGAGATAAGCCAGAACAGTTCCGTGAAACGAGTATTCAACTAGCTAAAATGGGCTTTAAAGGCATTGACTTAAATATGGGATGTCCTGTAGCAAATGTTGCTAAAAAGGGTAAGGGTTCCGGCTTAATCTTAAGACCTGACGTCGCTGCCGAAATTATTCAAGCAACTAAAGCAGGCGGGCTTCCGGTAAGTGTTAAAACACGCCTTGGCTACTATGAAATCGATGAATGGAAAGATTGGTTGAAGCATGTCTTCGAACAAGACATTGCAAATTTATCTATTCATCTTCGTACACGTAAAGAAATGAGTAAAGTAGATGCACATTGGGAATTAATCGAAGCTATTAAAAATTTACGTGACGAAATTGCACCAAACACATTGTTAACAATTAACGGTGATATTCCCGATAGAAAAACAGGACTTGAACTTGCAGAAAAATATGGCATTGATGGCGTCATGATTGGTAGAGGCATTTTCCATAATCCATTCGCTTTTGAAAAAGAACCACGCGAACATACAAGCAAAGAACTATTAGATCTGTTGAGATTGCATTTATCATTGTTTAACAAATATGAAAAAGATGAAATAAGACAATTCAAGAGCTTGCGTAGATTCTTTAAAATCTATGTGCGTGGCATAAGAGGCGCTAGCGAACTTCGCCATCAATTGATGAACACACAATCAATTGCAGAAGCAAGAGCACTACTAGATGAATTTGAAGCCCAAATGGACGAAGACGTTAAAATAGAATTATAGTATGAGTAATAAAGGTTGAGGAGGAATTTAAGTTTCCTCCTTTTTTGTTATTCATTAAAATTATAACCCTATTGCTTTTCTTAATCCTTTTAACTGGATATCCCTAATTGTTAAAGCTATTTCATCAATATCTACTTCGTCTTTATGAGCTGACCAATATTGTAATGTTTTTATCATAATAACAAATACATATTCCTTTACTAAGTCTGCTCGTACTTGAGAAATATGATTACGTTGTTCTATATCTATAAATCTTCTTGATATTTCATTCTTGAGTTTCATCTCAAAACTGGAATCACCATTATATCCTAACAATCGATATATCGTGTTCGAATATGGCTCTAATGTTTCAAACAGATATTTAAACATCTCAATATCTAATAAATTCTTCTCTGAAGCGTTCTCGTCTATCTTTTGCCTTTCTTTATGAATATGTTCTAAAATTTCTTCTTCTATTTCTGATATTAATTCATATTTATCATCATAATACCTGTAAAAAGTACTTCTTGTTATTTCCGCTTCTTCTACTATTTGATTGATTGTAATGAAATCAAACTTATTGTTCTCTAATAAACTCACTAAAGCATTTTTTATATTACGCTGAGTTAAGACCGTTTTCCTTTTATAACCCATATAATCACTCCTATAAATGAATATAACACAAAATAAAACAAAGTGTCTCAAATTGTACAAAGTATATGATTTTGTTCTGTTCTGTTTATAAAGTAGGTGTTATATTTTCAAAGTATTAATTTTAAAAAACTATAGGAGGCCGGCTTTATGTCTACTCAAAAAAGTAATGCAATGAATTTAGATATTCATGGCAATCAATATAAACCCAAAATTATAATGAGCATTATATTATTAGCTACATTCTCTGGTGCATTGATGCAGACTTCATTAGGTACCGCTCTACCTACTTTGATGAACGATTTTGATATCGATTTTAGTACTGCTCAACAAGCAACAACTTGGTTTTTACTCGCAAATGGTATTATGGTACCACTTTCGGCATTTTTAGCGACGCGTATATCTACTAGATTGTTACATGTATACTCTTACGGCGCCCTATTATTCGGATTAATTCTTACTGCAATCGCACCATCAAATCAAGATGGCTGGTTAATATTTCTAGCTGGACGTATTGTTACAGCAATTGCTGTTGGTTTAATGATGCCATTGTTACAAATCATCATTATTTATATGTTTCCAATAAAACAACGTGGTACTGCAATGGGTCTGAGTGGTTTAGCAGTAGGTCTCGCACCTGCAATGGGTCCAACTTTTGCTGGTTGGATATTAAACAAAAACCACGTGGTACTAGGTATTACAATTTCAGACTCATGGCGTAATATTTTTGTTCTTCCAATCATTATTATAGCGATAGCATTTATATTAAGCTTCTTCTTCATGAAAGATGTTATACCTAATCGTAAACTTAAATTAGATCTCTATTCTCTAATACTTTCTTGTATCGGTTTCGGATTATTTTTATGGGGATTTTCAAACGTTGCAAGCGAAGGATGGGGAAATATAAATTACGTTATTTTACCAATTTTTTTAAGTATCTTTATTCTCACTTTGTTCGTTATCAAACAATTAAAATCTAAAGATCCTTTCTTGGATTTACGCGTTTTTAAATCTAAAGGTTTCATGATAGCGACAATTGGTTTAATCGTTGTAACTATGGCAATGTATGGTGTTGAAATGATGTTACCCACTTACTTACAGAATATACACGGTTTCTCACCATTTGAATCTGGTTTAACACTTTTAGCTGGAGCGCTGATGTTAGGATTTATCTCTCCAATTTCAGGAATACTGTACAATAAAATTGGCATTAAAAGATTAGCGTTCGTTGGTTTCACTATTTTGACTTTAGCTTCAGTTCCATTTGGATTTTTAACAGTTAACACATCACCAACACTTATTCTTGTTCTATATGCAGTAAGAATGTTTGGTGTGGCAATTTTAATGATGCCACTCACAACAAATGCGATGGATGCTTTACCAGTTGAAAAAGGTACACATGCTACAGCAGTAAATAATACTGCTAGACAAGTAGCATCATCTATAGCAGTAGCATTACTGACATCTGTTACTCAAAATATTATTAACAACCATATGCCTGCAGATAGTTTAAAAGAAAGCAATCCACTCAAATATGCACACCTTGCTCAACAAGCATCAATCGATGGCTTTAATACTGCATTTATAATTGGCATTTTCTTTGCAATTATAGGTATCATTTTAGTTCCATTTTTAAAAATGAATATTATTGAAAGTGAGGATAAATAATATGATAACAACGATTGTTTTAACTTTATGTACTTTTGTTAGTTGGTTATTAATTCCTCATAAAATCACACGCTATATATTAGGAACATTATTTACTCTTGCGTTGACACTAACAATCATTGGTATTACAGCTAATATGACTAACCATTGGGGTATGGAAAAGAAAGTAATCACATCAAATAAAAAAGAAATTTTTACTGGTGGTCCTAAAAATAATCCAGCTAATATATTAATAATCAATGAAATAGGAAAAAATACAAATAACTATGTCATGGTCTATAGAAATCATCCTAAGGATAAAAAACCTACAACTCATTTCAAGCCTAAAATGGATAAAAATAATATATCTGAGTCCATTAAGCATCAAGCTAAATATGAAGTGAAGAATACTGATAAAGCAACACAGCAAACTCAAAAAGAAGTTTGGGTTTGGAAATCAGATTTATATAAATCATTACTAAGCTTCGATGAAAGTGAAAACGAATTAATTCAATCAACAACTACAGTTACCGTTCCAAAAGATACTTGGGTTATCATAAATGCCAAAAAAGACAAATAGATAATACAGGTTTATTGAGCTATGCCAAATTTTAGGAATAACAAAAAACACCTTGTATGATTCAAATTAAGCAGAAGCACGAGCACTACTAGATGAATTTGAAGCCCAAATGGACGAAGACGTTAAAATAGAATTATAGGTGTAATAAGGGAAAGGAGGAATTTAAGTTTCCTCCTTTTTTGTTTGTGTTAAAGTCTTTTTGTATGAACTAGGGTGATTTAAAGCTGAGTATATCTATACGTTATAAACATTTTTTCAATACAATTTCATCTCTAATTTCAATGCCATTTTTACCAATTGTAGGAATCGACGGCTTTATTTTCCTTGCTTCTGTTACAGCATCAAAAATAACTTCTGTGATTCTATATTTATTTTTTTGATAGAAATAGAGTGCCTTAATATTTTCATTTGTAGTAATAACACTGATACTTCTTTTACTCATATCTGAGGCAATTATTTCAGCATAATTAAGTAAATGACTACCAATACCCTTGTTCTCTACAAAACTATCTAAAGAAATGATTTCAATGTACTCATCATAAACTTTATACGTTAGTAGCCCCACGATATCATTATTTTTATAGGCAACAATACATGGCAACTCAGACAAAATGTAACTACCTGTTGAGACTACCATTTTATTATCGAAATTTTTTTCACTCAACAAGATAGATAAAATAGTATTACTCATTTTGTTGTAAGATTTATATTCCAAACTAAGTCACTTCTCTCTGTTAATAATCTTTCCTATGCTTATTAAACTTTTTCCATGTAGTTTAGACAACTGATGAAAAGATAAACTGACATTTTATCTGCCCATATGGCTGTATGGTATCAACAAATGTTTCTACTTCATCCATATTTTCCAACCGAACCTTAAATACAAAACATGCCTCTCCTGATACACGATAACAAAACTCAACATTATCTTGTTTTGAAATAAATTCTTTAAAATCTTTGTATCTATTATTCTTTATAGTTAACTCAATTAATATTTCTACATCGTAACCTAATTCCTTATAATCTATGTTAATTGTATAACCTTTTATAATACCTTGATCTTCAAGTTTATTTACCCTTTCTCTTACAGCTGGAGCAGATAAGTTCACTTGTTTACTTAATTCATTAATAGTAATTCTACTATTATTTAACAAAACGTTGATTATTTTTTCATTTCGCCAATTGTAAAATTAAGTTAGACAAATAAATAAGCCTTCTGTGCTAAACTCAATATGTATTTCCTACCAAAGAAAACATAAGGAGTTAGTACAGAATGGCCTATACACATCTTAACACGGATGAACTTACGTTCATAGACTCATATTATCACCAGAATCTTTCAGTTAAAGAGATTTCGAGTACTAGACAGACAATTTATAACGTAATCAATGCTTTTAAGTCGAGTATGTCTGCCCTTGAATATTATCAAGAATATAAACAAAGAAAGTCTAATTGTGGGAGACATAGAATGGTGCTTCCAGAAGAACAGGCAGATTATATCCGAGAGAAAGTAGCTGATGGATGGACACCTGATACTATTATTGGCAGAGGTGAACGCACGATCAATTGTTCTGTTAAAACACTTTACAGAATGTTTAAAGAGAACATTTTTGCTGTACATGATTTACCTATGAAAGGTAAAAGAAAGCTAAATGGTCATTCTGAAAAAGAGGCAGACAGACTTTTAAAAGACATATTTCTGAAAGAATAGAAGAATTTCCTTTATTCAATAAGGAGTTTGGACATCTTGAAGGAGATACTATTGTTGGTCGTCGTCATGGTAGTGCAATCATTACTTTGGTAGAAAGAGTATCCAAGATGATTATCACCTTACGACCCTTAGGTCGTAAAGAAACTGATAAAGAAAACTCTCTGCACTTAATGTATGCAGCTTTACTTTCTCATATATTTAAATCAATTACTTTTTGATTGTAGTAAGGAGTTCTCAAACTGGAAAACAATATGCAACTGTCACGATATATCTATATTTTTTTCTGATCCAGGCACGCCATCACAGCGAGGTTTAAATGAACATTCTAACGGAATACTTAGACGCAGTGGATTAGATAAAGAACTAAATTTCAATTTAGTAACAGACGATCATATCATTAGTGTTGCTCAAAAGATCAATCATCGTCCTAGAAAATCTTTAGGTTATAGAACACCATTGGAAGTATTTATGAGTTTCATCGAAGATGATAAACTGTCCAGCTTAATTTGACAATCTAAAAATACTATCTTCTTTAGTCATTCCACCTTCAAGTACACAGTCCTTAAATCGAAAATTTAAAACCACATCAGAATTATAATTTAAATATTTACCTTCTGCCGTTAAACCAATTTTATTAGCATACTTAGTATAGCTATCTTGCCAGTGATTTTTATAACGTAACAATGAAATAAATGCTTCTTTATCGAATATTTTATAGCCATCTATATCTTGAACATATGTTTCATTAATAGATTTATTAGCTAAAAGCTTAGAAATTAATTTAGTATCGTTGTTACGTAAATCTTATATTATTATTTGTTTTGCTAGTTTTTCATTTATCCAATATTTTTCTACTCCACTTAGTATTTCACTGATTTCATCTAATATGTTGGCGCTCATATAATCTCTCCATACATCGAAATTTAGTATATATCTTTATGATAATAGACTTTGCAATAAAATTACACAGGGAATGTCCAATTCATTAAACCTTTTCTAATGAAACTTCAACTAAAAGTTATTGGAATACCAAAAACTGCATCACTTATGATACGCCTCTACTTATCAGTTTATGATGCGGTTAATAAAAAGTAAATGATAGCAATATGTCTTATTTTATTCTAAGATATAATTCCGGTAATCATGAAAAGATTTCTATAAAAATATGACGAGATGAAATTTACTCGTATATCACCTCTAAGCAGCAATCAAACATTTAGGAAACACTTCAACTATTATTTAGTTGTTAGTCTATGAAGATAAACTTACAATAATTATAAAAGATGATGGTTCACTCTTAGTTTAGTAAAAAACGCCTGAGGAATTAGCAATAGATGTTTTACGATAACTTTATCTTCATTTATATAGTATAAATTAATTATTAATAAATTTACTATAAATGATATTTAATAGACTTAATCATATTCAACAATATAGCTATAATTTCTAATAATATTATCTGAATAACCTTTTAATTTTAAAGGTATATTTAAAAAAGGAATTTCTCCGTACTTTTCTATATGTTGCTCAACAATATAAGAAAATATTTGTTCCTTATTTTTGCTATCAATCCACGATACTTTTAGATTAAGTAAATCAGCGATTTCAATATCTTCAAATTTTTTTAATTTTTTGGTTATAATATTGGTTATTAAACTTTTAATTGCCTTTCTCAAGTCTTTACAACTCTCTACATATAATATATTTCCTTTAACATTAATATCTTCACCAGTATTTTCGTTTTTTAAAATATTGTTATTATGCTTAAATATATAAAACACACCTTTTGAATTTGGTATTGTATTGTAACCTATATTTTCAATTTCTTTTAATTTTATTGACTTCTGAATTCTGGGTTTTAGTATAGTTAAAAGGTCAATATATAACTCTTTATTCCTATTAACTACTAAAACAAGTTTATGTTTTGTTCTAGTCACATTTTGATAAAGTAATTTCATAAGATCAAGTTGATCATTAACATCATTCGCTCTTAAGAACCCATCATTATCATAAAAAAATTCATTACCTAAGATTAAACACACATTATCAAATTCTTGACCTATGACGTTATGAGAATTCAATATAGTATTTCCGTATCTCATGTTAGATATTTCATTATAGCCTTTTCTATTAAAATTAGGAGCGGTGTAATCAATAACGGTATATGTATTATCTAAAAATTTTAAAATAGTTTTTGATTCACTAATATCATTCGCATATACTATTTCAATATTTTTAAAATCCCGAATATAGTTAGATTGATTTTTATTTAATAATAACCTAATAAAACTACTAATTTCTTTGTTATTACGTATCCTGGATTCTAGATTTAATGTTTTACCTTCGTAATCTTCTGCTATAGTTTTAGAAATATTCCATTTAGTTTCTCTTTTCACCAATGTTTGTTCAGGATCATAAGAAATAATTAACTTTTTATCATTTTCTTTAATATAAGAATAAATTTTCTCTAACTGATGAGGATACTTACGTTGAGCTTCATCAATCATATAGATGTCAGCATCTAAAGATATAAACTCTTCGTTTGCCTTTGGGGGATATATATTCCAATCATGACCTTTTATTAAATCTAGCTGTCCGTCATTCAACTCAGCACCACAATGCATTAAGGCAACTTTCTTATCAATTTTTAAGCACTCTTTGTAAAAATCATAAAGAATCAAACTTTTTCCGCAACCAGGCACACCTGTTAATTTAACAATTGAGTCATCATTATTCAAAAATTGGGTTAAACATTTCTTTATTTTAACTTGTTCGTCATTTAAAAAATACTTTCCTTCTAAAAATTCTTGAGTATTATTAAATGGAGAAATAATAAATTTTTCTGGTCTAAATAACTCTTCTACATTTATAAATAATTTATTTTTTAAGTTCGAACATTCACTGATAAATTCTTCTACATTTATTTCTCGCAATAAGTCCTCTTCATTTAATTTATATAATTTATTTTCTGATGATAAAAACCCATACTGTAAAAGTGTGTAATTAGTACTTCCTAAATAAAACTTATTTCTTTTTAATTGATCTTCTATTTCTTTTTCAGTGGTATCGCGTGATTTAAGTTCAATGTTAATAATATGTGTTTCAGTAAATCTTAATAAATCAAATTCTCCTGTTAAATCTTGAAAAGAATATCCAAGGATATACCCCCTAAATAAGTTACTATTTTTTTCTAATTTTCCATTTAATAATGCCACAAATTTTTTTATATCTTCAATTTCTGTTTTTTTTAAAGACATATTATTTTTATTTAAGTAATCTTGAAAAAAAATTTCATTTGAAAAATTGATAACTGTCTTTAATGATTGGGTAATCATATATATTCACTTCCCTTAAAAAATTATTGCAGGCTGGGACATAAATCAATGTTCTATGCTCTACGAAGTTATATTGGCAGTAGTTGACTGAACGAAAATGCGCTTGTAACAAGCTTTTTTCAATTCTAGTCAGGGGCCCCAACAAAGAGAATTTCGAAAAGAAATTCTACAGGCAATGCAAGTTGGGGTGGGACGACGAAATAAATTTTGCGAAAATATCATTTCTGTCCCACTCCCTATCACAATAAAGAGGATGATAATTTATTTTCACGAGTTCAAAACTCAATACTACTCCACCATACCTGTATCCTTTTAATTCAGAGGATGCCAGGAGCAAAGAATTTAAATAAAGAGATGGTATCCAATTATGGGTTTATAACCTAAATAAAAACCATTATTATTTACAATTAAAAGTGTACAGCCCAAATTTAAACTTTATAATTTATTTAACGAACTAAATGAATGAGGGCTGTCATGTTAAGTACCGCTTATTTCTATGTTTCAATTCAATATTTTACAAATCTTAGTGAGGCTGATGAACTAAAAAAACTGCTGTTTAAAATGAAAATCATTGATCAAAATAGAGAATATCTTTACGACAGAGAAATTGACGAGCTATCTAAACATGATGTTTCTCTAGAACTCAGTGCTGATGGTACAATTACTTGAATAATAAGTCATTCGACACTTTTGAAGTTAACCTTCGTATAAATTTAAAAGGAAGTAAAAGTTATCATGGGAAAAGCAGGAATTGATTTCCGTTTTACAGATTATGAGAAACTCGATTCTAGTAGCTCTATAATACTTTGTATATTTTTTTCTTCATGATATTTTGAATCGATATTTTTACGATAAATTTCATTTATTTCTTTCATCTTCATATCTTCTAGCAAAATGACTTTGACATTCATAATCTCTTCTGGCTTTACAGTAGGGTAAGTTGTTCCAGATTGATTCATGACTATCTGATCAAGACCTAATCGATATCTGAGAAAAGCTGTTAAATAATAAGGATACATAAATTCTTCTGCTCTAATCACGACAAAAGCACTTTTAGATGCTGTGCATAATTCAGCACTATACTCTTTATAAATTGCTATGGAACCTCTATATGGACGGACTTTAGATATTAGTATGTCTTCATCCTTCAATATTATTTTCCCGTTTTTTGGTAGTTTATTAATGTAATCAAATTTTATCCCGTTGATTCTACCAGTACGATTATTAACATTAGAAATTTCTATATAACCTACTTTATCTTCGTGAAGTTTATCGACGCTCTCTGTCACTTCAGTAACTAAATTTTTTAAATATTTTGCATTTTCGGCATCAACTTTTCGTCTAGTATTTATATATTTAGGATTATGGTAATGACTATCCCATCGGTTATTATCTAAAATATTTTTAGTATAACTTACAGATTTTTTATTATCTTCATACTTAAATAATTCATCAAAAACTGAATCTATTATTTCTGTAGATTCTTTAGCTAACCCACGTTGATTAAATGCTTCAAAGAAAAGTTGATTTATATTTTTAAGCACTTCCTCAGGAGGTGTAGGGATCTCTATTTCATCAATAAATCCTGAGGTAATTGTTGGTTTCGATCCACCACCGATACTTCTACTTATCTGGCTTTGTCCGACAGAAGATATGAGACTCATTGCTACATAAGGAGCATACGATGGATTTTTTAATCTAATTATTATTAAATTCGCACTAATGTTAGCTTCTGAATATTCTCCCATAAAAATACCGATTTTACCTATACTTACTCCTCTAACTGACATAAGAATATCAAATTTTTGTAATTGAGTTTTTTTATATTTATTATGAATCCTCTCATTTACATAAGCCACATTATCATAATTAATAAAAGGATTACCAATATCACTTATTCTTATCATAGGTATTCCTACTGAGCTATAACGGAAACCATAACAGTTCGGATCTCTTACAATGAGTTCCTTTAAATCACAAAGTTTATCATAATTATCTATCTCTTTATTTTCATTAAAATGGTATTTAACATCGAGTCTTCTAAATAATTTCTTAGAACTTACAACTCCTTGCTTCATGAACTCCACACCTCATTTACTGCTTCGTACTCAGTCCATCCTTCTAATGCTTCACTTATTTCTTCATCTAATATTTTATTTCCATTTTCATCCAATATGTACTGACCTTTTTCATCAATTTTATAAATTAATGTACCATTCTTATTTCCCTGATAACCAATTTTCTCTATATCTACCATTGGTATGTCAACAATTTTTTAGACAGTTTTCA
>NZ_KV831004.1:0-204 GCF_001836945.1 Staphylococcus sp. HMSC062H10
GCGCCCGTAGCTCAATTGGATAGAGCGTTTGACTACGGATCAAGAGGTTATGGGTTCGACTCCTATCGGGCGCGTTAATTATACGGGAAGTAGCTCAGCTTGGTAGAGCACTTGGTTTGGGACCAAGGGGTCGCAGGTTCGAATCCTGTCTTCCCGATATACTGTAATTATTATGGGGGCTTAGCTCAGCTGGGAGAGCGCCTG
>NZ_KV831005.1:0-594 GCF_001836945.1 Staphylococcus sp. HMSC062H10
AGCCCGACGAGCTACCGAACTGCTCCATCCCGCGATAATAAAAAATAATGGCGGAGGAAGAGGGATTCGAACCCCCGCGGCCCGTTAAGGCCCTGTCGGTTTTCAAGACCGATCCCTTCAGCCGGACTTGGGTATTCCTCCATTATTATAGGTAAATCGCTATTAATTATAAAATTAAATGGCGGTCTCGACGGGAATCGAACCCGCGATCTCCTGCGTGACAGGCAGGCGTGTTAACCGCTACACTACGAGACCATTAGTAAAACGGAGGAAGAGGGATTCGAACCCCCGCGAGCCGTTAAGCCCCTGTCGGTTTTCAAGACCGATCCCTTCAGCCGGACTTGGGTATTCCTCCAAAATTATATGGACCTTGCAGGACTCGAACCTGCGACCGAACGGTTATGAGCCGTTAGCTCTAACCAACTGAGCTAAAGGTCCTAAATATAATTTTACAACTAATAAATAGTGGCGGTGGAGGGGATCGAACCCCCGACCTCACGGGTATGAACCGTACGCTCTAGCCAGCTGAGCTACACCGCCTTATATAGTTTGTAAATAATATGGTGGAGACTAGCGGGATCGAACCGCTGACCT